>JAUHYM010000057.1 GCA_030426515.1 Actinomycetes bacterium
GACACGACCACCCCCACGCCGTCCGCATCCTCGCCCGCGCATGGCTCACCATCATCTGGCACTGCTGGCAAAACAACGAGCCCTACAACCCCGCGCGACACCGCGCACTCCAGCCCTACCTCGCACCCAAAACCAACGCGGCTTGACATAGGGCTTCTCATGCGTCAGCTCCCACCAGGAGGACGGAGGTCGCGGTGACGACGTGGGTGCCTGTGGCATCCGTCATCTCGGCTTCGCTGGTGACCATCGCGTTGCCGCCGACGGTGCGGATGCCGGTGACCGACAGCCGACCGGTGATCTCGTCGCCCGCCACGATCGGGCGGGAGTAGCGGAACTTCTGTTCGGCGTGCAGCACGCGGGACAGCTCGATCCCGGCGTCCGGCTCCGCCAGAAGCTGCTGCAGGGTGAGGTCCTGGATCACCATCGCGAACGTCGGCGGCGCGACCACATCGGCGTAGCCGAGCGACTGCGCGGCGGCCGGATCGTGATGCTGCGGGTCGTCCGCGAACACGGCACGCGCGAACTCGCGCACCTTCTCACGGCCGACCAGGTACGGCGCGGTCGGCGCGAAGGCACGACCGATCAGTTCAGGGTTCACAGGCACCCGGCCATCCTATTCGACCGGTGCCTGCGCCTCACCGGCCCTCACGCTCACGTGTTCTTGCGACGCGCGCGGATCGTGCGGACGGCCATCTGGATGGCGATGAACGCGAGGAACGCCGCGAACAGCACGTTCGCCGCGAAGGGGTCGAGCAGCGTCGCCACCCAGGCGCCGAGCGCCGTCGTCGTGCAGGCGGCGGCGCCGATGAGGATGGCCGCGAACAGGTCGACGTTGTGGCGTCGGAAGTTGCCGATCGTTCCGGAGATCGCGGTCGGGATCATCATGAGCAGGGACGTTCCCTTGGCCACGAGGTCGCTGGTGCCGAACAGCATGATCAGCGCGGGGACGACGATGATGCCGCCGCCGACACCCAGCAGGCCCGCGAGCACACCCGTGACGATGCCCACCAGCCCCAGGAGCACCCCCGTGAGAAGCGTCAATTCGAGCTCGGCGTCCCGCGAGGGGATCACGATGAACAGGTTGACGATGACGATCGCGAGGAAGCCGATGAATCCCCAGCGCAGCACCGTCTGAGACAGGCGCGGCAGCAGCCACGTGCCGACCTGCGCTCCCAGCACCGCTCCCGCCGCGAGGATGAGCGCGGGTATCCAGGCGACGGAGTCGCTGGCCGCGTACGAGATGACTCCCACGGTAGCCGTGGGGACGATCGCCGCCAGCGACGTGCCCGCCGCCAGCCGTTGACCGAAACCGGCCAGGAGCACCAGCATGGGAACGATGACGGTGCCGCCGCCGACACCGAACAGTCCCGACAGGAGTCCGGCGGCCAGTCCGATCCCGATGCAGGTCAGGATGAATCGGGGTCCGCGGCGGACCCCCGCCTCGGCGGCCGTCATCCTTCGATGAGATCGTCGATGAGCCAGACCCCGTCTTCGTTGACGAGTGTGTACACGTACGACACGCTGCCCGGCAGCGGCGTGTCGAGTTCGGAGCCGTCTTCGCCGACCACCTGGAGGAAGGTCTCCTCGGTGACGACGGTGATGAACCCGTCTCCCGCGGTGATGTCGGTGACGGTCACCTCGTAGTCGTCGGCGGCGGCGTCGAACTGCTCGGCGGTAGCGACGAACACCTCGCAGTCGTCGAGCCCCTGGAAGGTGCGGAAGTCGGCGGTCGTGACCCGCTCGAGGAGGGCGCAGTCGGCGTCGTCCCACGCGTCGTCGTAGTCTTCGACCGCCGTCGCGGCGGCACGCTCGTCGCCCGTGGAGCCTTCGACGGAGGTGCCTCCGGCCGTGGTCGTCGTGCTGGCGAACAGGCCGACCAGCATCGGGATGAGGATCGCGACCAGAGCGATCAGCACGACGACAGCCCCGATGATGATCACGGGGATCACCCAGACGCGCGACTTCTTCGGCGGCTCATCGCCCACGTATCCGCCCGGGTAGCCGGCGGGCGCACTGCCGGTGTCGGTCGCACCGTACGAGGAGTAGTCGGGGACTCCCGCTGCGGGCGGCTCCCCGAGGCCGAGCGCGGCGGCAGGGTCGAGGGCACTCTGTGCCTCGACGGTCTGGCCCTCGATGGTCTGGCCCTCGTCGTGCTGCCCCTCACTGGCGGCCGGCGCGGTGCCCGCCGCGGCCTGTCCCTGTGGCGCCGACGAGTCCGCCGGAAGGTCGTGGGTGTGCTCGGTCCACTGGGTGCCGTCCCACCAGCGCAGGCGCCCCTGGCCGTCGTCGTACCACCCCGGAGGTGTCTGGCTCATGGCCGCTCTCTTCCCGTTCGATGACAGGGCGCGGCCGCGGCCGCTCGTCAAGCCTAGCCCGGTGACCGGGTCTCGCCTGGCGGCGGGTCGCCCAGCCGCGACGACATGAGCGCGATCTGCTGCGAGAGCTCCCGAATCTGACCGCGCGTCGCCGCCTCGGCGTCATCTGCCCGTTCCTGCCCGGAGGCGCCGGCGGCCCGCTCGATGATCCACGACGACAGCGTCGCGGTCACGACGCCCACGACCGCGATGCCTCCGGCCATCAGCAGCGCCGCGATACCCCTCCCCCAGCCGGTGACCGGGTAGAAGTCGCCGTAGCCGACCGTGGTGATCGTCACGATGGCCCACCACAGCGCGTCCCCGAAAGTGAGGATGTTGGCGCCTGGCGCGTCCCGCTCCGCTTCGAGTTCGGACAGCGCGGCGATCCACACCAGGACCAGCGCCGCGCCGGACCCGTAGATCGCGATGCTGCTGCGCAGCTGCGTGCCGACCGTGCGCTGCAGGGTGGAGACCAGGGTGAGTGCCTTGAGGAGGCGCAGGGGGCGCAGGACGGGCAGGACGACCACCAGGAGGTCGAAGCTGTGACGCCAGAACCACCGCAGACGGCGCTCGGCGATGATCAGACGCACGACGTAGTCGCCGGCGAAGACGATCCACGTGCCGAACATCACGAACCGCGCGATGGTGTGCGACACCCCCGACAGGTCGGCGATCACCTGCCAGGAATAGGCCACGATGAACAGCACGGCCGCCGCGATGAGCGGCCAGTAGGTCACACGTTCCCATCGCTCCATGGTCATGTGCCGCAGGTTATCCGCGGCACCGGCCCCCGCGGGGACGCGCGCCGCGCGGCCGCGGAAGCGACCGGTCGGGCGACACGTGGCGCCCGAGGGTGGCGTTTTGCCGCGCGTAGGGCATTCTTGACGTGGAATCCTGCGCGAACGCAGGGTCATCCCCCCTCTGAAAGGAACGTCAAATGAGCTTCTGGGAAAGCTTCTGGGACATCTTCTGGTGGTCCGTGTTCATCTTCGCGTGGGTCGCGTACCTCATCGCACTGTTCTCGATCATCATGGACCTCTTCCGTGACCACAAGCTGAGCGGCTGGTGGAAGGCGGTGTGGATCGTCTTCCTGCTCTTCGTGCCGTTCCTGACCGCGCTGGTGTACCTCATCGCCCGCGGCGGCAGCATGAGCGAGCGCAGCGCCGCCGAGGCGCAGAAGGCCAAGGACGCGACCGACGCGTACATCCAGCAGGTCGCCGCGTCGAAGACGCCCAGCGAGGAGATCGCGCACGCCGCCGAGCTGCTCAAGGCCGGCACCATCACCACCGAGGAGTACGAGAAGCTCAAGGCCAAGGCCCTGGGCTGATCACCCTTCGCGGGTGAGACCCGCAGGCGAAGGCCGCTCGTCCGTCAGGGCGTGCGGCCTTCGTCGTGTTCGGGAGGGCCTGCCACCGCGGCAGGGCGCGGTGACGCCGTCGACGGCGCGACGCTGCGGTCGCCCGACAGCCACCGCAGCCAGCCGGCCCGGTCGTCGCCTTCGAGCACCACGGCGCGGGTGAGCAGGGTCAGCGGGATCGACAGGATCGCGCCGAGGGGGCCGATGATGAACGTCCAGAAGATGACCGAGAAGAAGCTCAGCGTCAGGCTCAGGTCGACCGCGTCGCTGACGAACTTCGGCTGGACGAGGACCTGGAGCGTGACGTTGACGACACAGTAGATCGCGATCACCAGCAGCATCAGCGGCCAGCCGCCCACGACGAGCGCGAGCAGGGCCGGGGGGATGAGCCCGATGACGAAGCCGATGTTCGGGATGAAGTTGGTGACGAACGCGAGCACCGCCCACACCACCGGCGCGGGGACCCCCACCGCCCACAGCGCGAGCCCGTCGATGACCGCGACGATGGCCCCGAAGGTGGCGTTGACCAGGTAGTAGCGCCGCACACCGACGTTGAACCTCCGGACGCGCGTGATCGTGGGCAGCCGCGCCGCCCCGAAAGCCCGTTCGGCGTCGCCATAGCGGGCGGCGTCCGCGGCCATGAAGATGATGTACGCGAACACGAAGAACAGCGCTGTCGCCACGGCCAGGACGGTGCCGCCCAGTGACCCGACGAGCGAGAGCAGGGCGCTCGGCTCGAAGATGTCGTTGACGACCTCGGCGGCCTGCGCCTCGAGACCGAGCGACCTGAGCCAGGCGACGATGTCGTCGCCGGTCTGGCGGAGCTGGTCCGCGGAGTCACGCACGAGCTGGGCGAACTGGACGCCGGCGACCCACAGGAGCACGCCCATCACGGCGAGCACGAGGTACGCGACCACGATCACCGCGGTCGTGCCCGCCCAGCGCGGCCATCCGCGACGCTCGATCGGAATCCGGACCGGATCGCAGATGATGACGAGCACCGCTCCGAGGACGAGGGGGCCGACGATGTCCCGCGCCAAGAAGAGTGCCGCGAGCACGACGGCCGCGGCTGCGAGAGTGACGAGCGTGCGCTGCGTCGACGAAGGAGCGGTCTCGGGCATGCATTGACGATAGCGCGCACCCGCTGGCACCCTGGCGGCAGGTGCGCGACGATGGACGAGACCCCGGAGGGAACCCGCATGACGATGATCACGGTCGGCCAGGAGAACGGCGCCGACATCCGCCTGTACGTCGAAGACCACGGGGCGGGCAGCCCCGTCGTCCTCATTCACGGCTACCCGCTCAACGGCGCGTCGTGGGAGAAGCAGTCGGCCGCGCTGCTCGCGGCGGGACACCGGGTGATCACCTACGACCGTCGCGGTTTCGGCGCATCCGACAAGGCGGCGACGGGCCACGACTACGACACGTACGCCGCGGACCTGCACGCCATCCTGGAGGCGCTCGATCTTCACGACGTCGCCCTCGTCGGGTTCTCGATGGGCACAGGCGAGGTCGTCCGCTACCTCGCCCGTCACGGCTCCGACAGGGTGCGCGCGGCGGCGCTGCTCGGGGGCATCGCCCCGCACCTGCTGCAGACCGAGGACGACCCCGATGGCGTGCCGCAGGAGGTGTTCGACGGGCTGATCGCGGCCGCGCGCGACGACCGTTTCGCCTTCGTCTCCTCGTTCCTCGACACGTTCTTCGCGGTGGACGAGAACCTCGGCGACCGGATCAGCGAGCAGGCCCTGGCGGCCTTCCGCGCCGTCGGCGCCCAGGCATCGCCGCTGGCCACCGTCGACGCGATACCCGCGTGGCTGGAGGACTTCCGCGCCGATGTGGCGGGGATCGACGTGCCGACGCTGATCCTGCACGGCACCGCCGACGCGAACGTCCCGATCGAGCACTCGTCGCGTCGGCTGCGCACGCTGCTGCCCGACGCGCAGTACGTCGAGCTCGAGGGCGCGCCGCACGGGATGCTGTGGACCCACGCCGACCAGGTCAACGAGGTCCTGCTGCCGTTCGTCGCCACCTGACATCCCATGCCACACCCGGACGCGGTCGTGGTCGGATCGGGCCCCAACGGGCTCGCGGCCGCGGTGATCCTCGCGCGCGCCGGCCTCGCGGTGCGGGTGCTCGAGCGCGAGAGCGCCATCGGTGGCGGAACGCGCACCGCCGCGCTCACGGTTCCCGGTTTCCGGCACGACGTCTGCTCCGCGGTGCACCCGCTGGCGCTCGCGTCGCCGTTCTTCCGCGCCTTCGATCTCGAGAGCCGGGTCGCGTTCACCGTACCCGACGTCTCGTTCGCACAGCCTCTCGAGCGAGGACGCAGCGCCCTCGCGTTCCGGGACCTCGCTCGGACGGCAGACGAGCTCGGACGCGACGGTCGGGCCTACCGCAGGCTGCTCGACCCGCTGGTGAACCGAGCCGAAGAGGTCACGGCATTCACGGGCGCACCTGCGCTCCCTCTCCCTCGCCACCTGCGCACCGCCACGCGATTCGGCCGCTCGATGGTCGAGCAGGGCACGGGGCTGTGGAACGCGCGATTCCGCGAGGATGCCGCGCCCGCGCTGCTCACCGGCGCCATGGCGCACGCCATCCATCCCCTCCCCAGCCTCGGCTCGACCGCGACCGGCCTGCTGCTGACGGCCCTCGCCCACCGTCGTGGCTGGCCGATTCCGGTCGGCGGGTCTCAGGCGATCGCCGAGGCGATGGCCGACGACATCCGCGCCCACGGCGGCGAGATCGTGACCGAGGTGGATGTCGCCTCGCTCGACCAGGTGGCCGACGCGCAGATCGTGATGCTCGATGTCACTCCGCGCGCCCTGCTCGGTCTGGCGGGCGACCGACTGCCGCAGGGGTACCGCCGCGCGCTCGCGTCGTTCCGCTACGGCAACGGGGTCGCCAAGCTCGACCTCGCCCTGAACGCGCCGGTGCCGTGGGCGGACGCTCGACTCCACGCGGCAGGCACCGTGCACGTCGGCGGCTCTCGGGCCGAGCTCGCACACGCGGAGCGCGAGGTCGCTCATGGTCGGCATCCTGCGCGCCCCTACGTGCTGATCTCTCAGCCGTCGCTGTTCGACCCGACCCGGGCCCCCGAGGGCATGCACACGCTGTGGGCCTACACGCATGTGCCGTCGGGCTCGCGGGCGGACGTCACCCAGGCCGTGTTCGCGCAGATCGAGCGGTTCGCGCCGGGCTTCCGCGACACGATCGTCGCGGTCTCGACGCGGGATGCCGCGGCCGTCGCGGCCCACAACCCCAACACCCCGGGCGGCGACATCGCGGCCGGGGCCGTGTCGCTGCCGCAGCTCGTCCGTCGGCCGGTGCTCTCCTCCCACCCCTGGCGCACACCGCTGCCGGGGGTCTACCTGTGCTCGGCGTCGGTCGCGCCCGGGCCCGGCGTGCACGGCATGGTCGGATGGCACGCGGCGCGCGACGCGCTCGCCCACGAGCTGGGCCTCCCCGCTCCTGCCGGCTTCGGCACCCCCGATGAGAGGACACCATGACCACCAGCTTCGACGTCGTCATCGTCGGCGGCGGCCACAACGCGCTCGTCGCCGCGACCTACCTCGCGCGCGCCGGAAAGCGCGTGGTGATCCTCGAGCGCCTCGACCATGTGGGCGGCGCGGCCGTCTCGGAGCGCCCGTGGCCGGGTGTGGATGCGCGGCTGTCTCGGTACTCCTATCTGGTGAGCCTGCTCCCCCGCCGCATCATCGACGATCTCGGGCTGAGGGTCGACCTGAGACGACGACGGTACTCGTCATACACGCCCGACCCCAGCGACCCCGCACGCGGCATCCTCGTGGATACGGGCGACGCCGCCGCGACAGCCGCGTCGTTTCTTCGGACGACCGGAGACGCCGCTGAGGCAGAGCGCTACGCCGCGTTCGGCGCCAGGATCGGCCCGCTGGCTCGCGCGCTGTTCCCAGGCGTCACCGCACCGCTCGCCCGCGGCAGCGCCGTGCGCGCGCATCTCGGCGACGACGCGCTCTGGAGCGACATCGTCGAACGGCCGCTCGGCGAGATGCTGCGGCGAGACCTGCGCAGCGACATCGCGCGGGGCATCGCGCTGACCGACGGGCTGATCGGCACGTTCGCGTCGTCCGATGATGCGAGCCTGCGGCAGAACCGCTGCTTCCTCTATCACGTCATCGGCGGCGGCACGGGCGACTGGGACGTCCCGATCGGCGGCATGGGTCAGGTCTCCGGGGAGCTGGCGCGGGTCGCCGAGGCCGCCGGTGTGGACGTGCGCACGAGCACCACTGTGACCTCGGTCACGCCGGACGGCGACGTGATCACCGCGGACGGCACACGACTCCACGGACGGGTCGTGCTGAGCGGCGTGGGACCGGCGGTCCTCGACGGCCTGCTCGACGAGGACGGCACGATGGCGCGGCAGACGCCGCCCGAAGGTGCGCAGCTGAAGGTCAACATGCTGCTGAACCGCCTGCCGCGCCTGCGCGATGCATCGGTATCGCCACAGGCGGCGTTCTCGGGAACGTTCCACATCAACGAGACCATGACGCAGCTCGATCAGGCGCATGCGACCGCCGCGTCCGGTGGCATCCCCGATCCGCTGCCCGCCGAGATCTACTGCCACTCGCTCACCGATCCGTCGATCCTCGGCCCGGAGCTTCGCGCGCGCGGGGCGCAGACGCTCACGCTCTTCGCGCTGCACGTCCCGCATCGCCTCCTCGAGGACGCGGACCCGGACTCGATGCGCGATGCCCTGCTGCGGGCGGCGCAGACCTCGCTCGACGCGGTCCTGGCCGAGCCGATCGGCGACTGCATCGCCCAGGCGCCGGACGGGTCACCGTGTATCGAGGCGCGCACCACCGGGGACCTGGAATCGGCGCTCGGCATGGTCGGCGGCGACATCTTCCATGGCGCACTGTCGTGGCCGTGGGCCGACGACGACGAGCCGCTCGAGACGCCCGCGCAGCGGTGGGGCGTCGCGACCGCGCACGAGCAGATCCTGCTGTGCGGGTCGGGCGCCCGTCGCGGCGGCGCCGTGAGCGGGATCGGCGGCCACAACGCGGCCATGGCGACGCTGGCGATGCTCGCGTGAGGTGATCGCCGCGGCGTTCGAGGTCAGTCGCGCGAGGTCGCGTTGACGCTGCCCGACCGCTCTTGGCCGCTCAGCTGGGCGATCGCCGCCATCATCCGCTCGGTGATCTCGCGGCGTGCGACACCGTGCGCGACGCCGTCGAGGTCGGACAGGTCCAGAGGCCGCCCGAAGTGCACCTCGAGCCGCGGCCGGTCGCGCCGAAGGTAGCCGAACGGCGTGACCTCGCCCGTGCCGATCAGACCAACGGGAACGATCCGGGCACCGGTGTCGCGTGCCATCCACGCAGCGCCGCCGTGACCGTCGTGCAGCTTGCCGTCTCGCGACCGGGTGCCCTCGGGGAAGATCGCGAACACACTGCCGGCGCGAAGGATGCTGCTGCCCGCATCGAGCGCGGCGCGCGCGTCGCGGCCGGACGCGCGGCGCACCGGCACCCCGCCGATCGACGTGAAGAACCATCGCCGGAACCGGCCGAGCCATCCCGATCCCGTGAAGTACGCCGACTTGATCAGGAACTGCACCGGTCGGGGCGCCGATGTCGGGATGATGACCGTGTCGAGCGCCGCGAGGTGGTTGCTCGCGAGCAGCACCGGGCCCTGGGGCGGGACGTTCTCGCGACCGACGACGCGCGGCCGGTAGACGAGCCAGAACAGCGGGCGCAGCACGGCACGACCGATGAAGTAGACGGCGCCCGGCCGGGCTGCCTGGACGGGGCTCGAGTCGGGGGCGGACACCCCGCAACCCTACCCGCCCCTGCACTAGGCTCCGGTCATGCCGCTTGTTCGCAGCGTCGTGCTGCCCGCGCTCGGCGCCATCGCCGTTCTCGCCGCGACGGGCCGCGCCATTCGGCTGCTCGGCGATGACCCGGGCGAGGACAGGCCCGTGCGCGCCCTCCAGAAGGCCGCCGGCCACCATTCGGAAGGCGGGGATGCCGTGGCGGCGACGAGCCCCGGCGACGAGACGGAGCACCGCGACCTGATCGACAGAATCACCGCCCCGCTCTCCTGGTACTCCGGGGTGGCCCAGACCGTGGCGAGTGGGACGATCTGGTGCGTCGTCGTCTTCGCGGCGACCCGCGACCCCCGCTTCGCGGTCGCCCCTGCGGCGGCGATCGCGCTCGAGACCGCGTGCTTCCTGGCATCCGGGGCCCTCGTCGGACGACCACGACCCGTGCGCGTCTGGCGCCCGGAGCAGCCGCACGCCACGTCATCGTTCCCGTCGGGACACACCGCGGCCGCCTTCGCGCTCCACGGCACACTCGCCGATCTCATCGATCGTCACGCCGCCGGCGGCGCACGGCTGTTCGGCCCGGTCCTACGGTACGGGATCCCCGGCGCGATCGCGTTCTCGCGTGTCTACCGCGGCCAGCACCACATCTCGGACACCGTCGCGGGCGCGGCTCTCGGGCGATGGAGCGCCGCTGTCGTGCGCCGACAGCTGCTCTCGCGATGAGCGCCGCATCCGCATCTCGGAACGGAGAAACCCCCGGGCTCGCCGGGGGTTTCGATCTGTAGCAGGAGCGGGGCTTGAACCCGCGACCTCACGATTATGAGTCGTGCGCTCTCACCAACTGAGCTACCCTGCCAGGTCGCATGGGACCGGTCGAAACCGGATTCTGCGAGCCCCGAGTCAGGATTGAACTGACGACCCCTTCCTTACCATGGAAGTGCTCTGCCACTGAGCTATCGGGGCGTGCTACCCGCATGCGGGCAACTAGAAGAGGATACCAGAGGCCTGGGCTCCTCCTGAAACCGAGGTCACCCCCCGGCGTGTGACCTCAGCCACGGCAGCGGGTCGACGGGGGTCGTCCCGCCCTGGAGGATCTCGAAGTGCAGGTGCGGTCCGGTGGAGCGGCCAGTGCTGCCCACCGACCCGATGACCGTGCCCACCGTGATGTGCTGGCCCGGGCTCACCCTCAGCGAGCCGTACTGCATGTGCGCGTAATGGCTGGTCACGACCTGACCGTCGATGACGTGATCGATCATGACGTGGACGCCGTACGCACCGCCCGCCTCGGTCGCGATCCGCACGACACCGTCGGCGATGGCCTGGATCGGAGCGCCGGTTCCCGGAGTGAAGTCGATGCCCTCGTGCATGCGACCCCAGCGCCAGCCGTAGCCGGAGCTCATCGTCACGCCCACCGCGAAGGGCCACTGGACCGCGCTGTCGGGGTCGTTGGTGAAGAGCGAGGAGAAGTTGGAGATGCCCGAGTCGGCCGCGATGTCGGCGATCGTCTCGGCCTTGTAGTCCTCGGGGCGGTTCAGGTCGACGGACTCGACGTCGGCCGGAGCGACGTACGCCTGGATGTCCTCGGCCGCGACGCCCGCAGTGGTCTCTTCAGCGGGCGCGGCGAGCGCGGTCTCGTTCGCGGTGCCGGCCGCAACGGCCTGCGCGGGCGTCGTGAGCCCGATCGCGAGGAGCCCTGCGACGGTCATCGCGCCCATGGAGAACCCGGCGGCGGCGACTCGGCGGAACGATGCCCCGGTCGGGCGGCGGCGGCCCGACGCCACGTGGGCGGTCGAGACGACGTCGGTGGAGGTCTCGGGTGCGGCAGGCTCCTCGGACGCGGCGGCAGGAACCGTCACGGTGTCGGTGGCCGTGGCGAAGCGGAAAAGGCGCGCGGCGGCCTCGAACTCATCAACCGACTCGGTCGGCTCCGTCATCGGCGCGTCGTGGGCCGACGCGGTCGTCTCGACAGCGGGTGCAGCATCCGTGACCACGGGCTGCGACCCGGTGCGCAGGCGGCGGCGGGTCATCGGCTGCGGGTCCGCGGCCTCAGACGGTGTCTGCGCCACTGTCTCGCTCGACGCGATCGGCTGCGCGGGGATCTCGCCCGTTGCGCGGCGGCGCCACTGGGCACGCGTCATGCCGGTGTCTGTCGCGGAGACGTCGACGGGCGCGGTACGAGCGCGTTCCGATCGATGCGAGGGCGCGCGCTCAGGCAGGGGGGTGTCGGGAGACAAGTGGTGCGAGTTTCGGGTCGTGTCGCTCGGGAGGCAACGGGCGGACGGCTTCTCATCGTCTGGTTCGCGTTCGGGCGCGAATGGTAACGATTGGGTAAACGATAGCGAAGCGAACCTGAGAATCCAATCCAAGGGCCCCGGCGCGCCGTCAAGATGACGGCACTCTAATGTTCGATGGCGCGCTCGATGCGGTCGAACAGCTCCGACGATGCGGCGATCGTCATCGTCCGGCCCGCAGGGGCCCCGGCGAAACCGCCGATGCGCCCGCCCGCCTCGGCGACCACGAGTCCGGCGGCGGCATGGTCCCACGGCTGCAGGCCGCGCTCGAAGTACGCGTCGAGTCGGCCCGCGGCCACGTAGGCGAGATCCAGCGACGCTGCGCCGATGCGACGGATGTCGCGGGCCAGGGGCATCGCGCGGCCCAGTCGTGCGAGATCCTGAGCGTGTGTGTCGGGGTCGTATCCGAAGCCCGTGGCCATGAGAGCGCCCGCCGGTCCGATCTCGTCGTTGACGTGCAGCGGCACTCCGGCGAGGTGGGCGCCGTGGCCACGGGCCGCGGTGAACAGCTCGCCGATCGCCGGTGCGTATACGGCACCTGCCCGCGCCTCCCACGTCCGAGGGTCGGGCTCCCCCGCCACGACGGCCACGCTGACCGCATAGGCGGGGATCCCGTAGGCGTAGTTGACGGTGCCATCGATCGGGTCGACCACCCACGTGAACTCTGACGAGCCGCGCTCCGGTCCGGACTCCTCCCCGAGGAACCCGTCATCCGGGCGCTCGGCGCGCAAACGTTCGCGGATGAGATTCTCGACCTCGCGGTCGGCTTCGGTGACGATGTCGGCGAGAGCCGACTTCGTCGCCGCGATCGCGACGCCCTCGCTGCGTCGGCGGTGCGCCAGTTCTCCCGCCTCGCAGGCGATGTCGACGGCGAGGGCGAGCAGGTCTGGAGAGGATGTCACGGCTCCACGGTACTGCGCCGGCGCGGCGGCATCCGCCGTCGGAAACGCCGAGAGCCTCCCACAGGGGGAGGCTCTCGGCGACAGTGTGGCGAGTGAGGGATTCGAACCCCCGAATGCAGTGCAGTCTGATTTACAGTCAGATCCCTTTGGCCGCTTGGGTAACTCGCCAGTGCGCACCCGCCCAGCTTGATCAGTCGACCGGAGGCGCGATCAACAATGCTACCTCCTCCCCGGCGCCGGATGAAATCGCCGCGTTGACTCATGGAAGATGCCCGCGTGCCGGTATTCGTTGACTCATCCAGGAGTGCCCGCGTGATCATCGAGGATGGAGCTCACGTTGGCGCAGCGGAACGCGGTCACGAAGG
>JAUHYM010000058.1 GCA_030426515.1 Actinomycetes bacterium
ACGACCCTGGAGCCGTCGCCGAGCGCTACGGGCACGTCATCGACTACCTGGCGCGGGTCGAGCTCGAAGTCGACCGCAACGTGCTCGAGCTGCTCGTCCTGCTGCCCGATGTCAGCGAGGTCGACCGCCTCTTCTACGCCGACGTGTGGCAGCCGCAGGAGATCCAGCACGGCCTCATCCTCGATCGGCTGCAGCAGGATCTGGGACGGCCTGCCGCCGAGCCCGAGCTCGAGGTGTCGACGTCGATGAAGATCATGGGGGCGCTGGCGCACTTCTCGTCGATCCAGGACATCGCCCGGCTGCTGTACTACCTGACCGGTGCGAGCACCGAGCGGCAGGCGGTGCTCGCCTACAACACGATCAACGAGGGCATGCTCGAGATGGGCGAGCACGCGATCGCCGAGACGATCGTCTCGCCGATCAAGCAGCAGGAGCCCGGGCACTTCGCGTTCTACCGGATGTCGGCGACCGCCCTGGTCCGCAGCGGCGAGCTGCGTCCCTGGCAGCTGCATCTCGCGCGCGTGCTGCGCTCGCGCACCTATGACCTCGTGGGCACGAACCACCAGCAGCGGTACCGGGCGCAGGCGGGCGGTGTCACCGTCGCGCTCGGGTACGACCGCGATCTGGAGAAGTACGCGCGCGAGGTCGGGCGGATCGAGGCTGAACTGCTGTGGGCGCATGAGCAGGGCATGGCGTTTCCTCCGTACGTGCTGCGCGCCCTGCGCGAGAGCGTCGACCTGTACCGCGAGCGCGGGTTCGACGCGGCCTGACCCCCCGCGCCCCGCCACGGTCCACCGGTGCCCGGGCGTCCGGACACCCCGACCGGTGTCGTGCGGGCACTCAGACAGGCACGTGAGAGAATATGGAGCAGGCGTGCCCGTGTCGACGGCTTCCACAGCTCCGCCGGGCCTCTGGACAGCGTCCGCCCCGTCACTCACGAGGAGCCAGCCATGCCCACGCCCACTACCGCGACCGAGACCCGCATCACCTCCGCCTCCGCCCCCGAGCGGATCCAGCAGCACCGCCGGTACCTGATGTGCCGCCCCGAGCACTTCACGGTCAGCTACACCATCAACCCGTGGATGGAGCCGGCCAACCCGACCGACACCGCCAAGGCTGTGCGGCAGTGGCAGACCCTCTACGACCTGTACGTCTCGCTTGGGCACGAGGTCCACCTGATCGACCCGATCCCGGGCCTTCCCGACATGGTCTACACCGCCAACGGCGGGTTCCTCATCGACGGCACCGCATACGGCGCCAGGTTCCGGTACGAGCAGCGGATGCCGGAGGGGCCGGCGTTCATGGACTGGTTCCGCGCGAACGGGTTCGAGGTCGCCGAGCCGCTCGAGACGAACGAGGGCGAGGGTGACTTCCTGCTGGCCGGCGATGTGATCCTCGCCGGCACCGGCTTCCGCTCCACCGATGCCAGCCACCGCGAGCTGCGAGAGCTGTTCGGGCGAGAGGTCCTCTCGCTCACACTGATCGACCCGCGGTTCTACCACCTCGACACGGCACTCAGCGTCCTCGACCCCGTGCAGGGCCCCGGCGGCGTCGAGCGCGCCAACATCGCCTACCTGCCCCACGCGTTCGACGAGCGCAGCCAGCAGCTCCTCGCCGAGCGGTTCCCCGACGCCATCCAGGTCTCGGACGCCGACGGCGCCGTGTTCGGGCTCAACTCGGCCAGCGACGGCCGCAACGTGATCATCTCCCCGCGCGCCACCGGGTTCGAGGCCCAGCTGCGCGAGCGCGGATACGTCCCCCACCTCGTCGACCTCTCCGAGCTGCTGCTCGGCGGCGGCGGGATCAAGTGCTGCACCCTGGAGCTGCGCCGATGACCAACGCATCACCCCTCGCCACCGCGGCGATCCGCATCATCGACACCGAGGCCGATCACCTGGCCCGCAACTACGACCCGCTGCCGGTGGTCGCGGCGCGCGGCGAGGGCGCCTGGGTGACGGATGTCGAAGGCAAGCGCTACCTCGACCTGCTCTCGGCCTACTCGGCCCTGAACTTCGGCCACCGGCATCCCGCGATCGTGGCGGCGGCGAGCGAGCAGCTCGACCGCCTGACGCTCACCAGCCGCGCGTTCCACAACGACCGGCTGGGCGTGTTCGCCGCCGCGCTCGCCGACCTGTGCGGCAAGGACCTGGTGCTGCCGATGAACACCGGCGCCGAGGCGGTCGAGACCGGCATCAAGGTCGCGCGTGCGTGGGGCTACCGGGTCAAGGGCATCGCCCCGGATGCCGCGACGATCGTCGTCGCCGGCGGCAACTTCCACGGCCGCACCACCACCATCGTCGGCTTCAGCGACGACCCCGCCGCCCACGACGACTTCGGACCCTACGCGCCCGGGTTCGTCTCGGTGCCGTTCGGCGACGCGGCCGCGCTGGAAGCGGCGATCGACGAGAACACCGCGGCGGTGCTGCTCGAGCCGATCCAGGGCGAAGCGGGCGTCATCGTCCCGCCCGACGGATACCTGGCCGCCGTCCGCGAGATCACCACAGCGCGCAACGTGCTGTTCGTCGCCGACGAGATCCAGTCGGGCCTGGGCCGGGTCGGCGCGACCTTCGCGTGCGACCGGGAGGATGTCGTTCCCGACATGTACCTGCTCGGCAAGGCGCTGGGCGGCGGCATCCTGCCGCTGTCGGCCGTCGTCGCCGACGAAGCCATCCTGGGGGTGCTGCGCGCCGGCGAGCACGGGTCGACGTTCGGCGGCAACCCGCTCGCCGCGGCCGTCGGGCTCCGGGTCGTCGAGATGCTCTCGTCCGGCGAGTTCCAGCAGCGTGCGGCCGCCCTCGGCGAGCACCTCGAGGCGAAGCTCGCCGAGCTCATCGGCCACGGCGTGACCGCCGTGCGGGTCGCGGGCCTGTGGGCGGGGGTCGACATCGACCCGACCGTCGGCACCGGTCGCGAGGTGTCCGAGCGGCTGCTCGCGCGCGGCGTGATGGTCAAGGACACCCACGGGCAGACGATCCGCATCGCGCCGCCGCTGGTGATCCGCGCCACCGAGCTGGACTGGGCGATCGAGCAGCTCAAGGTCGTGCTCGAGGGCTGACCCGCGGATGCCGGGGCCCTCAGGCGACGGTGAATGGTGCCGCGAGGCCGGGGAACATCGGGAAGTGGCGCACGTTCAGCGTGGCCAGCGGGACGCCGTGCATCTCGGCGGTCGCGGCGATCAGGTAGTCGGGCAGGCCGATGCCCTGGTGGCTGCGCCGGTACTCGCGCTGGAAGTCGCCGGCACGGTGCGCGATGAGGTCGGTCACCGGTACGGAGTCGATCGCGCGGAGCAGGCGCCGCACGGTCGCTCGCTCGGCCGAGCGCATGCCCCCGGTCAGTTCGGCGACCGTGACGACGCTGACGAGGACCGGGCCCGCACGCCGAGCGTCGTGGAGCCACCGGGAAGCCGACGGGACGCCGCGCAGATGCGCGATCAGTACGTCGGTGTCGACGAGGATCACCCGGCGATCTCCTCGAGGTGTCGCTCGCGTTCAGACGGCTGACGACTGGCCGCGGCGAACTCCGGCGCGCCGCCGAAGGTCTCGTCGATGGCCGCAAGGTCGGCGCTCGTGTCTGAGGAGGCGTCGAGTCCGCGATCGATGAGGTCGCGGATCACCTCGGCGCGCGAGACTCCGCGTGCCTCCGCGAGCGCATCCAGGGCGACCGCCTGGCGTTCCTGCAGGTAGATGTTCGTCCGCTGCATACACCGGATCATACACCGCTGCCCGCGATCCCTCAGGAGACGGTGACCCGCACCTCGTGCCAGCCGGTCGCCCCGTCGGGGATCACGCCCTGACGATCGCCGGTCTGCACCTCGCCGGTCGCGCTGATCGCGCGGCAGCGGACGCGGTGCTCCCCGGAGGCCGTGGTCCAGGGCAGGCTCCACTGCACCCACGTGTCGTCGCTGATCGCGGTGGCCAGATCCGCCGGCATCCACGCGCCCTCGTCGATCTGCACCTCGACGCCGGCGATCCCGGTGTGCTGCTGCCAGGCGACCCCCGCGATGACGGTGTCGCCGGCGTCGATCGTCCGGCCGCGCCGGGGAACGTCGATGCGGGACTGCAGCTTGATCGGGCCGCGCTCGCTCCAGCCGCGATCGGTCCAGTACGCGTTCGCACGGTCGAACCGCGTCACCTCGAGCTCGGTGACCCACTTCGTCGCTGAGACGTACCCGTAGAGGCCGGGCACGACTAAGCGCGCGGGGAACCCGTGGCGGGCGGGCAGCGGCTCGCCGTTCATCCCGATCGCCAGCAGGCTGTTGCGGTCGTCGGTGAGCACCTCGATCGGGGACGAGGCGCTGAAGCCGTCGATCGACCGTGACAGCACCATGTCGGCGTCCGCGAGCGGGCGTGCTCGGGCGAGCAGGTCGCGCACCGGGTAGCCGAGCCACATCGCGTTGCCGATCAGGCCGCCGCCGACCTCGTTCGACACGCAGCACAGGGTGGTCGCGCTCTCGACGAGGGGAAGCTCGAGCAGCTCGTCCCAGCGCAGAACGACCTCCTGCTCGACCATCCCGTGAATGCGCAGCCGCCAGTCCGCCGGATCGATCTGCGGGATGACCAGCGCGGTGTCGATCCGGTAGAAGTCGGCGTTCGGGGTGATCACCGGCGCCAGCCCGGAGATGCCCAGCTCGGCGGCCGCCGGCACCGCCGGCGCGGGGACGGCGGGCGCGGGCAGTCGGAGCGCGTCGCGCACGACGGTGACCGCGGCGGACCCTGCCCGCATGGCGCTGCCGCCGATCGCGGCGAGCACGCCGACGACCGCGGCGCCGCCCGACCATGCCAGGAAGGCGCGGCGGCTCGCGCCGGGGAGGGGTTCCGACTCCGCGGCGATGGCCTTCGCATCCGCGGATTCGGGGCGCTTGGACTCCGGGCGCGCGGACTCCGCATGTGCGGATGCGGGGCGCGGCAGCATCCGCACCAGCAGGCGCACCGCGATCGCCGCGGTCACCCCGGCGACGGCGGCCGGCGCCCACGACAGGGTCCCGGCGTCGGTGCGGGTCACGGCGACGACCGCTCCCGCCACGCCCACCGCGCCGAGCACCACGGAGCCCCACGGGGCGCGCCGCCATTCGAGCACGCCGGCGCCGATGGCGACCGCGACCAGCACGACGCCGATCCCGATCAGCAGGGCGATCTTGTCGGCGGTGCCGAACCACGCGATCGCGAGGTCCTTCGCCCAGGTCGGTGCGGCGTCGATGAGCGCGCCGCCGATCGCCGCGAACGGGCTCGACGCCGGAGCGACCACGGCCGCGGTCAGCTCTCCGAGACCCGCGCCCAGCACAGCGGCAGCCGCGCCGGCGGCAGCGGCGAGCAGGGGGGTGCGCGCGAGTCGGGCCATTCTTCGAGCGTAGGCTTCGCGCGCCGCCTCCCCGGGCGAGAGATGTGACGGTCCGGGGACGGATGCGGCGATGCGCGCCGACACGACACGGGGAGAACCTGCGCGAGAGCCCGCACGCGCGCGAACCGTAGCGCGGACCGCGCGCGTGCACAACCGAAACACCACGGCAACAGGCCGCTGACTATGGTGGGCATATGGGCGATCTCTTCGATGGATACGGATCCACCACGACGCCACGCAAGACCGCGTCCGGCGTCTCTCCCTGGGATGAGATGTTCGGTGCTCCGGGCGCTCCCGGGGGCCCGGCGCAGTCGCGCGAGGCCTACCGAGAGCTGCATCAGGCGCTGGCGCAGATGACCCAGGAGGAGCTGCGGGGCCGCACGGATTCGCTCGCCAGCTCCTACCTGGCGCAGGGTGTCACCTTCGACTTCGCGGGGGAGGAGAGGCCGTTCCCGATCGACGCGGTTCCCCGCATCATCGACTACGACGAATGGGCCACCACCGAGGCGGGCGTCAAGCAGCGCGTCCGCGCTCTCGAGGCCTTCCTCGACGACGCGTACGGGCGTCAGCACTGCGTCCGCGACGGGGTGCTGCCTGCACCCCTGATCGCCTCGTCGCAGTACTTCTACCGCCAGGCCGCCGGCATCCACTCCGCCAACGGGGTGCGGATCCAGGTGTCCGGCATCGACCTCATTCGCGACGAGCACGGCGAGATGCGGGTGCTCGAAGACAACGTGCGTGTGCCCTCGGGCGTCAGCTATGTGATCTCGAACCGTCGGATGATGGCGCAGACCCTTCCCGAGCTGTTCGTGTCGATGCAGGTGCGGCCGGTCGGCGACTACCCGGTCAAGCTGCTCCACGCGCTCAAGGCCGCCGCGCCCCCCGGCGTCGACGACCCGAACGTGGTCGTGATGACCCCGGGCGTCTACAACTCGGCGTACTTCGAGCACACGCTGCTCGCACGGCTCATGGGCGTCGAGCTCGTCGAGGGGCGCGACCTGCTGTGCGCCGGCGGGAAGGTCTTCATGCGGACCACACGCGGCCCGCGCCGTGTCGACGTCATCTACCGCCGCGTGGACGACGACTTCCTCGACCCGCTGCAGTTCCGCGCCGACTCGATGCTGGGTTCGCCCGGCCTCATGCTCGCGGCGCGCCTGGGCAATGTCACGATCGCGAACGCGGTCGGCAACGGCGTCGCCGACGACAAGCTGCTCTACACGTACGTGCCCGATCTGATCCGGTACTACCTGTCGGAGGAGCCGATCCTCAAGAACGTCGACACGTGGCGCCTCGAGGACCCGGGCTCGCTCGAAGAGGTGCTGGACCGCCTCGACGAGCTGGTCGTCAAGCCCGTCGACGGATCCGGAGGAAAGGGTCTGGTCGTCGGCCCCGACGCGTCGCCCGCCGAGCTCGACAAGCTGCGCAAGCGACTCATCGCCGACCCGCGCGGCTGGATCGCCCAGCCGGTGGTCATGCTCTCGACCATCCCCACGCTCGTGGAAGACGGCGTCCGCCCCCGGCACGCCGACCTGAGGCCGTTCGCCGTCAACGACGGCGACGACATCTGGGTGCTGCCCGGAGGCCTCACCCGGGTCGCGCTGCCCGAGGGTCAGCTGGTCGTCAACTCGAGCCAGGGCGGCGGATCCAAGGACACCTGGGTGGTCGGCGGGCCGGCTGCCGGCCACGTCGAGTACAGCCAGGGTCACGGCCTCGCCACTCTCGTGGCCGATCAGGCGTCGATCACCGAGGCGATTCCCGTCATCACCGACGAGATGCTCGAGGAGGAGGCCCGCCGCCTCGAAGCGGTGCAGACCGAAGCCGCCGAGCCCGAGGCGCCCCCGGCCGATCCCGGGGACGCCGGGCCCGAGCCCGCGCCCGACCACGGCCCGCACGACCGGCCGCGCTCCCGGCTGGAGCAGCAGGAGCAGCAACAGCAGCAGGGCCGGGATGCCGCCGACAGCCACGTTGCCGGCCACGAGACCGCCGCGCACGACCATCCGCGCCCCGCGGGCCGAGGAGGTGCCTCATGCTGAGCCGGATCGCCGAGAGCCTGTTCTGGATCGGCCGGTACATCGAGCGCAGCGACGGCACCGCGCGCATCCTCGACGTGCACATGCAGCTGCTGCTCGAGGACCGCTGGATCGACGAGGACACCGCCTGCCGCTCGCTGCTGAACGTGATGGGGTCGTTCCCGCCGGACGGCGTGACCCACGTGCGACGTGAGGACGTGCTGGCCCGGCTCGCCATCGACCGCATGAACCCGTCGAGCATCGCGTACGCGATGGGTGCGGCGCGCGAGAACGCCCGCCGTGCGCGCGAGATCGTCTCGACCGAGCTGTGGGAGGTGCTCAACACCACCAACGCCCGGATGCCGCGGCGCCTGCAGACAGACAAGGTGCACGAGTTCTTCCAGTGGGTGCGCGAGCGCGCGGCGCTGTCGACGGGAGTGGTCGACTCGTCGACATCCCGCGATGAGTCGTGGCAGTTCTTCACCCTCGGTCGCAGCATCGAGCGCACCGACATGACCGCGCGCCTGCTGGCCACCCGCACCCTCACCGAGGTCGCCGGTCCGTCGTGGACGACGATCCTGCGCTCCTGCGGGGCGTACGACGCGTACCTGCGCACGTACCGCGGCACCCCCAGCGCGAGCAACGCGGCCGAATTCCTGCTGCTGGACCGGCTGTTCCCGCGGTCGATCATCTACTCGATCGCGCAGGCCGAGGCGTGCATGAGCGCGATCGATCCGCGCACCGACCGCGTCGGCCACTCCAACCAGGTCACGCGGGCACTGGGGCGGATCCGCAACGACCTCGAGTACACGTCGGTCCCCGACATCCTGAACGAACTGCCGACCTACATGCACAAGGTGCAGAAGGTGACCCGCGAGGCGTCGGAGGCGATCCGCGGCAGATTCTTCCCGACACAGGCCGAGCCGAGCTGGATCGGAGAGATCTCATGAAGCGCATGCGCATCGAGCACGCCACCGGGTTCAGCTACGAGGGCGCGGTGTCGGCTTCGTACAACGAGGCCCGCATGCTGCCCGGCACGACCGACAGCCAGTTCGTCCTCAGCTCGTCGCTCGACATCGAGCCGTCGACCGCGATCAGCTCGTACGTCGACTACTTCGGCACGCGGGTGAGCTCGTTCGACGTGCTGTCGTCGCACGAGTCGCTCACCATCACCGCGCGCAGCCTCGTCGAGGTGCGGCCGCGGCCGGTCGAGCACGCCGACGTCACGTGGGAGCGGCTCGAGAAGGAGGCGCTGCGCTCGGTCGAGACCGTCGAGCAGATGGAGCAGACCGACCGCACCGAACCGCACCCCGAGGTCGTCGAGATCGCCGCGGCCATCGCCGAGCGCAACGACCACCCGGGCCGAGCCGCGCTCGAGATCGCGTCGACGATCGGGGATGCCGTCGAGTACGTCACCGGCATCACCGGGGCCCACTCCGCGGCCAAGGACTCGTGGGAGGCGCGCAAAGGCGTGTGCCAGGACATCGCGCACATCACGATCGGCGCGCTGCGTTCGGTCGGGATCCCCGCACGCTACGTCTCGGGCTACCTGCACCCCAAGCCGAACGCCGAGATCGGCGTGCCGGTGAAGGGCGAGTCCCACGCATGGGTGGAGTGGTACGCGGGCGACTGGCAGGGCTTCGATCCCACCAACAACGCCGAGATCGGCGACCGCCACGTGCTCGTCGGCCGCGGCCGCGACTATGACGACGTCCCGCCGCTGCGCGGGGTGTACGCCGGTCCCTACAAGAGCAAGCTGCACGTCGACGTGACGATCACCCGCGAGGCGTAGACCGCTCGGGATGCCGCGGGCTGCGGCGGGCGTCAGTCCGAGGCGGCGTCGGCGCGGGGCTTGACGATATCGGGTGACGGGGATGCCGGGCCGGCGGGCCCTGCGACCGGCCCGGTGCGCGGCACGGGCGGGGCGGCCTCGCGAGGGCGCGGCGCCGCAGGACGGGCGCCGGTGACCGGGCGCGGCTCGCGCCGGGCGCGCACGGCGCCGGCGGCACGGTCGGGCAGGCGCACCGGGGTCGTCGAGGCGACCTCGTCGCTGAACTCCTCGGACTCAGGCGGAATGACCTGGATCGGCATCGTCTCGTCGATCGTGACGCGGAAACGCCGCTGCGGATGCCGGTGGAGCCGGCCCGACGCGAGCAGCCAGGTCGCACCGATGCCGAACGCCAGCAGGGCGGAGCCGGCGCCGAGCAGAATGGCGGCGCGGGGTCCGAACTCGGCGGCCACCCAGCCGACGATCGGAGCCCCCACCGGGGTGCCGCCCATGAGGATCGCGACGTACAGCGCGAGGACGCGGCCGCGCACCGCCGGGTCGGTGGTCGTCTGCACGTACCCGTTCGCGGTGGTGAGCGTGGTCACGACCGCGAAACCGGTGACCATGAGCGTGGCCGCGTACAGCCAGTAGGTCGGCATGAACGCCGAGACGAGCGCGGCGACGCCGAACAGGGCCGTCCCCACGATCACCAGGCGGATGCGGGCGCGATCGCGGCGGGCGGCCATCAGCGCTCCGGTGAGCGACCCGATCGCGAGGATCGAGCTGAGCAGCCCGTACCCGTCGGCGTCGTGGCCGAACTCGAGCGCCATCGTCGAGGCGAAGATCGGGAAGTTCATGCCGAACGCGCCGAGCAGGAACACCATCACGAAGGTCACGACGAGGTCGGGGCGCCCGGCGACATAGCGGAACCCGTCCGCGAGCCGCGCGGCACCGCGGTTCTTGGGGCGGGGCATGAGATCGCGCTCGCGGATGAGCCACAGGGCCCCCAGCATCCCGACGAAGGTGAACGCGTTGATCACGAACACCCAGCCGGTGCCGACCGCGACGATCACCAGGCCCGCCACGGCGGGACCGATCATGCGGGCTCCATTGAAGGATGCGGCGTTGAGCGCGACCGCGTTCGACGCGTTCTCTCGGGTGACGAGGTCCGAGACGAAGGCCTGCCGCGCGGGGTTGTCGAATGCCATCGCGACGCCGAGCGCCAGCGCGAACACGTACATGAGCGGCAGGGTCATGACCCCCGCGAGGATCAGCACGCCGACCGCGAGACCGAGCAGCAGGAGCAGACCCTGCGTGACCATCAGCAGCCGGCGGCGATCGAAGCGATCGGCCACCCACCCCGTCACGCTGACGAGAACGAGCGGCGGCCCGAACTGCAGCGCCATGGTGACGCCCATGGCCGCAGCGTTGTTGTCGGTGAGCTCGGTGAGTACGACCCAGCTGAGGGCGGTCGCCTGCATCCACGCGCCGGTGTTCGACACGAGCGCGCCGATGAACCAGACCCGGTAGTTGAAGTTCGAGAGGGATCGGAACATGGCGCTCATTGCTCGGCCACCTTTCGCATGATGGCGGCGGCGTCGTGCAGGGTCGCGCGTTCGTCGTCGGGGAGCTGGGCGAGGGCCTCTTCGAGCCAGGCGTCGCGGCGTCGGACGGTCTCTTCGACGACCTCCCGCCCCGCGTCGGTGAGTTCGATGATGACCTTGCGGCCGTCGGCGGGATCGGGGGAGCGCTCGATGTAGCCGTCCGAGGCGAGGCAGTTGACGGTGCGGTTCATCGACGGCGGCGACACGCGCTCGCGGTCGGCGAGCTCGCCGAGGGTGTGCGGGCCGTGGATCTTCAGGTTGGCGAGCACCGCGAACTGGCCGTCGCTCATCGCGTCGACGGCGCGCTCGCCGCGCAGGCGGCGGGCCAGGCGGAAGGTCGCCATGCGGAAGTCCGCCGCCTCGTCGCCGAGGGTGGGGACCGCGGCTGCCTGCTCGGCCGTGTCGGGTGCGCCGCGCGTCGGGTCCGGGATGTCGGGGGACGAGGTCTGCGCGGGGTCGGTCATATCGTTTCGTTAGCTTAGCTCATTAGTCTTGCTAAGTAAATCCGCGCGGCTCCGACGCGGTCGAGGCGGACGACTACGCTCGTGCTATGAGTTCCGAGATCGGCGAGGATCGAGGCGTCCCCCGAACGCCGCTCGATCGGGCGCCGACGATCCGCGACGTCGCCGCGGTCGCCGGAGTCTCTCGTGCCGCCGTCTCGAAGGTGCTGCGCGACGCCTACGGGGTCAGCCCGGCGATGCGCACCCGCGTCACCGCTGCCATGGCGGAGCTCAACTACCGCCCCCGCGTCGCCGCACGCGCGATGCGCGGACGCACCTTCACGATCGGGGTCGAGCTGCCCGACATCAGCAACCAGTTCTTCACCCGCATCCTGCACGGGGCGATCGACGCCCTCTCAGACACGCCTTACCAGGTGGTCGTCGCGCCCGCCGAAGAGGGGTCGCGCCGCGGCTTGAAGGCGATCGAGGCGCTGGTCGACCGTCAGGTCGACGGTGTCATTGCGGTCGCGCCTCCGATCGGAGCACGCGGCATCGAGCCGATCGCGGCATCCACACCGGTCGTGATGTTCGGCCGCCACGATCCCGCCGAGTCGCACGATTCGATCACCGCCGACGATCTGCGGGGGGCGACGCTGGCGATCGACCACCTGCTGGCTCTGGGCCACGAGCGCATCGCTCACCTCACCCTCCTCGACATCACCGAGGCGGAGGAGTCGCCGCACGGGCACCGCCTGCGCACGTACGGTCGAGCGATGCGCGCGCGCGACGCATACGACGATGCGCTCATCCTGCGCAGCGACGACGGGCAGGACGTCGCCTACGCTGCCGTCCGCGATGCGCTCGCCGCTGGGCTCGACGCCACCGCGCTCTTCGCCGCACACGACGAGCTCGCCATCGGCGCCCTGCGCGCGATCACCGAAGCGGGTGTGTCGCTCGCCGTGGTCGGCTACGACGACGTGCCGATCGCCTCCCACCCCGCGCTCGGACTGACCAGCGTGCATCAGCCCGGCGAGGCCATGGGCGCACGCGCGGCCGAGCTGCTGCTCGAGCGGATCGCGGGGCGCACCGAGGCGCGGCATGAGGTGTTCACGCCGGAGCTGCGGGTGCGGACCTCGACGTTCCCCCCGACCTGAGGGCGTCGCCCTACAGCCCCGCGATCACCGCGTTGTCGAGCTCGTCGATGTCGATACCGGGTCGCTGCGCCTGGTTGCTCAGCAGCACCCACGCGACACCCGCGGTGGGGTGGACCCAGAACTCGGTGCCCGACCAGCCGCCGTGCCCGAAGGCATCCTGATCGATCAGCCCCGGCGCGCGGGTGCGCAGGTTCCAGGTGAAGCCCCAGTCCTGCCCGCGCTCGGGCGGGTAGGGGGCCAGGCGCGGGATGTCGCCGGTGATCGCGCGGCGCATCATCGCGAGGGTCGCGGGCTGGACGACATCGCCCTCGTTGCGCAGCAGCGCGGATCCGACCTGGAGCAGGTCGGACGCGCGTCCCAGCATGCCCGCGCCAGGATGGCGCAGCGCGAGGAACCGATCCTTGTCGAGGCCCGCGGCCGCGGCATCCGGGATCTCGTGCGGGTTCGCATCCTCGCCGAGGGTGAACCCCTCGGCGCCGATCTCGGAAGCCCAC
>JAUHYM010000229.1 GCA_030426515.1 Actinomycetes bacterium
GGTCCGACGGTGCGCAACCAGATCACCGCGCTGTGGGACGGCGGTCGCCTCCTCGCGATCCGCGGCTCGGACTCGCCGTTCGTGTTCGTGTGGGTCGACGACGTGGCTGCGGCAATGGCGCGTGCGGCGACCACAGGGCCCGCGGGCATCTACAACGTCGCCGGAGACGGCCGGCTCACCGTGCGCCAACTGGCTGCGCGACTGGGCAAGCCCGTCGTGTCGGTCCCGGCGGCCGCACTCGCGCTGGCGCTGCGGGTGGGGCGCGCGCTGCGGCTCACCGTGCACGGACCCGAGCAGGTCCGCTTCCTGCGCTATCGCCCCGTGCTCGCGAACGACGCGCTCAAGGAGGACTTCGGGTACACCCCCCGCTGGTCGAGCGCCGCCGCGTTCGAGGCGTACCTGAGGTCGCACCCCGGCGTCTCCCGCCGCTGACCCCAGCGCCCGGCCGCGCCCCCAAGCATCCCGCGCCCCGGCTGCCCCGGCATCCCGCACCCGGCCCCGAGGGAACACGAGAACGCCGAGGGCACACGCAACGTGCGCGCACAACGTGTGCCCTCGATGATTGCGTGTGCCCTCGAGGAACGCTGCGGCGGCGGGCGCGAGGTCAGCGCGGCGCGTGCGCCTCGAGGAACTCGTACACGTCCGTCGTATCCACACCCGGGAACGCGCCGGTGGGCAGAGTGGCCAGCAGCGTGCGCGGGGTGCGCACGTTGGGCCAGGAGTTCTCGCGCCATGCCTCTTCGAGCTCGGCCGGAGCGCGCCGGCAGCACACCTCCACCGAGTGCTTCGAGACCCCGCGGTTGGTCGTGTCGCGGCCGATGAACCAGCGCGTATCGTCGAACCGCACCCCCACGCTCACCGAGTGGGCCCCGTCGCTGGATGCCTCTACGCGAGCCGTGCACCAGTAGGTGCCGTTGCCGGTGTCGGTGTACTGGTAGTACGGGTTGAACCGGTCGGGGATGTCGAACACGACACGACTGGTCCACCGCCGACAGCACAGCTGACCCTCGATCGACCCCAGACGATCGGTCGGGAAGTTCACGTCGTCGTTCTCGTACGACTTGGTGATCACCCCCGACTCGTGGACCTTGAGGAAGTGCACCGGCAGATCCAGGTGCACGGTGGCGAGGTTGCAGAACCGGTGCGCTGCCGTCTCGTAGGAGACCGAGTAGGCATCGCGCAGGTCTTCGATCGAGATCGCTCGGTTCTGCTTGGCGTCCTGCAGGAACGGCACGACGTGCGGCTCGGGCATCAGCAGCGCACCGACGAGGTAGTTGGTCTCGACACGCTGCCGCAGGAACTCGGCGTAGCTGGTCGGCTCGGTGTGCCCGAGGATCCGCGCGGAGAGCGCCTGGAGCACCGCGGTGCGCGAGTCGCCCTTCGCCGCGGCCCCGCTGGAGAGATACAGTCGCCCATTGCGGATGTCGGCGACGCTGCGAGTGGTCTGCGGCAGGTCGGGGACATAGTGCAGGGTGAACCCGAGGTGGGCGGCGATGTCGGATGCTGCGCGCTGAGTGAGCGGGCCGCCGGGGTGATCGACGGCCGCGAGGATGTCGCGCGCCTGCGCCTCGAGTTCGGGGAAGTAGTTGTTCTGCGAGCGCATCAGCCGCCGCAGCGCCACGTTCGCCCGTCGCGCCTCCTCCGGTGTCGCCGAACGCTCGTCGTGAAGCCGGTCGATCTCGCCCTGGAGGGCGAGGAGCGCCTTCAGCGCCTCGTCCGGCACGCCCCGCCCGATCCGGAAGGGGGTGATGCCGAGCGACTGGAAGGTCTGGCCCTTCATCGCGCGCTCGAGGGCGATCTCCATCGTGGCGCGCTCATCGAGCGGCTGGGACTCGAGCAGCGCGTCGAGAGTCGTCGACAGCGCGCGGGCGATCGCCTGCAGCAGAGTCAGCTTCGCCTCGCGCCGTCCGTTCTCGATCATGGACAGCTGGCTCGGCGCCCGGTCCACGGCGGCGGCCAGGTCTTCGAGGGTCATGCCCTTCTGCGTGCGCAGCTGCCGGATGCGACGGCCGATCGTCAGAGCATCGACGTCATCGTCGTCCGGGGCGTCGTCGTGGAGCGCATCGCTCACCGTCGTGGTGGTCATGGCGGCGAGTGTGTCACAGGATGAGAAGTTCCGTCAAACTTCACACGCCCAATGGTCAGTTCACCCAGCGAACTTCACCCACAGTGGAAGCACGACAACCGCTCCGCACGTCACAGAAAGGGCAGGGCACATGACTCCCACCGCCACGGGCTTCGCGCCCACCATCCGGCCCACCACGGGCCCGACTCCGACCCAGTCCCCCGAGCCGGCCCTTTCGGTCACGGGCGAACAGGGTCCGCGCTACGACGAGATCCTCACCCCTGAGGCTCTGACGTTCCTCACCGAGCTGCACCAGCGGTTCATGGGACGCCGCCACGACCGCCTGGCCGACCGCCTGCGTCGTCGCTTCGAGATCGGCAACGGACACGATCCGTCGTTCCGATCCGACACCGCCCACATCCG
>JAUHYM010000059.1 GCA_030426515.1 Actinomycetes bacterium
CACAGACGGCGAACCGGAGGTGCCCCACGGGGTCGGTCCGTGGCCGGGCGGTCCCGACGCGTGGCCCGCCGACCCGCGCTACGACCGTGAGCTCCTCGCGCACGGCGACACCCGCAACGTCGTCGACACGTATCGGTACTGGACGATGGAGGCGATCGTCGCCGACCTCGACGCGCGCCGGCACGGATTCCACGTCGCGATCGAGAACTGGCAGCACGACATGAACATCGGCTCGATCGTGCGCAGCGCCAACGCGTTCCTCGCCGCCGAGGTCCACATCGTGGGGCGTCGCCGATGGAATCGACGGGGCGCGATGGTCACCGACCGCTACCAGCACGTGCGGCACCACGAGACCATCGCCGACCTCGTCGCGTGGGCCGCCGGCGCCGGTATCCCGATCATCGCGGTCGACAACCTGCCCGGCTCCGTGCCGATCGACCGTGCGGATCTCCCCGAGCGCTGCCTCCTGCTGTTCGGCCAGGAGGGGCCGGGTCTGTCGGACGACGCGCTCGCCGCGGCCGACGGGCACGTCGAGATCACGCAGTACGGCTCGACCCGATCGATGAACGCAGGCGCGGCGGCGGCCGTCGTCATGTACGAGTGGTGTCGTCGCTGGGCCTGACCCGCGGGACACCCGCCCGGGGAATCAGAACGGGGTGGGGATGTACCGCAGGGGCAGGTTCGGGGTCTCGTAGCCGTCGGCGTCCTGCCGCTCGGGAAGGGTGATCTCGGGCCGTTCGATCGGCTCGTACGGAATCTGGCCGAGCAGGTGGGTGATGATGTTCAGCCGCCCGCGGCGCTTGTCGTCGGTGCGCGCGAGGAACCACGGGCCCCAGCTGGTGTCGGACGCGCGGAACATGTCGTCGCGGGCGCGCGAGTAGTCGAACCAGCGACTGTAGGACTTCAGGTCCATGTCCGAGAGCTTCCACACCTTGCGGGGGTCGTCGATGCGGCTCTCGAGCCGGCGCGTCTGCTCTTCGGGGCTGACCTCGAGCCAGTACTTGATGAGGATGATGCCGTTGTCGACGATCGCCTTCTCGACCAGAGGGACCTGATCGAGGAACCGCTCGGTCTCTTCGGGAGTGCAGAAGCCCATGACCTTCTCGACGCCGGCGCGGTTGTACCAGCTGCGGTCGAAGATGACGACTTCGCCGGCCGCGGGGAAGTGCGCCATGTAGCGCTGGAAGTACATTTGGGACTTCTCGCGCTCGGTCGGCGCCGGCAGTGCGACCACCCGGAACACGCGCGGACTGACCCGCTCGGTGATCGCCTTGATCACGCCGCCCTTTCCGGCCGTGTCGCGCCCCTCGAAGACGACGATGACCTTGGCGCCGGTGGCTTTGACCCACTCCTGCAGCGCGACGAGCTCGGCGTGGAGCTTCTCGAGCTCGTCCTCGTAGTGCTTGCGCTTCATCTTCTCGGCGCGCTCGCCGTCCTTCTTGCCCATCGCTCGTGCCCCTTCGTCCCGCGCGGTGCCGCCCACTCTAACGGGCGGCGCCCCGCGCTACGCGGCGGCGACGGCAGCGGGTGCGGGCGATGGTGCCGTGACCGACCGGGACGCGTGCCGCGGACGACGCATCAGGTCGCCGACGACGCCGAGCGCGCGACGCCGTGAGGGCATGAAGCGCAGGAAGAAGGTGAGGCGCAGCATCCAGGCGAGCCCGCCCGTGAACCCGATCCCGTACAGCTCGGAGATGGCGCGTCCTCGTCCGAACGCCGCCGCGCGCCCGAGGCCCCGGTAGCCGAACCGCCGCGGCTGCCGCCCGGAGAGGGCGCGGCCGATCGCGCGGCCGATGTGATCGCCGCCCTTGATCGCCCAGAGCGCGTTGGCGGGAATCGGCGCGCCGGTCACCGGATGTGCGACGTCGGCGGCGTCGCCGGCGGCCCAGATGCCGTCGGCCACCGACAGGTCGTCCCGTGTCGAGAGCCTGCCTGTCGCGTCCCGCAGATCGTCGAGGCCGGGGATCTCGACCGGACGCTCGCCGAGGGTCGCCACGACGTGACGGCAGGGCAGCAGGGTGCCGTCAGAGAGCTCGACCGCGCTGCCGGTGACGCGGGACGCGCGCACGCCGGTGCGCACGTCGACGCCGGCGGCGGCCAGCTGCCGGTGCGTATGGGCGAGCAGGCGCGGATGCCCCGCCCACTCGGCGGCGATCGTGTCGTGGCCGTGGACGAGGGTCACCGGGTTGCCGCGGTCGGCGATCGCGGTCGCGAGCTCCGCCCCGGCGATCCCGCCGCCGATCACCACGGCGGGTGAGGTCGGGTCGGCGGCCAGGCGCTGGGCGAGCGCGGTGATCTCGCCCGGATTGCGCAGCGCGGTGCCATGTGCAGCGAGCCCCTCGACGGACGACAGCGGCTCCCGCGACCCGGTGCCGAGGACCAGGTGGTCGAACGCGAGGACGTGGGTCGTCCCGGCGTCGTCGTCGGTGTGCGCGACGGTGCGCGCGGCCCGGTCGATGCGCACCACCGAGCCGCGGATGATCCGCGCGCGGGGCAGGATGTCGACCAGCGGCGTCGCGACGCGCGACGGTGCGATCATCCCGGCCAGCAGCTCGCCGGTGAAGCCGTGGAAGCGGTGACTGTGGTCGGGGGAGATCACGACGATCTCGATCCGCCCGTGCCGCACCTCGCGTCGGACGCGACGGAGCAGCGTCGCATAGGCGTGCAGGGTCACATAGCCGCCGCCCACGAGGACGACGCGGGTCGGGGTCAGGCCGCTCACGCCGCCACCGCCTCGCGGGTGCGCACGTCGACCGGTCGGCCGAAGCACGTCGGCGCGGCCGCCGCGAAGCCGAGCGCTGCGAGATCGCGAGCGCGGGCACGCACGTCTGCGATCTGCGCGAGCGTGGGCGCCCCCAGCGCGAAGTGACCGCGGTGACCGGTCATCGCGAGGATCGCGGTCTCGGAGAAGCACGCGTACGCGTGACCGGGTGGCACGCCGATGTCGCCGCCCGCGAGCCGCAGCGAGGGGATCGCGACGATTCCGCCGTCGACCAGGAGCACGTCCTCGCGCGCGGTCGCCAGGTCGGGTGATGTGTTGCGCGGCTGGGTGGCGTCGAGCACCACCGCACCGGGTGCGAGGTGCTCCGGGTGCAGGAGGGCGTCGGCCGAGGCGGTCAGCAGCACGACCAGGTCGGCGTCGGCGACGGCGTCGAGCGAGGATGCCACGGTGACGGACGCCGTCTCGGGCAGCGAGCCGGCGAGGGCGCGGAGCTTCGGCGCGGAGCGGGCGACGAGGGTGAGCCGGTCGGCGGCGCCGTCGGCGGCGAGCAGACGGGTCACGGCACCCCCGACGCTGCCGCTGGCGCCCACGATGGCGACGTGGCGACCTGAGGCGGCGGTGTCCAGCAGCATCCGGATCTGGTCGTCGATGATGGCCGCGGTGTAGGCGTTGCCGTTGGTCACGCCGATCCCGGTGCGCTGACGCAGGCTGAGGCCCCCGGCCGTGACGGTCGCGGTGAGCGCGCCGAGGCCGACGACGTCCGCGCCCTCGCGCACCGCCCGGTCGACGGCCTGCGATACGCGTCGGCGCGCCTCATCGACGTGGGCGAGCATGTGACGTGCGCCGAACGGCACGAGCAGCACACGCCCGACCTGCTCACCGCCGATGTGAACGCGTGCCATGTCGACGGGCGGCAGCGGAAGGCGGCGCAGCGCGGTCGCGTAGAAGCCCTCGGGCACCGCACCCAGCGGCTTCCAGACGCGGCCCATGTCCTCGGCGAGGCGGGCGCGGGGATGGACGGTGAAGGCGAAGGTTCCTGCAGACATGGCGGGTTCTCCCTGAGCGCGATCGTGTGCGGGTCTTGCCGAGAGGGAGCGCGCACGCCGCATCCTGATACCGCGACGGCGACGAGATGCGACAGTCAGGCCGTGGCCGACATCCACGCCGCGCCGCGCACGCGCCACCCCAGCGTCGCCAGACGGGCGAGCATGTAGACGCCGAAGAACGCGGTCGACAGCCACGCGAGCCCCGCCGGTCCGCTGACCGCGGTGAGAGCGACGGCGACGAGCGCCGGCACGAAGACGACGAGGTTCGCGGCCCCGGCGATCGCGAGGTAGCGGGCGTCGCCGGCGCCCATCAGCACGCCGTCGAGGACGAAGACCACCCCGCACACCGGCTGCGCGGCCGCGAGCACGAGCAGCGCGGGCTGGATGAGGGCCGCCACCGCGGCATCCCCCGTGAACAGCAGGCCCAGCACGCCCGACAGGGCGGCGATCAGCCCGCCGACGATCACCCCGAACCATGCGCCCCACGCCACCGTGCGCCCGAGCACCGCGCGCACCTGATCGCGGTCGTTCGCCCCGAGGCCCTTGCCGATCAGCGCCTGGGCGGCGATCGCCAGGGCGTCGAGCGCGAACGCCGCGGTGGAGAACATGGTGAACACCACCTGCCAGCCCGCGAGCTCGTCGGTGCCCAGGCCTGTCGCGACGGCGACCGTCGACAGCAGCGCTACCCGCAGGCTGACCGTGCGCAAGAAAAGCCAGCCGCCCATGGTCGCCGAGCTGCGCAGGCCCGTCCGGTGAGGGCGCAGCGGGGCGCCGTGGCGCCGCGCCATCCCGCCGATCACCACGAGGTAGGCGGCGACCATGCCCCACTGGGCGACGACCGTGCCGATCGCGGAGCCCGCGATGCCCCACCCGAACCCGTAGATGAACACCGCATTGAGCAGGGCGTTGGTGCCGAATCCCGCGGTCGCGATCCACAGCGGGGTGACGGTGTCCTGCATGCCGCGCAGCAGCCCGGTCGCGGCGAAGACGATGAGCATGGCCGGCAGGCCCCCCATCGAGATCAGCAGGTAGGTCGTCGCCGCCTCGGACACCTCCGGCGACGCGCCGAACAGCCCGACCAGCAGAGGAGTGGCGAGCAGACCCGCCACCGCGAGCACCGCACCGAGTCCTCCCGCCAGCCACAGGCCGTCGATCCCGACGGAGACGGCCGCGCGGCGGTCGCCGGCGCCGAACCGTCGCGCGACGGCGGGCGTCGTCGAGTACGCCAGGAAGACCATGAGGCCCACGATTGTCTGCAGCACCGCCGAGGCGATCCCCAGGCCCGCGAGCGGGATGACGCCGAGATGGCCGACGAGCGCCGAATCGACGATGAGGAACATCGGCTCGGCGACGAGCGACCCGAGCGCCGGTACCGCGAGCCGGAGGATCTCGCGATTCAGGCGTGGGGGGCGGGCGTCGGGCACCTCCCGAGCCTACGACCGAGGCGCGGGGATGCCGCCGCCGGCGAGCTCATGCACAGGCGGTGACCGAACACAGCCCGGACGCTTACGATGGACGTCATGACCGATGCACCCCGTTCCGGTCTTGCGCTCGACGACTTCAGCGATGAGGTGCGCCCGCAGGACGACCTGTTCCGCCATGTCAACGGCACCTGGATCGACCGGACCGAGATCCCTGACGACAAGGCGCGGTGGGGCTCTTTCCACATGATCGCCGAGCAGGCCGAGAAGGACGTGCGCGCGATCATCGAGGAGTCGCAGACCGCGGAGCCCGGCTCCGAGGCGCGCAAGATCGGCGACCTGTACGCGAGCTTCATGGACACCGACCGGATCGCCGCCGCGGGAGTGAGCCCGCTGGAGGGCCAGCTCGCCATGATCGACACCGTCTCGTCGATCCCCACGCTGCTGCACGTCATCGGAACACTCGAGCGCGACGGCGTCGGCGGTGTGCTGGACGTCTTCGTCGAGCCCGACCCCGGCAACCCCGAGCGCTACGTCCCCTTCATCGTGCAGAGCGGCATCACCCTGCCCGATGAGAGCTACTTCCGGCTCGACAACTTCGCCGAGACGCGCGCGGCCTACCGCGGTCACATCGGCCGCATCCTCGCACTGGCGGGCATCGCCGATGCGGAGGATGCCGCCGAGCGGATCGTCGCGCTCGAGACCGAGGTCGCGTCGCACCACTGGGACAACGTGCGCAGCCGCGACGCCGTCGCGACCTATAACCTCACCACCTGGGCCCAGGTGAAGGAGATGGCCGGCATCGACCTCGACCCGTGGCTGCAGGCGATCGCACCCGATCACGTCGACGGCTTCGCGGAGGTCGTGGTCTACCAGCCCAGCTTCGTCGAGGCGCTCAGCGGCCTGCTGGCGGCGGATCGGCTGGAGGACTGGAAGGCCTGGCTGCGGTTCAAGGTCGTGCATGGCGCCGCGGCGTTCCTCGACGATGCCTTCGTCGCCGAGAACTTCGCGTTCTACGGCACACAGCTCACCGGCGTCCCGGTCAACCGCGAGCGGTGGAAGCGCGGTGTCGGACTCACCGAGGCCGCCATGGGCGAGGCCATCGGCAAGGTCTACGTCGAGCGGCACTTCCCGCCCGCCGCGAAGGAGGCGATGGATGAGCTCGTCGCCAACCTGATCGAGGCGTACCGCCAGTCGATCTCGACCCTGGAGTGGATGACCCCCGAGACCCGCGAGCGCGCCCTCGCCAAGCTCGACGCGTTCACGCGCAAGGTCGGCTACCCGGTGAAGTGGAAGGACTACTCCGCCCTCACCATCGACGCGGCGGACCTCGTCGGCAACGTGCGTCGTGCGCACGTGGTCGAGCACGACCGGCAGCTCGCGAAGCTCGGTCAGCCCATCGACCGCGACGAGTGGCACATGACGCCGCAGACCGTCAACGCGTACTACAACCCGCTCATGAACGAGATCGTGTTCCCCGCCGCGATCCTGCAGTACCCGTTCTTCGAACTCGACCGGGACGACGCCGCGAACTACGGCGGCATCGGCGCGGTCATCGGCCACGAGATCGGGCACGGCTTCGACGACCAGGGAAGTCGCTACGACGGCGACGGCAAGCTGCAGGACTGGTGGACCGACGCCGACCGCGCGGCCTTCGAGGAGCGCACGAAGACGCTCATCGACCAGTACAGCGCGCTCTCGCCGGCGGGGCTTCCCGATCACACGGTCAACGGGGCGCTCACGATCGGCGAGAACATCGGCGACCTGGGGGGCCTCGGGATCGCGCTGAAGGCGTACATCCTGTCGCTCGATGCGTCCGCGGACGTCAGCGACGAGCCGGTCGACGTCGCCGGCCCCGAGCTGGACGGCTACACCGGCATCCAGCGCCTGCTGCTGAGCTGGGGGCAGATCTGGCAGCAGAAGGGCCGGGATGCCGAGACCATCCGCCTGCTCACGATCGACCCGCATTCGCCCAACGAGTTCCGCTGCAACCAGATCGTCCGGAACGTCGACGCCTTCTACGAGGCGTTCGGCGTCACCCGCGACGATGCGCTGTGGCTGGACGAGGACAAGCGCGTCACCATCTGGTGACCGTCCCTCCCCGGGGAGCGGGGAACCCGAACCCTCGCTCCGCCGCCGCATCCTCACCCTGACCCCGGAAGGACCCCCCGCTGGTGGGCACTCCCCCTGAGCCCAGACCCTCCGAGCCCCGTCGCGACACCCAGCCCCTGCGCGGCCGCCGCCGCGCCACCCGGCGCGCCCCGCGTCGCTCCAGCCCTGCCCGCCGAACCTTCACCGCCACTCTCGCCGCCCTCGAGGATCTCGCCGAGTCCGGGGCGCGCGTCGCGGTCCACGTGCGCGACCTCGATCGCCACACGGTCGTGCTCGAGGGGGACGACTTCCTCACCCACCCCATCGGCGGCCTGGGTGTGGTGCCGCTGCTGGTCGAGGTGGCTGCCGGGTTCCAGACCGGCACACTCGACCCGCTCGAGATCATCGAGCGCGAGAAGCTCGACCGCGTCTCGGCATCCGGTGTGTGGCAGCACCTGAAGGCGCCGGCGCTGCCGCTGGGCGACCTTGCGGTCCTTGCCGCCGCGACCGGCGACGCGCTCGCCGCCAACGCGCTGCTCGATCGGGTCGGTCTCGACGCCGTCCGCGCGCGCATCGACGCGATGGACCTGACGAGCCTCGCGCTGCTCGACAAGGCCCGCGACCGGCGCGGCCCTGACGACGCCCCGCACTTCGCGCTGGGGTCTGCCCGAGAGCTGGCGCACGTGTTCTCGGGGCTCGTCAACGGCAAGATCGTCAGTGCGGCCGTCAGCGCGCAGGTCGCCGAGTGGCTCAGCCTCAACCACGATCTGAGCCTGGTGGGAGCGGCCACCGGTCTCGATCCGTTCTCGCATGAGGACGACGAGCACGGCCTGCTGTTCATCAACAAGACCGGTCGGGATCCCGGCATCCGATCGGAGGCGGGGGTGCTCGCCGGTCCCCGCGCGGGCCTGTCCTACGCGATGATCGTGTGCTTCGACGACCTGTCGATCGTGCACCGGCTTCGCGCCCACGAGGCGTTCCGCACGTTCGGGCTGGAGCTCATGGAGTTCGTGTACTGACCCTCAGTCGCTCAGAACCTCCACCCCCAGCTCGTGGAAGATCAGCGTGGGCGAGACCGTCACGTGGGCCGTGCCGCGGACCACGAGACGGGTGCCGTCGGCAGTGCGCAGCGTTCCCTGGCTCGTGTTGCGCACCACAACGTGCGGCGGTCCGCCGGCGGCATTCTCCGTCTGCTGGGCGTAGGAGCGGACCGTGCCCATCCCGACGGCGAGCGGCTGTGGCATCTCGCCGCCGGCGTGGTAGATCGGGCAGTACGCGTCGAGGAACTCGGGCGCGCCGATCCCCTCGTCGTCGTAGATCGACATCTCGACGCGCTCGGTGAAGCGCTCCGTCAGCTGCGCCTGGCCGGTCCGCGGTTCCGTGGACCGCTGCACCAGCGCGGAGACCGGGAAGACGGCATCCGCCCAGCCGGTGTCGCCGCCGGCGGCGCAGAAGTCCTCGGCGGTGCCACCGGCGAACATCAGGTACGGTGGGCCGTCGTTGCCCGTGATCGTGTTGGCGTAGAAGAGCCCGTCGAGGTGCTCCTCCCGCGTGGTGTCGGTCGCCGCCTGGGCGGCGCCGGCGAAGCCGCTCGCCGCCACCGCGCCTGCGACGAGCCCGATGACCGTGTTCCGTGTCGTGGTGCGCATGATGTCCCCTTCGATCGCGCCGGATGGTGCCGCCGGAGGCGACGATCGCCGCTCCCGGTCGGTGTGCTGGTGATGCTAGGGAGGGTCGGATGTCGCTGCCACAGGGCGGATATCGGGCGGATATCGCCCAGGATCGGTCAGGGATGCCGTGACGCCGCGTAACGCGACCGTCGCCCTGAGCGGGGAGGTTCCCTAAGCTCATACCCATGCCAGACAAGCCGTACCGCGCCGACATCGTCGGAAGCTTCCTCCGCCCGACGGCGATCACCGAGGCGCGCCACGATCACGCCACCGGCGACCTGTCGACCCAGGCGCTGCGCGCCGTCGAGGACGACGCGATCGCCGACCTCGTCCAGAAGCAGAAGGATGCCGGGCTCCAGGTCGCCACCGACGGCGAGTTCCGACGGTCGTGGTGGCATTTCGACTACTTCGGCCTGCTCGACGGCGTCGAGATCGTCGAGCTCGATCACGGCATCCAGTTCCAGGGTGTGCAGACCAAGCCGCGCGGGATCGAGATCTCCGGTCCGATCCGGTTCAGCGACTCGCACCCGTTCCTCGCGCACTTCCGCTACCTCAAGGACCTGCTCGCGCGCACCACCGGCGCGACGCCCAAGTTCTCGATCCCCGCGCCCACCGTGCTCGACTTCCGACTCGAGCCCGGCCACCTGGCGGCGCCGTACGAGCACCGCGACGACATCGTCGACGACCTGGTGCAGGCCTACCGCGACGCCCTCCAGGCGTTCTACGACGCCGGATGCCGCTACCTGCAGTTCGACGACACCGCCTGGGCGTACCTGTGCTCGGACGTCGAACTCGCCAAGGCCCGCGACCGCGGAATCGAGACCGACGGCATCGCGGCCCGATACTCGACGATGCTCAACCGCATCCTCGACGGAAAGCCGGACGACCTGACCGTCACCACCCACGTGTGCCGCGGGAACTTCCGCTCGACATGGATCTCATCGGGCGGGTACGAGCCGGTCGCCGAGGCGCTGCTGGCCGACACCGCCTACGACGGCTACTTCCTCGAGTACGACAGTGAGCGCGCCGGCGGCTTCGAGCCGCTGCGCTTCCTGCCCGAGGGCGACAAGCGGGTCGTGCTGGGCCTGATCACCTCCAAGAGCGGGGACCTCGAAGAGGTCGGGGCGGTCGAGAAGCGCATCGACGAGGCGGCGGCGTTCGCTCCGCTCGACCAGCTCGCGCTCAGCCCGCAGTGCGGCTTCGCCTCGACCGAGGAGGGCAACGTCCTCACCGAGGAGCAGCAGTGGGCGAAGATCCGCGAGATCGTCGCCATCGCCGACGAGGTCTGGGCCTAGCGCCCGGCGCCCTACGCGCCGTCGGCGCCGGTCGCGGCGGGCGGGACGAAGGTGCGTCCCTCCAGCGCTGCCCGATCGATCTCCTCCTGGTGCTCGACGAAGGGCGTGCCGTGGGTATGGAAAGTGGGGACGGTCTTCATGCCCCACGCCTGGCCCTTGGCGCGTTCGGCCTGTGACCATTCCACGACCGGCCAGTCGGGGTCGAGGATGAGCCGGCCCTGGGCCGTGGCGAACTCGATGCGGTTTCCGCCGGGTTCCCAGACGTAGAGGAAGAACGTCTGGTTGATCGCGTGCTTGTACGGCCCGTACTCGATGTGGATGCCGTTCTCGAGGCAGATGTCGGCGGCCTTGAGGATGTCCTCACGCGAGTCGGGGGCGATCGCGAAGTGGTGGAACCGGCCGCGCTGTCCCGTCCAGTCGTCGGAGTACACGACGTCATAGGACTTCTGGTGAAACCGGAACCACCAGGCCGCGTACCCGCCGGCATCCAGCCGCACTCGCTCGGACTCGCGCGCCATCATGGTGTCGCGCCAGAATTCGCCGGCCGCGTTCACGTCGCTGGCGAGGTAGTTGATGTGGTCCATGCGCCGCGCGTTGATCCCCCGGCCCGGGTACGCGGATGCCTGATTCTTCAGTGCCGGGCGGTCCTGATCGTCGGGCACGTAGTGCTCGGTGTCGAAGTACAGGCCCATGAGGTGCCCGTCGGGATCCTCGAACTCGTATGACCGGCCCACGCCGACCTCGGGGTCTCGCCAGCCGTGCCCGAGGCCGGACGCCTCGATCGCGGCGACGCGCCGCTGCAGCGCCTCCTCGCTGGTGGCCCGGTACAGGGTGCGGCCGACCCCGTTCGTATCGGACGCCGTGAGCTTGAGCGTGTACAGCTGGTACTCGTCCCAGCACCGCAGGTAGGCGGAGTCCCCGGTGCGCCGCACCTCCCGCATGGCGCAGATGTCGCGGAAGAACCGCAGGGACTCTTCGAACGTCGGGGTGAACAGCTCGATGCCGCCGAGGTGGGCGAGATCGAAGTTCTCTGCGTGGGCCATGGGTCCTCCTTGACTCCGGGCCGCGTCAGGATGCGTTGTAGACAATCCTGTCGGCTATCGCTTACCTTCGAGTATAGGTATTCTGTTTACCTCTGTACATAGGCAAATTTCACGCGTAGGATCGCGGCGAAACCCCAGACAAGGAAGTCGAGGATCGGTCATGGCCGACAATCTGCAACAGCTCATGGACGAGCGAGGCGACATCGTCTCGATGCTCCGGGACTCGAAGCTCGGAACCTACATCTACCCCGTCGTCCCGGCGGAGTTCAGCAACTGGCGTCGCGAGCAGAAGGCCTGGCGCGAGACCGCCGTGCTCTTCGACCAGACGCACCACATGGTCAACTTCTTCGTGTCGGGTCCGGATGCGCTGAAGCTCCTGAGCGACACGGCCATCAACAGCTTCGCGAACTTCCCCGTGAACACCGCCAAGCAGTACGTCCCCACCGCGTCCAACGGCGGTGTGATCGGCGACGGCATCCTGTTCCATGAAGCCGAGGGCGAGTACGTGTACGTCGGCCGCGCGCCGGCGGCGAACTGGCTGCAGTTCCACGCGGAGACCGGCGGGTATGACGTCGAGGTCCGCTACGACGACCGCTCGCCCTCGCGTCCGTACGGCGAGGCCGTTCACCGGGATTACTACCGCTTCCAGATCCAGGGCCCGAACGCCTGGGCGATCATCGAGAAGCTCGCGGGCGGCCCCGTCGAGAAGGTGAAGTTCTTCCACATGGGCTACCTGACCATCGCCGGCGAAGAGGTGCGCACCCTCCGCCACGGCATGGCCGGCGCACCCGGTCTGGAGCTGTGGGGACCCTACGAGCAGCACGGCAAGATCCGCGCCGCGATCCTCGACGCCGGGGCCGAGTTCGGCATCGAGCCGTGCGGGTCGCGCGCCTACTCGTCCAACACGCTCGAATCGGGGTGGATCCCCTCTCCGCTGCCGGCGATCTACACCGGCGGCGAGGTGGAGCAGCGCTTCCGCGAGTGGTCCGCCGCAAACGGCTACGAGGCGATCAACGCCCTCGCCGGGTCGTTCGTCTCGGAGAGCATCGACGACTACTACCTGAACCCGTGGGAGCTCGGCTACGGATCGTTCGTGAAGTTCGACCACGACTTCATCGGCCGCGAGGCGCTCGAGGCGATCGAGCCTGCGACGCAGCGCAAGAAGGTCACCCTCGCGTGGAACGACGAG
>JAUHYM010000060.1 GCA_030426515.1 Actinomycetes bacterium
GCCGAACTCGACCCCGAGGTCCCTCTGGACCAGTCCTGCCCGTACCGCGGGCTGGCGCCGTACGGCACCGACGACGCCGCGATCTTCTTCGGACGGGATGGTGATGCCGAAGAGCTCGTCGCCCGCTGCCGTCCGCGCGCGGTCGTCACCATCACAGGGCCCAGCGGCTCCGGCAAGTCGTCCCTCCTGCGCGCGGGGCTGATCCCCCGCCTGCGAGAGCAGGGTCGGTCGGTCGAGATCGTGACCCCCGACGCCGCAGGTATCGCCGCACTGCGCGACATCGCATCCACCTCAGCGTCCGTGATCGCGATCGATCAGGCCGAGGAGCTGCTGGCGCTCCATTCCGATCACCGGCGCGGCCTCGCGGAGGCGGCGGCTCGATGGGTCGACGACGGCGGGTGCCTTGTCGTCACGCTCCGTTCCGACTTCCTCGACCGGGCCACCGCGCTGCCGGCGATCGGACCTGTGCTGGGGCGCACGGTGTTCGCGGTGCCGCCACTGGACCCCATGATGCTGCGGCTCGCGATCACCGGGCCGGCCCAGCACGCCGGGTACGCACTGGAGCCGGGTCTGCTCGAGATCGTGCTGCGCGACGCCGGCGACCGCCGCGGCATTCTTCCCGCCCTCTCCCACACGCTCAGCGCGACGTGGGGCCGGCGTGAAGGCCGCCTGCTGACGGTCGCAGGCTATGAGGCCACGGGCGGCATCGCGGGGGCGATCGCAAAGTCGGCCGAGCAGGTCTACGACAGCCTCTCCCCTGCCAGCCGCGAGGCGTGCCGGGGTCTGATGATGCGGCTCCTCGAGCGAACCCCGGATGCGACCGACGTGCGACGACGTGTGCCACTCGAGACGCTCACGGCCGACACCGTGCGCCGCGATGTGGTCGAGCGCCTCGTGTCCGCGCGGCTTGTCACGATCGACGCAGACGCGGCGATCATCGCGCACGAGGCCGTGGGAACGACATGGCCGAGGCTGGACCGGTGGTTGCGCGACGACGCGGCGAACGCGCAGATGCTGCGCAGCGTCGAGGCCGGAGCTGCGGCCTGGGACGCCGAGGGGCGAAAGCCCGAAGATCTCCTGCGCGGCAGTCATCTCGAAGCGGCGCAGGAGTGGCGCGAGCGATCATCCCCCGACCTCACGGCGCAGGAGGCCGCATTCCTCGACGCCTCAGCCGCAGCCCACCGTGCCGAGGTGCGGGACCTCGAGGCCCGGGCGGCGCACGAGCGCACCCGCAACAGGCGACTGCGTGTCGCCCTCGCCGCGGCCGGCATCCTGCTCGTCGTCGCCGTCGTCGCCGGGGGCATCGCGGCCGTCCGCGGGGCCGACGCCGAGGCGGCCGCCCTCGACGCACGCATCGAGGCTCTCGCCGCCACAGCGCTCAGCATCCGCGACAGCGACCGCGAGGCAGCCGCGCTTCTCGCCGCCCAACTGTACAGGCGATGGCCGGATGACCCGCGCACCCGATCGGCACTGATGAGTTCGACGATGCAGTACGGCGGTCTCGTTCAGCGTGTCCCGCTGCCGGAGGGCAGCATCGCCGCGGCGCGTCTGATTCCGGGCACGCACACGGCGCTCGTCGTCCTCGATCGTCCGAGGGCCCCCGAACGGCCCGCCATACACTCCGTCGGCATCATCGACCTCGACACGGGAGCGATGCGCGAGGAGTGGGACATCACGCTTCCCGAGGTTCCCTTCGAGATTCAGCGCGATCTGGTCGTCAGCGACGACGGGTCGGTCGCTCTCGTCCAGACGGGCGCGCTGCGTCGGGCCGACGACCCGGCATCGTGCTGCAAGAACTACCTGTCGGTGATCGATCTGGAGACCGGCGAGCTGCGCTTCGACACGCTCGAGCTCGATGCGCGCACCGGGCAGAAGCCCGCGCTCTCCGCTGACGGCGCCCATGCCTACCTGGCCCACTTCGTCACCGGGTCGCCCTCCCGGCTCGACCTCGTCACCGGCGTCGTGACGGAAGCGCAGCAGCACGACGCCGACGATTTCGAGAACATCCCCGGCCACGTGAATGGTCTCGCTCTCGTCGATGATCGGATCTTCGTCGGCACCGGCAGCGAGGTCCTCATATTCGACGCCGACTCCCTGGAGCCCGCGGGCACCATCCCCCTGCCCGGCACGGAGCTGAGCGACGTGCTCCTTCTCGCCGACCGCGCAGGCGGGCTGATCACCGCCGGTCGCGGGGGTGCCACACGGATCGACCTGAAGACGCTGGAGCTGACGTGGCACCGGGACGTTCGCGGATCCGTGCCCTGCGTCAATGGGGCGGCGCTCTCCGAGGAGTCCTTTCTATGCGCCACCGGGAACGGCGGGTCAGTGCGAGAGCACGACCTTGCGACGGGGGCGTTCACCGGACGCGAGTACCCGTCGCTGCTCGATGAGGTCCGCTGGGTCGATGTGCTGCCCAGCGGGGAGGAGTTCATCGCGGTCGTCCCGAACTTCTCGACGTCGATCCTGCGCTGGCGGGTCGATCAGCTTCCTTCCATCGCTCGCCCGATCGCGGAGGGCTACTCGCTCGCTGGACCGTTCGGGGACGGCGGAAGGCTCGTGATCGCGATCCCCCGCAGGGAGTTCGCACACGCGCTGCTTCCCGGCGGGGCCGTCGTCGACGACGGCGCGGTTCCCCCTCTGCAACTGTGGGACGTGCGCGCAGACCGACCCGTCGGGCCGCCGCACACCGTGCTCACATGGGCCTCGGATACGACCGTCGCACACGTCGACGGTGACGGACCGTGGACGCTCGAGAACGTGGCGACAGGCGCGACGCGCACCGTCGGTGTCGACGACGTGCAATGGATCGTGCCCGGTGCCGACGGATCGCGGGCGTTCGCCATCACGCCGGGCGCGATCGTACCGGTCGATCCGTCTACCGGCGAGCCGTCGGTCGGCGTCGTGCCGATCTCGTTCGCCGGCGAGGTATCCGGTGTCACCGAGATACCCGGGACCGACCGGATCGCGGTGCTGTGGTGGAACGACGCTGCCGCGCGTGACGAGACGACGGTGTTCGAGCTCACCACGGGCGAGCAGGTCGCGCACGGCCTGGAGTACGATCTGGCACTGCTCGGCATGCCGGACGGGTCACTGCTGAGCGCGAACAACACGCGCCTGCTGCGCAGCGATGCCGACCTCGTACCCGCAGGGGCGATGGCGAAGCCGGGCGGGTCTCCCGTTCGCCTGGAAACGGACGCTGCGGGGCGGACCGTACTGGTAGCGAGTCTGGATCAGCGCCTCTCCCTCTACGACATGCGTGACGGGCGAAGGCTCGGCGACGAGCTCGTCGTCCTGGAGGATCCTGACCTGCTGTGGGCGCGCGGAGCGCTCGGCCCGGACGGCGAGACGCTCGTGACATCGACCGCTGACGGCCTCCTGCTCTGGGACCTGCGCGCGGAATCGCTTCTCGACGCGGCGTGCGCGAGAGTCGGGCGACAGCTGACCGAGGTCGAGTGGCGGACCTACATCGGGGACGAGCCGTATCAGCAGACCTGCCCGGAGGCACCCTGACCCGCCACGAAGAGCGGCTCCCGCCCCTGGGTGCGGGGGCGGGAGCCGGGTGAGCCGAGCGTTCTGTGCTGGCTGTCTGCGACCTCAGGTCAGCGCGCGGCGCTGCCCTCGGTGTAGTCGGCGTCGGTCTGCTTCCACGCGAACAGGGAGCGCAGCTCCTTGCCGACCTCTTCGATCGGGTGCTGCGCGGCCTTCTCACGCAGCTGCTGGAACTCGACGGCGCCGTTGTCCTGGTCGTCGATGAAGCGCTTCGCGAACGCACCCGACTGGATGTCGGCGAGCACCGCCTGCATGTTCTCCTTGACGTGCGGGTCGATCACACGCGGACCCGAGACGTAGTCACCGTACTCCGCCGTGTCCGACACGCTCCAGCGCTGCTTCGCGATGCCGCCCTCCCACATGAGGTCGACGATGAGCTTGAGCTCGTGCAGCACCTCGAAGTAGGCGATCTGCGGCTGGTAGCCGGCCTCGGTGAGGGTCTCGAAACCGTACTGGATCAGCTGCGAGACGCCACCGCACAGCACCGTCTGCTCGCCGAACAGGTCGGTTTCGGTCTCTTCGGTGAACGTCGTCTTGATGACGCCCGCCCGCGTGCCGCCGATTGCCGCCGCGTACGACAGCGCGAGAGCCCAGGCCTGACCCGAGGCGTCCTTCTCGACCGCGATGATGTCCGGGATGCCGCGGCCCGCGACGAACTCGCGCCGCACCGTGTGCCCGGGGGCCTTCGGCGCGACGAGGATGACGTCGACGCCCTCGGGAGCCTCGATGTAGCCGAAGCGGATGTTGAACCCGTGCGCGAACGCGAGCGTCTTGCCTTCGGTCAGCTTGTCCTTGATGTGGTCGTTGTAGATGCCGCGCTGGTGCTGGTCGGGAGCGAGGATCATGATGACGTCCGCCCACTCGGCGGCGTCGGCGACGGTCTTCACGTCGAAGCCCTCGTCCTGGGCCTTCTGGGTCGACTTCGACCCCTCCTTGAGCGCGATGACGACCTCGACGCCGGAGTCGCGCAGGTTCTGCGCGTGCGCGTGACCCTGGGAACCGTAGCCGACGATCGCAACCTTCTTGCTCTGGATGAGCCCCAGGTCGGCGTCGGCGTCGTAGAAGATCTCAGCCATTCTTCGTGTTTCTCCTTGTGTTGTCGGTGTGTGGTCGGGGGAACATCCCCCGAGGGTGGAATTCAGCCGCGAAGCACGCGCTCGGTGATGCTCTTGCCTCCGCGGCCGATGGCGAGCAGCCCCGACTGCGCGAGCTCCTTCACGCCGAACGGCTCGACGGCGCGCAGGAACGCCTCGACCTTGCCGCGATCTCCCGTCACCTCGATGACGAGGGCCTCGGGCGAGTAGTCGACGATCGACGCGCGGAACAGGTTCACGACCTCGATGATGTTGCTGCGGGTCGCGTTGTCGGCCCGCACCTTCACCAGAAGGTGATCGCGCTGCACCGACTGCGCCGGGTCGAGCTCGACGATCTTGATGACGTTGACCAGCTTGTTGAGCTGCTTCGTGACCTGCTCGAGCGGCAGGTCCTCGACGTCGACGACCGCGGTGATGCGCGAGAGTCCGGGGACCTCGGTGACGCCGACGGCGAGCGACTCGATGTTGAACCCGCGTCGCGCGAACAGCCCGGCGACACGGGTGAGCAGACCGGGCTTGTCCTCGACCAGGAGGCTCAGCACGTGTGTGGACATCTCAGGCCTCCTCATCGAACGTCGGAGCATGGTCGCGGGCGTACTGGACGTAGCTGTTGCTGACGCCCTGCGGAACCATCGGCCACACCATGGCATCGGCCGAGACGACGAAGTCGATCACGACGGGTCGGTCGTTCGTCTCCAGCGCGGTCTGGATCGCCGCGTCGACGTCCTCTTCCTTCTCCACTCGCAGCGCGAGGCACCCGTAGGCCTCGGCGAGCTTCACGAAGTCGGGGATGCGGACGGTGCCGTGCCCGGTGTTCAGATCGGTGTGCGAGTGACGACCGCCGAGGAACAGCGTCTGCCACTGGCGGACCATTCCCAGCGACGAGTTGTTGATGATCGCGACCTTGATGGGGATCTGGTTGATCACGCAGGTCGCCAGTTCCTGGTTGGTCATCTGGAAGCAGCCGTCGCCGTCGATCGCCCACACGACGCGCTCGGGTTCGGCGACCTTCGCCCCCATCGCCGCGGGAACGGCGTAGCCCATGGTGCCCGCTCCCCCGGAGTTGAGCCAGGCGTTGGGGCGTTCGTACTTGATGAACTGCGCCGCCCACATCTGGTGCTGGCCCACGCCTGCGGCGTAGACCGCCTCGGGCCCGCTGAGCTCCCCGATGCGCCGGATCACATGCTGGGGCGCCAGAAGGCCGTCGTCAGTGGGGGTGTAGCCGAGCGGGAACTCGGAGCGCAGACCCTCCAGATACGCCCACCACTCATCGATGTCGGGCGTCGCTTCGGCCGCCGCGCTGCGGAATGCGGTGTCGAGGTCGAGCAGCACGTCGCGCACATCGCCCACGATCGGCACGTCGGCGGTGCGGATCTTGGAGATCTCGGCGGGGTCGATGTCGACGTGGACCACCTTGGCGTGCGGCGCGAAGTGCTCCGACTTGCCGGTCACGCGGTCATCGAAACGCGCGCCGAGCGCGACGATCAGGTCGGACTCCTGCAGGGCGAGGACCGCCGGCACCGTGCCGTGCATTCCCGGCATGCCGAGGTGCTGGGGGTGCGAGTCGGGGAACGCACCGCGCGCCATCAGCGTGGTCACGACGGGAGCCTTGGTGGCTTCGGCCAGCGCGAGCAGCTCGTCCGATGCGTGCGCTCGCACCACGCCGCCGCCCACATAGAGCACCGGCTTCTTGGCGGCCGTCAGCATGGCGGCCGCGGCCTGGATCTGCTTGCCGTGCGCCTTGGTGACCGGACGATAGCCGGGCAGGTCGATCTTCGGCGGCCACACGAACGGCGCCGAGGCCTGCTGGGCGTCTTTGGTGATGTCCACCAGCACGGGGCCCGGGCGCCCGGTGCCGGCGACTTCGAACGCCGCGGCGATGGCACCGGGGATCTCATCGGCGGTCTTCACCAGGAAGGAGTGCTTCGTGATCGGCATCGTGATGCCGACGATGTCCGCCTCCTGGAACGCGTCCGTGCCCATCAGGTGGCTGAACACCTGACCGGTGATGCACACCAGCGGGACGGAGTCCATGTAGGCATCGGCGATGGCGGTGACGAGATTCGTGGCGCCGGGGCCGGAGGTCGCGATCGCGACACCGGTCTTGCCGGTCGCCGCCGCGTAGCCTTCGGCGGCGTGTCCCGCTCCCTGTTCGTGGCGGACCAGGATGTGGCGCACCGCCTCGTCGTCGAGCAGCGGGTCGTAGACGGGCATGATCGCGCCGCCGGGCAGGCCGAACACGTCGGTGACCCCGAGAAGCTCGAGGGACCGGACGACAGCCTGGGCGCCGGTGATCACCGGCGCGGAGGCGGGACGGGCAGGCGGCCGTGGCACGGCCGCGGTCAGATCTGCGGGCATGGTGACAAACCTCGTGAAGATTTCGGCGTGTGTGAAAGCGGGTGCCGGGTTACCCCGTGACAGCTCCCTGCGCTGCAGAGCGCACGAGCTTGGAGTACTTGGCAAGGACGCCACGGGTATAGCGCGGAGGAAGGGGCTCCCAGCCTTCGCGGCGGGAGCTCAGCTCGGCGTCGTCGACGAGTAGGTCGAGAGTGCGAGCCGCGATATCGACCCGTATCAGATCACCATCGCGCACGAATGCGATGGGACCAGCGTCCACCGCCTCGGGTGCTATGTGGCCGATGCACAGGCCGGTTGTGCCGCCTGAGAATCTGCCGTCCGTCAAGAGTAGTACATCTTTTCCGAGCCCCGCGCCCTTGATGGCTGCGGTGATCGCCAGCATCTCGCGCATGCCGGGGCCGCCCTTCGGACCCTCGTAGCGGATGACGATCACATCGCCCGCCGAGATCTCGCCCGCCTCGAGCGCGTCCATGGCCGAGCGCTCGCGCTCGAACACGCGGGCCGGGCCCTCGAAGACGTCGGCATCGAAGCCGGCCGACTTGACCACGGCGCCCTCCGGGGCGAGCGAGCCATGGAGGATCGTGATTCCACCGGTCGCGTGGATCGGGTTGTCGAGGGTGTGCACGACTTCGCCGTCGATCGGGTCGGGGTCGAGGTCGGCGAGGTTCTCCGCGAGCGTCTTGCCCGTCACGGTCAGCGCATCGCCGTGGAGCAGGCCCTCGTCGAGCATGGCCTTCATGATGACCGGGATGCCGCCGTGACGGTCCACGTCGTTCATGACGTACTTGCCGAACGGCTTCATGTCCGCGATGTGCGGGACCTTGTCGCCGATCCGGTTGAAGTCGTGCAGGTTCAGCTCGACCTGGGCCTCGTTGGCGATCGCGAGCAGGTGCAGCACGACGTTGGTGGAGCCGCCGAGAGCCATCGCGAGGGCGACCGCGTTCTCGAACGCCTCGGGGGTGAGGATGTCGCGGGTGGTGATCCCGTGGCGCAGCAGGTTGACCACGGCCTCGCCCGAGCGGTGCGCGAAGTAGTCACGGCGGCGGTCAGCCGACGGAGGCGCCGCGGAGCCGGGAAGGCTCAGACCCAGTGCCTCGGCGACCGAGGCCATGGTGTTCGCGGTGTACATTCCGCCGCACGCCCCCTCACCGGGCGCGAAGGCGCACTCGATCCGCTTCAGGTCCTCTTCGCTCATCCGGCCGGAGAGGCAGGCGCCCACTCCCTCGAACGAGTCGATGATGGTGATGTCCTTCTCCGTGCCGTCCGACAGCTTGACCCATCCGGGAGCGATCGAGCCGGCGTAGAGGAAGACGCTCGACAGGTCCAGGCGCGCGCTGGCCATCAGCATCCCGGGGATCGACTTGTCGCACCCGGCCAGCAGCACGGTGCCATCCAGCCGTTCGGCCATGACGACGGTCTCGACGGAGTCGGCGATGACCTCGCGCGACACGAGCGAGAAGTGCATCCCCTCGTGCCCCATCGAGATGCCGTCCGACACCGAGACGGTGCCGAACTGAAGCGGGTACCCGCCGCCGGAGTGGACACCCTCCTTGGCTCCCTGCGCGAGGCGATCCAGGCTCAGGTTGCAGGGGGTGATCTCGTTCCAGCTGCTGGCGATCCCGATCTGGGGCTTCTCCCAGTCCGCATCGCCCATGCCGACCGCTCGCAGCATGCCACGCGAGGTCGTCGCCTCGATGCCGTCGGTGACGACCCGGCTGCGCGGCTTGATATCGATCGATTCGTGGGGCTCAGGCATTCCTGCAGTCTATTCCCGTGCGCGCGCTCGCGCCGCCGCACGAAGGTCCGCCAGCAGATCGAGCGCGCGGGCCATGCCCGCGACGTCGGCTACCCGCACGGGCGCGACGCTCTCTCCGTCCCCGACGCGGATCCCCAGGTCGTCGGACCCCAGGCTGCGCAGTGCATCCTCGTCCGTGACGTCATCCCCGGCGAAGAGCACGGCGGTGGCCCCGACCGACTCGCGAAGCGCGGCGACAGCGACGTCTTTGCCCGCATCGGATGCCGCGAACTCGAGGATGTCGTGTCCGACGCGACGCCGCCAGCGAGGTGCCCGCTCGGAGACCAGCGCGTCGATGCGGCGCTGGGCCGCACGCGCGTCGGTCGCATCGCACAGCCGCGTGTGCAGTCCCAGGCCGAGGCTCTTGTGCTCGATCCAGGCGCCGTCGATGTCGGCCACGGCGCTTTCAGCGGCCGTGATGATCGCCTCACGCTCGGCGTCGGCCTCCGGGTCGGAGGCGGCCTGCTCGTCGTCCCCGGGATGCCAGAACTCGGCCCCGTGCGAACCCGCGAGGTGCACGGGCGATGCCGCGGTGTGCTCCGAGATCACCTTGAGGTCTTTCAGGCTGCGTCCGGACACGAACGCGACCGTCGTGTCGGCGCGCCGCGCCAGTCGTGCGATCGCTTCGGCGGCCGCCGGCAGCGCTCGCGCGCTCATGGGCTCGTCCGCCAGCGGCGACACCGTCCCGTCGAAGTCGAGCGCGACCAGAAGGCGCTCCGTCGGTGCGAGGCGCGCGAGTGCGGCATGCAGTTGCGCGTGCGTGGAGGCGCTGGTGCTCATGAGCCGACCGCGGCCCGCAGACTGCGCGCCTCGTCCAAGGCGGCGAGGAAGGACTGAGACCACCGCTCGACGTCGTTCTCGAGCACCTTCTTGCGCAGGGCGCGCATGCGGCGGCCCTGCTCAGCCCCGGGCATCTCGGTGGCGCGCACGATGGTGTCCTTGAGGGCATCGATGTCGTGCGGGTTGACCCGCAGCGCCGACCCCAGTTCGTCCGCCGCCCCCGCGAACTCGCTGAGCACGAGGACTCCGCGATTGTCGGTGCGGCAGGCGACGTACTCCTTCGCGACGAGGTTCATGCCGTCGCGCAGCGCTGTGACCAGCATCACGTCGGCCGCGAGGTAGAGCGCCACCATCTCCTCGCGGGGGTACCCCTGGTGGAGATAGCGGATGGCCGTGTGATCCATCGTGTCGAAGTCGCCGTTGATGCGGCCGACGGTCAGCTCGATCTCGTCCCGCAGGTTCACGTACGACTCCACGCGCTCGCGACTGGGACTGGCGACCTGCACGAGCGTCGTGTCCTCGACACTCAGCCGCTGGTCCTCGAGAAGCTCCCCATAGGCCTTGAGGCGATGGCGGATGCCCTTCGTGTAGTCGAGCCGGTCGACGCCGAGCAGGATCTTGCGGGGGTTGCCCAGACCCTCGCGGATCTCACGCGCCCGCGCCTGCACCTCGGGCTTGCGGGCGAGCTCGACATACGATTCGGCATCGATCGAGATCGGATACGCCTTGGCGACCGCGAAGCGGGTGGAGCCGTCCTCCTCGGGGACGACGATGCGGCCGCCCTTGGTCTCGTAGTGGAACAGACGGCGGATGGAGCGCGCGAAGTTGCCGGCGTCGGCGACGCGCTGGAAGCCGATCACGTCCGCCCCGAGCATTCCGCGCAGCACCTGCTTACGCCAGGGCAGCTGTGCGTAGATGCCGTATGCCGGGAAGGGAATGTGGTGGAAGTAGCCGATCGTGAGGTCGTCCCGCAGCTCGCGCAGCATCTGCGGCACGAGCTGCAGCTGGTAGTCCTGCACCCACACCGTTCCGCCCGGCGCCGTCGCGGCGGCCGCCGCTTCGGCGAACCGACGATTCACCTTGACGTAGGCGTCCCACCACACACGGCGATACCGCGGCACGGCGATCACGTCGTGGTAGAGCGGCCAGATCGTGTCGTTCGAGAATCCCTCGTAATACAGCTCGACCTCTTCGGCCGAGAGCTGGACGGGCACCAGGCGCGTGCCGTCGAAGTCGAACGGGTCGACGTGCAGGTCGGGACGCCCCGGCCAGCCGACCCAGGCACCGTCGACCTGGTGCATCACCGGCTCGAGTGCCGTCACCAGCCCCCCGGGGGACCTGCGCCAGAAGTCCTCCCCGTCAGGACCGGCGACGCGGTCTACGGGGAGTCGATTGGCGACGACGACGAACTCGGCTTCAGACACGCGGTCTCCTTGCGATGGGGTCGGGCCAGCCCCTCCAGGCTACCCCGGGGTCGGCGCGGCACGCCGTCGGGGCGGCCCGAGCGTACCGCGTGAACGCTAGGTTGGGCGTATGCGCAACTATGTCTTCCGCACCGGCCTGTTCAGCGCGATCACTGCCGGACTGGCGCTGATCCGAGCGCTGCGCGACGAGGAGTTCACATGGCGCACCGCGGTCGCGTGGATCAGCTGGGGCGCGTCGCTCGCCCTCGCGATCGGCGCGGTCGTCGATACGCGGCGAGCCGCGAAGGGCCATCTGGCACCCCGCGACTCGCCGGTGTCGGGCCGTGAGAAGAAGCTGATCAAGAAGCGCCTCGAGGCATAGGCGCGCACGCCCTTACCGTGTGAGGATCAGGGCGTCGCCCTGACCGCCGCCGCCGCACAGTCCCACCGCTGCGGTGCCGCCACCGCGACGCACCAGTTCGTGGACCGCGTGGACGACTAGTCGGTTGCCCGACGCGCCGATGGGATGCCCGATCGCGATCCCGCCGCCGTGCGGGTTCACCACGTCGTCCGCAAGGCCGAGCTCGCGCTGTGAACGCGCGACGACAGCACCGAACGCCTCGTTGATCTCGACGATGTCGAGCGCATCGGGCGCGATGCCCTGCTTGGCGCACGCCTTCTCGATCGCTCGCGCCGGCTGCGCCTGCAGCGAATTGTCCGGGCCCGCCGTCTGGCCGTTCGCCCCGACCACCGCGAGCACGCTCCAGCCGTTCTCGTCCGCATGCGCCCGCGTGGTGACGACGAGCGCCGATGCGCCGTCGGAGATCTGCGAGGAGTTGCCCGCGGTGATCGTGCCGCCCTGCGCGAACGCGGCGCGGAGCCCTGCCAGAGACTCCACCGTCGTCCCCGGTCGGATCCCCTCGTCGCGAGTGACCCGCACCGGCTCGCCCTTGCGCTGCGGGATCTCGACGGGGACGACCTCGTCATCGAAGACGCCGTCCTCCCACGCACGAGCTGCGCGCTGGTGTGAACGCGCCGCCACGGCATCCTGCTCTTCGCGCGTGAGCTCGTAGCGCGCGTTGTGGCGCTCCGTCGAGGCACCCATGCTCTCGCGGTCGTAGTAGGCGTCGGTCAGCCCGTCATAGGCCATGTGATCGAGGACCTCGACAGAGCCGTAGGTCCAGCCGTCGCGCGATCCCATCAGCAGGTGGGGTGCCCGCGTCATGGATTCCATGCCGGCAGCGACGACGACCTTGGCGTCGCCCGAGGCGACCATGCGCGCGGCGTCGATGACGGCGCTCAGGCCCGACAGACAGACCTTGTTGACCGACGAGGCCGGCACGTGCCAGCCGATGCCGGCGCCCAGCGCCGCCTGCCGTGCGGGGTTCTGGCCCGCTCCGGCCGGAAGGACCTGGCCGACGATGACTGCGTCGATCGCGTCGGCGGG
>JAUHYM010000061.1 GCA_030426515.1 Actinomycetes bacterium
GTACATGACCGCGATGCGGTCGGCCAGCGCCGACACCTCGTCGAGCTCGGTGGAGACGACCACGACGGGCACGCCGGCATCCCGTGTCTCGACGATGCGCTTGTGGATGAACTCGATCGACCCGACATCGACGCCGCGGGTGGGCTGCGACGCCACGAGGAGCTTGAGGTCGCGGCTGAGCTCGCGGGCGAGGACCACCTTCTGCTGGTTTCCGCCCGAGAGCCGTCCGGCCGCCAGGTCGGGGCCCTGGGTGCGGATGTCGAACTCGTCGATCTTCTCGTTCGCGAACTCGCGCAGCACGCCGCGCTGCTGCGTGGCGACCTTGAAGAAGGGCGGTCCGCTGGAGCGGTTCAGGATGAGGTTGTCGGCGACGCTGAACTCGCCCACCAGCCCTTCGACCTTGCGGTCCTCGGGGACGAAGCCGACGCCGGCGTCGATGATCTGCTTGACGCTGCGGCCGACCAGCTCGGTGCCGTCGAGTGCGATGGTGCCGCTCACCTTGCGCTGCAGCCCGATGATCGCCTCGGTGAGCTCGGTCTGCCCGTTGCCCTGGACACCGGCGATCGCGAGGATCTCGCCCGGGCGGACCTCGAAGCTGATGTCGTCGACCACGATCTGGTCGGCGTCGTCCACGACGCGCAGGTTCTCGATCCGCAGCCCGCCCTCACGCAGCTGCGGCGGCTCCTTGTCGACGGTCAGCTCGACCGCGCGGCCGACCATCAGGTTGGCGAGCTCCGCGTTCGACGCCGTCGGCTCGGCTTCGCCGACGACCTTCCCGAGCCGGATGACGGTGATCTTGTCGGCGACCTCGCGCACCTCGCGCAGCTTGTGGGTGATGAACACGATCGCCGTGCCGTCATCGCGCAGCTGGCGCATGATGCCCATCAGCTCGTCGGTCTCCTGCGGGGTGAGGACCGCGGTCGGCTCGTCGAACACGAGCACCTTCGCGTCCCGCGACAGGGCCTTGATGATCTCGACCCGCTGCTGCACGCCGACCGGGAGGTCCTCGATCTTGGCGTCGGGGTCGATCTGGAACCCGAATCGGTCGGCGACCTCGCGCACGTGGCGTCGCGCCGACTCCAGGTCGAGCGAGCCCGCGAAGCCGGTCGTCTCGTGCCCGAGCATGACGTTCTCGGCGACGGTGAAGACCGGGATCAGCATGAAGTGCTGGTGCACCATGCCGATGCCGGCGGCCATCGCGTCGCCCGGGCCCGAGAACCGCTGCGGCACGCCGTCGATGAGGATCTCGCCCTCTTCGGCCTGGTACAGCCCGTACAGGACGTTCATCAGAGTGGACTTGCCCGCGCCGTTCTCGCCGAGGAGCGAGTGGATCTGGCCGGGTTCGACCACGAGGTCGATGTGATCGTTCGCCACCAGGGAGCCGAAGCGCTTGGTGATGCCGCGGAGCTCGAGCGTCATAGCCGCCAATCTATCGAGAAGGCGAACGGCCGGACAGAGGAACTGTCCGGCCGTTCGATGAAGGGTGCCGATCGATTACGGCGAGGCGGGCGACTCGACCGGGATCGAGCCGTCGATGATGCCGGCGGCGATCTCGTCGAGCTCGGCCTGCAGGTCCGGCGAGACCAGGTCGCCGAAGTCGTGGAAGCTCGAGATGCCGACGCCGTCGTTCTCGAGGGTGCCCACGAACGGGGTCACGTCGAAGCTGCCCTCAGCGGCGCTGACGGCGGCCTCGTGCACGGCGACGTCCATGCCCTTGAGGATCGAGAGCAGGAGCAGGTCGGCGACCGACGGGTCGGTCTCGTACACGTCGGCGTCGACGCCCATCAGGGCGATCCCGCCGCCGGAGTCGCGGATGGCCTCCGCAGCCGACTGGTAGATCGGGCCGCCGACGGGCAGCAGCACGTCGACGTCCTGGTCGATGATGCCCTGCGCGACCTGCTTGGCCTTGTCGTTCGCGGCGAACTCCTCGGTGAACTGGCCCTCCTGGGACTCGATGTCCCAGCCGACGACCTCGACCTCGGTGCCGTTCTGCTCGTTGTAGTAGTCCACGCCGAGCTCGAAGCCGTCCATGAAGATCGTCACCGGCGGGATCTTCGCGCCGCCGAAGGTGCCGACCTTGCCGGTCTCGCTGTACGAGGCCGCGGCGTAGCCGCCGAGGAACGCCGCCTGGGCGGTGTCGAAGACGAGGGGCTTGATGTTCGGGGCGTCGGTCTCGCCGTCGAAGTCGTTGTCGGCCCAGTCGTCGATGATCGCGTACTCGATGTCGGGGTTGGCCAGAGCCGCCTCGACGGTCGGGGCGCTCAGCAGGAAGCCGACCGACACGATCAGGTTGCAGCCGTCGGCGGCGAGGCCGTCGAGGTTGGCGGCGTAGTCGCTGGCCGAGGCCGACTCGGTCGTGGCGATCTCGAAGCCCAGCTCGTCGGCGGCCATCTCGAGACCGGCCAGACCCAGCTGGTTGAAGGACTTGTCGTTGAAGCCACCCTCGTCCGAGACCATGCAGGCCTTGAAGTCGGCCATGGCGTCGGTGTCGGTCCCGGCGTCGGTCGTCTCGTCCTCGGGCGCGGAGCCGCAGCCGGCGAGAGCGAGCATCGCGGTGGCGGCGATCGCCGCGCCTGCGAACTTGGTGGTGCGTGAGATTCTCAACTCAGCCTCCAGGTGAAAGGGCCCCGCGCGGGTCGCGGGGACCCTCCGAAGTTACTTCCTGTGACGCTCCGGTTGCGCCCCATCCGCGCCCCACACGGCGAATGGTTACAAATCCGCAACAGTCCGGCAACGCGCCTCGGCGCTGCGGCTACAGAACGTCACCGCGTCCGGTGAGCTTCAGCGCATCCACGACGCCCTTCACGCGCTGCGCGTGCTCGCTGGTGGTCACCAGCAGCGCGTCCTCGGTGTCGACCACGACCACGTCCTTCACCCCGATGAGGCTGATCACCCGGTCGGTCTGCGACACGACGATGCCGCTGGAGGCGTCCGAGAGGATGCGGGCGTTCTCGCCCAGGATGGCGAGGTCGTTCTTGCGCCCGCCGCTGTTGAGCTTGGCGAGGCTGGCGAAGTCCCCCACGTCGTCCCAGTCGAAGTGCCCCGGGATCACCGCGAGCCGCCCGCGCGCCGCCGCGGGCTCGGCGACCGAGTAGTCGATCGCGATCTTCTTCAGTCCCGGCCACAGGCGGTCGACGGCAGGGCCGCGGGCGGCGTGGTCGTCCCACGCCGCGGCGAGCTCGATGAGCCCCGCGTGCAGCTCGGGCTCGTTCTCGGCGATCTCCCGCAGCAGGACGTCGGCCCGCGAGATGAACATGCCGGCGTTCCACAGGTAGGAGCGGTCGGCGTAGTAGGCCCTCGCGGTCTCGAGGTCGGGCTTCTCCACGAAGCTCTCCACGATCGCCGCCTCCGGCGCGCCGTCGACGTCGATCTCGCCGCCCTTCCGGATGTACCCGAAGCCGATGGAGGGCTCGGCGGGCTGGATGCCGATCGTGCACACATAGCCTGCCCGGGCCACCTCCACCGCCTGCTGGACGGCGAACTCGAACGTGCGGGTTCCCCGGATGACATGGTCGGCCGCGAAGGAGCCGATGATGACGTCCGGCTCGCGGTGCGCGAGGATCGCCGCAGCCAGCCCGATGGCCGCGGTCGAGTCGCGTGGCTCCGACTCGAGGAACACGTTCGGGTCCGGGATGCCGGGCAGCTGCCGTTCGACGGCGGCGCGGTGCGCGCGCCCGGTCACGACCGCGATCCGGCCGGGGCCGGCCAGGGGCTCCAGACGATCCCACGTGTCACGCAGCAGGGTCTGGCCCGACCCGGTGAGATCGTGCAGGAACTTGGGGGCGTCGGCCCGCGAAAGCGGCCAGAGCCTGCTTCCGATGCCTCCGGCGGGGATGACGGCGTAGAAGTCCTGGATCGGATCCGGCATGCGCCCAGGGTACCGGTCGGGGCCGACGCCCCCGGACGTCTCGACGTCGAGATGACTAAGGGTGCCCTAAGCGGCCTCGGCGGCGCGGAGGGGAATAGGATGGGCCGTGCGTCGGAGCGCCGCAGACTCGCGCTCGCGCGCCGCAGGGGCAGCGCACGCCCCCTATCGATCGACCTAGGGAGGACGGCCGTGTCTGCACCAGCCCGCGTCACACCGTCGATATCGGACACCACGTCGAAGAGACCGCGGGGAACCCTGTACCGGGGCCGTGAGGGCATGTGGTCGTGGGTGCTGCACCGCATCACCGGGATCTCGATCTTCTTCTTCCTGCTGGTGCACGTGCTCGACACCGCACTGATCCGCGTCTCGCCCGAGGCGTACGACGCGGTGATCGGCACCTACAAGAACCCGATCATGGGCGTGGGCGAGGTGGTCCTGGTCGGCGCGATCGTGTTCCACGCCTTCAACGGACTGCGCATCATCGTCGTCGACTTCTGGTCGAAGGGAGCGCGCTACCAGCGACAGCTGTTCTGGGGCGTCCTGGGCCTGTGGGCGGTCACCATGGCGGGCTTCGTTCCGCGCCACCTCATGAATGTCTTCTCCGCGACGGGAGGCGGTCACTGATGAGCACCGATGCGATCGCGGACCCCCGCGCTCCCTACACCGCGCCCCGCCGGAGCGGACTCAACCTGGAGAAGTGGGGCTGGATCTACATGCGCGTCTCGGGCGTGCTGCTGGTCGTCCTCATCTTCGGACACCTCTTCGTCAACCTGATGGTCGGCGACGGCATCCACGCCATCGACTTCGCGTTCGTGGCCGGCAAGTTCGCCTCCCCGTTCTGGCAGTGGTGGGATGTCGCGATGCTGTGGCTCGCGCTGATCCACGGCGCCAACGGCATGCGCACGATCGTCAACGACTACGTGACCGGCGCGACCCCGCGCAAGGTGCTCGTGTGGGCGATCTGGCTGTCGGCCGGCTTCCTCATCCTGCTCGGCACCCTCGTGGTGTTCACCTTCGACCCCTGCCTCGGCGTGACCAGCGACAGTGTCCTGTGGGACATGTGCCAGTCCGCCTGACATCGACGCGAAAGACACTGAAGGCATCTCCGTGACGACCCAGACCTCCGACTCCACCGTTCGCGACGGCGTCCACTACCACCAGTTCGACATCGTGATCGTCGGCGCCGGCGGCGCCGGCATGCGTGCCGCGATCGAGGCCGGCCCCGGCGCCAAGACCGCCGTGATCTCGAAGCTCTACCCCACGCGCTCGCACACGGGCGCGGCGCAGGGCGGCATGGCGGCGGCCCTGGCCAACGTCGAAGAGGACTCGTGGGAGTGGCACACCTTCGACACGGTCAAGGGCGGCGACTACCTCGTCGACCAGGATGCCGCGGAGATCCTCGCCAAGGAGGCCATCGACGCGGTCATCGACCTCGAGAACATGGGCCTGCCCTTCAACCGCACCCCCGAGGGCAAGATCGACCAGCGGCGGTTCGGCGGGCACACCGCCGACCACGGCAAGACCCCGGTGCGCCGCGCCTGCTATGCGGCCGACCGCACCGGTCACATGATCCTGCAGACGCTGTTCCAGAACTGCGTGAAGCTGGGCATCAACTTCTTCAACGAGTTCTACGTGCTCGACCTCATCACGGTGAAGGCCGAGGACGGCACCACCCAGACCGCGGGCGTGGTCGCCTACGACCTCTCCACCGGCGAGCTGCACGTCTTTCACGCCAAGGCCGTGATCTTCGCGACCGGCGGGTTCGGCAAGGTCTACAAGACGACCTCGAACGCGCACACCCTCACCGGCGACGGCGTGGGGATCGTCTGGCGCAAGGGCCTGCCCCTCGAGGACATGGAGTTCTTCCAGTTCCATCCGACCGGGCTCGCCGGCCTCGGCATCCTCCTCACCGAGGGTGCGCGCGGTGAAGGTGCGATTCTGCGCAACGCCTCGGGTGAGCGCTTCATGGAGCGCTACGCCCCCACGATCAAGGACCTCGCGCCGCGCGACATCGTCGCTCGCTGCATGGTGCAGGAGGTCGCCGAGGGGCGCGGCGCCGGCCCCCACAAGGATTACGTGCTGCTGGACTGCACCCACCTGGGCGCCGAGGTCCTCGAGACCAAGCTCCCCGACATCACCGAGTTCGCGCGCACCTACCTGGGCGTGGACCCGGTCGTCGAGCCGGTCCCGGTGATGCCGACCGCCCACTACGCGATGGGCGGCATCCCCACCAACAACGACGCGCAGGTGCTCAGCGACAACACCACCGTCGTGCCGGGCCTCTACGCCGCCGGCGAGTGCGCGTGCGTCTCGGTCCACGGCTCGAACCGCCTGGGCACCAACTCGCTGCTCGACATCAACGTGTTCGGCAAGCGCGCCGGCCGCAACGCGGTCGAGTACGTGAAGACCGCCGACTTCGTGCCGCTGCCCGACGACCCCGCCGCCGCCGTGCGCGGGATGATGGAGGGTCTGCGCGAGAACCAGGGCACCGAGCGGATCGCCGTGCTGCGCAAGACGCTGCAGGACGAGATGGACAAGAACGCTCAGGTGTTCCGCACCGACGAGTCGCTGAGCGGAATGCTCGACACGCTCGCCGACCTGCGCGAGCGCTACAAGAACATCCACGTCGACGACAAGGGCAAGCGGTTCAACACCGACCTGCTCGAGGCGGTCGAGCTGGGCTTCCTGCTCGATCTCGCCGAGGTCGTGGTGTACGCCGCGCGCAACCGCAAGGAGAGCCGCGGCGGGCACATGCGCGACGACTTCCCCAAGCGCGACGACGAGAACTACATGCAGCACACCATGGCGTACCTGACCGGTGACGCCCACTCGTCGCACCCCGACGACCACATCACGCTCGACTGGAAGCCGGTCGTGATCACGCGCTACCAGCCGATGGAGAGGAAGTACTAGGGATGGCCGCCACCGCTCTCGCCGAGGCACCCGCCGACGCTCCCGCCGAGGATGCCGAGGACACCGGCATCCAGGCGTTCCTCGTCACCTTCATCATCCGGCGCTTCGACCCCGAGGTGGACGAAGAGCCGCGCTGGGTCGACTACGACGTCGAGCTGTACTCGACGGACCGCGTGCTCGACGCGCTGCACAAGATCAAGTGGGAGGTCGACGGGTCGCTCACCTTCCGGCGGTCGTGCGCCCATGGCATCTGCGGCTCCGACGCGATGCGCATCAACGGCCGCAACCGGCTCGCGTGCAAGACGCTGATCAAGGACCTCGACATCTCGAAGCCCATCTACGTCGAGGCGATCAAGGGTCTGCCGCTCGAGAAGGACCTCGTCGTCGACATGGAGCCGTTCTTCGCCTCCTACCGCGAGATCAAGCCGTTCCTCATCGCGAACTCGTCGCCCGAGTCAGGCAAGGAGCGCGTGCAGACGATCGCGAACCGCGAGATCTTCGACGACACCACCAAGTGCATCCTGTGCGCCGCGTGCACCTCGTCGTGCCCCGTGTTCTGGACCGACGGCCAGTACTTCGGCCCCGCGGCGATCGTCAACGCGCACCGGTTCATCTTCGACTCGCGTGACGATGCGGGCGATGTGCGCCTCGACATCCTCAACGACAAAGAAGGCGTGTGGCGCTGCCGCACCACCTTCAACTGCACCGAGGCCTGCCCGCGCGGCATCGAGGTCACCAAGGCGATCGCCGAGGTCAAGCAGGCGGCGATGGGCGCACGCCGCTGACAGGCGGCGCCGCGGGATCTCGCTAGTCTGATTCCGTGGCATCCCAGCGTTCCCGCACCCGCGGCACGGCGATCACGCATGCCCCGAACGGGACGCCGCCCGACACGACTGCGCTGACGGCATCCGACGCCGCGAAGGTCGAGGAGACGCTGCGCGGCCGATGGGATCAGACCCAGGCCACGCTGCGCGCCCGCTTCGACCAGCCGATCGAGCGCGCCACCAAGATCACCCAGCGCACCCTCGCGTGGTTCCCGGTCCGCGTGTGGCGGCACTTCCTGCAGCACAACGGGTTCCTGCTCGCCGCGGGAGTGAGCTACCAGGCGCTGTTCGCCATCTTCGCCGCGATCTATGTCGCGTTCGCCGTCGTCGGGCTGTGGCTGGGCGGCAGCCCCGAGGCGATCCAGGCGCTCATCACCGCGATCAACAGCTACATCCCCGGGCTCATCAGCGACGACGGGTCGGGGCTGTTCACCACGGAGCAGGTCACCGAGATCGCCACCGGAAACACCGGCGTCCTCGGCGTGACGGGCATCATCGCCCTCGGCACGTTCATCTGGACGGCGATCGGCTTCATGACCTTCGCCCGGCGCGCCGTGCGTGACATCTTCGGGATCGCCCCCGATCGACGCGCGTACCTGCTGCTGAAGTCGCTGGACCTGCTGGCCGCCACCGTCTTCGGAGTCTCGCTCCTGGTGGGATCGGCGATGACCGGCGCCGGGACCTGGGCCGTCGGCTGGGTGTTCTCGCTCCTCGGGCTCAGCACCCACTCCCCCGTGTACCAGGTGCTGCTGATCAGCGCGACGGTGATCGTATCGTTCGTGCTGTACTCCCTCGCGCTCGCAGCGCTGGTGAAGTTCCTCACCGGCACCTCCCTGAAGTGGCGGTCGGTCTGGTCGGGGGCGCTGCTGGGCGGCGGCGCGCTCACGGTGCTGCAGCTGGGTGCCGGCTGGCTGCTCGCGTACACCCCGTCGAACCCCCTCCTGGCGACGTTCGCGATCTTCGTCGGTCTGCTGCTGTGGTTCCGGATCGTCGGAGTCATCATCCTCGTCGCCGCGGCCTGGATCGCCGTCACCGCGAACGACGAGAACATCCCGCTCATCCACCGCACCGAGGCCGAGCGCCTCGCGGCAGAGCATGCCGCCCTCCTCACGGCGGCGCGCGTGCGCCTGCGCACCGCGCGAGAGGAGCGCGCGCATGCGCCGTGGTTCCGGGTCTGGGTCGCCGACCGGGCGGTGCGCGACGCCGAGCGGGAACTCGCCGAGGTCGAGGCGGCGGCGCCGAACCTGCCGCAGGCGCGCGCGGGATCGCTCCTCGAGTAGCGCGGCGGCGGTGTCGGGGGCCGCGGTTAGGGTGGAGGGCGTGCCTGAGACCGTCCGCATCGCCTCCGTCAACGTCAACGGCATCCGCGCCGCCGTCCGCAAGGGGATGCTCGAGTGGCTCGACACGGCGGATGTCGACATCCTCGCCCTCCAGGAGGTGCGTGCCGACGCCGACCAGCTCGCCGCCGCGCTCCCCGGCTGGCACCTCGTCGCCGACGAGGCGTCAGCGAAGGGTCGAGCGGGAGTGGCGATCGGCAGCCGTGAGGCGCCTGCCGCGGTGCGCACCGCGCACGGCGCGGACGAGTTCGATTCGGCCGGGCGGTGGATCGAGGCCGACTTCGCGGTCGGCGGCGCACAGCTCACCGCCGTGAGCGCGTACGTGCACACGGGCGAGGCCGGCACGCCGCGACAGGACGAGAAGTGGGCGTTCCTCGACGCGATCGAGCAGCGGATGCCCGAGCTCGAGGCGGCGTCGGATCATGCGCTCATCATGGGCGACCTCAACGTGGGGCACCGCGAGCTCGACATCCGCAATTGGAAGGGCAATGTCAAGAAGGCCGGCTTCCTGCCGCGCGAGCGCGCCTACGTCGACCGCTGGGTGGGCGCCCGCGGCGAGACGATCACGTGCGTCGACGGCACGACGGGCACCGGGCTCGGCTGGGTCGACGTGGGCCGTGCCTTCGCCGGCGACGTCGAGGGCCCCTACACGTGGTGGTCGATGCGCGGGCGCGCGTTCGACAACGACACCGGGTGGCGCATCGACTACCACCTGGCCACCCCCGCTCTCGCGCAGAGCGTCAGCGACTATCGCGTGCTGCGCGCCCCCTCGTGGGACAGCCGGTGGAGCGACCACGCGCCGGTGATCGTCGACTACCGCATCGGCTGACCGGGACCGCCGCGGGCCGGCAGACGTGTCAAGCGTGCTTGACACGGGCGAAGGCTGCCACCTACCGTGTCAAGCGAGCTTGACATTCGCATCCCGGGAGGCACGCAGAATGAGCACGGACAACCCGCCCACGCGCTACCGCCATGCGGGGCGCGAGACGGTGACGATGATCCTCTGGGGGCTGGGCTGGGTCGCCGGCGTCGCCCTGGCGCGCTTCGGGCCGGCGCTGTGGGGAGCGCAGCACCCGATCGCGAGCGCCGCGGCCATCGTGGTGAGCGTCGGTATCGGCATCGGGTGGATCCTGGCGTTCCGTCGGATGCTGCGCGCGCTCGACGACCTCGACCGGAAGATCATGCTCGACGCGCTGGGCATCACCGTCGGGGTGACCCTGATCGTCAGCGTGGCTTACGCCGCCGCGCTCCACGCCGCCCTCATCTCACCCGTCGACATCGCCGTGCTGCCGGCGGGTCTCGGGGTCGTCTTCGTCGCGTCCTTCCTGCTCGGAAAGATCCGCTACCGGTGAAGAACAACCTGCCGGCGCTGCGGGCGGCGCGCGCGTGGACGCAGGCCGACCTCGCGCAGCGGATCGGCGTCTCGCGCCAGACCGTCAACGCGATCGAGAAGGGCAAGTTCGACCCCAGCCTGCCGGTGGCGTTCCGCCTCGCGCACGTGTTCGAATCCACGATCGAGGAGATCTTCGCCGACGAGTCGTGACCCTCGGGCGTGGCAGGATTGACGGGTGAAACCTCGCCTGTACTCCGGAATGCAGCCCTCGGCCGACTCGCTCCAGGTCGGCAACTACATCGGGGCCCTCATGCAGTGGCGCGACCTCCAGGAGTCGTACGAGGCCTACTTCTCGGTCGTCGACCTGCACGCGCTCACCGTGCCCAACGACCCCGCCGAGCTGCGCGAGAAGACCCGCCGCACCGCCGCGCAGTACATCGCCGCGGGCATCGAGCCCTCCAAGTCGACGCTGTACGTCCAGTCCCACGTGTCGGCGCACGCGGAGCTCGCCTGGGTGCTCTCGACCGTCACCGGGTTCGGCGAGGCCGGCCGGATGACCCAGTTCAAGGACAAGTCGTCCCGCTACGGGCAGGACGCGACGTCGGTGGGCCTGTTCACCTATCCGGTGCTCATGGCGGCCGACATCCTGCTCTACCAGACCGACATCGTGCCGGTCGGTGACGACCAGAAGCAGCACGTCGAACTCACCCGCGACCTCGCGGAACGCTTCAACTCCCGATTCGGGGCGACCTTCACCGTGCCGATGCCCGTGATCCAGCAGGACACGGCCCGCATCTTCGACCTTCAGAACCCGACCTCCAAGATGTCGAAGTCGGCCGAGTCCGACGCCGGCGTCCTGTGGCTGTTGGACGAGCCGGCGAAGTCCGCGAAGAAGATCATGCGCGCCGTCACCGACAGCGAGGGCTCGGTGCGGTACGACCGTGAGAACAAGCCGGGGGTGTCGAACCTCCTTGTCATCTACGCGGCACTCACCGGCCGTCAGATCCCCGCGATCGAGGACGAGTACGCGGGCCGGGGCTACGGCGACTTCAAGAAGGGTCTCGCCGAGGTCGTGGTGAACGAGTTCGGTCCCGTCCGCGAGCGCGCCCTCGAGCTGCTCGACGACCCCGCCGAGCTCGACCGGGTGCTGGCCGCCAACGCCGCGCGGGCCGAGGCCACCGCGAACCGCACGCTCGCCGACGTCTACGAGAAGGTCGGTCTGCTCCGCCGCGCCTGACCGCCCGGCGGCGGGCTAGGGTGAGGCCGTGGATCCGGTCATCCTGCGCACGAAGCGGCTCGAGCTCTCTGTTCCGCGTCCCGCCGACGCGGACGCCATCACGGCCGCGTGCCAGGACCCGGCGATCTCCCGATGGACGACCGTCCCCTCGCCGTACACCCGCGACGACGCCGACAGCTACATCGCCCTCGCGCAGCGGTGGTGGCGGGAGGAGACCGAGCCCGCCTGGGCGATCCGGCGCCGTGACCGCGAGGGGGTGGGCGCCTACCTCGGCACGGTCAGCCTGCGCCTGCGCGCTCAGCCCGGCCGGGTACCCGTGAACGCCCTGATCGGCTACTGGATGTCGGCCCCCGCGCGCGGCCACGGCTACCTGACCGAGGCGGCCGAGGCCGTGCTCGACTTCGGCTTCGCCCCGGAGGGTCTGGGCCTGTCGCGCGTGGAGTGGCGCGCGATCGTGGGCAACACCGCCTCTGCCCGGGTCGCGCAGCGCCTCGGCTTCCAGTACGAGGGGCGGCTGCGGCAGGCCATGTCGAC
>JAUHYM010000230.1 GCA_030426515.1 Actinomycetes bacterium
ACCTCGCCTTCTTCGACCTGCGTCCGCTGTCGGCGTTCACCGACCTCGCCCCGGACGTCGGCACGTGGATCGTCGGCGGGCACTCCCTGGGCGGTGTGCGGGCGTGCATGCTCGCCGAAGACGCGGATGCCCTCGCGCTGTTCGGCTCCTACTGCGCGGCGGATCTCGCCGCATCCGGCCTTCCCGCGCTCAGCATCGGCGGGTCCGAGGACGGCCTGTCCACTCCCGAGAAGATCGCGGACGCCCGCCCGCTCCTGCCGTCCGATGCCGAGATGGTCGAGATCGAGGGCGCAGCGCACAGCTCGTTCGGCGACTACGGCGCACAGCCCGGCGACGGCACGCCCACGATCACCGACGGGCAGATGACAGACGACATCACCGAGCTGGTCGGCGACTTCGCGTCTTCGCTGCCCGCCTCGTGACGCTCGCGATCGCCGCGGCTGTCGCGCTGATCGCGGCGGCCATCCAGCGGGTGACGGGGCTGGGGTTCGCGCTCGTCGTCGTCGGGCCGTTCGTCGTGCTCTTCGGGGCGGTCGAGGGGGTGACGCTGGTCATTCTGCTGTCGGTCGTGGCCGCCGCACTCGCGATTCCGTTCGTGTGGCGCGACATCGAGTGGCGGAGGGCCTGGGGGCTGATCTGGCCGGGTCTGATCGCCGCTCCCTTCGCCGCGTTCCTCGTCACGGTGCTGCCGGCTGCAGCGCTCGAGTTGGGGGTCGCGGCCGTCGCGGCGCTGGCGCTGGCCGCGGGTTCGACCCGCGCGGTGACGGGTGCGCTCACGGGCCGGGCGGGCATGTGGGCGGCGGGTGGTCTGGCCGGGTTCCTCCATACCGCCGGCGGGCTGTCCGGTCCCCCGCTCGCCGCCTATGGCACCGGCACGCGCTGGGAGCAGCGGGGTTTCGTCGCGACGCTGCAGGTGATCTTCGCCGTGTTCAGCACGGTGTCGATCCTGCTGCGCGGGCTGCCGGCGACACCCGTGGAGTCCGTCGCGCTGTACGCGGCCGCGACCGTGCTCGGCCTCGCGATCGGGTCGTGGGCCACGCGCCGCGTCCCGGTTCACGTTGCACGGCGGGTCATGCTCGTGCTCGCGTGGTGCGGCGCCGGCCTCGTCGCGGTCCGCGGCATCCTCACTCTCGTCTCGTGAGCATCGCGGTGCCGGTCCGTCCTCGGTACGGCGATTTCAGTTAACGACCGATAACGTCTAAAGTTCTCTGAGCCGCGCACCCGAACCGCGCCCGGCACCACCCATCCCCTCGGCCACGAAGACGTGCACCCATGACAGAGAACATCTACGCCCTCATCGGCGCCGGCCCCTCGGGCCTTGCCGCCGCCCGCGCGCTGCAGAAGGCAGGCATCCGCTTCGAGGGCTTCGAAGCCGCGAGCGACGTCGGCGGTCTCTGGGACATCGACAACCCGCGCTCGACGATGTACGCCTCGGCGCACCTGATCTCGTCGCGGACCACGACGCAGTTCACCGAGTTCCCGATGCAGACCACCGCCGACTACCCCGGCCACCGCACCCTGCTGTCGTACTTCCACGACTACGCCGATCACTTCGGTCTGCGTGACGCGTTCCGGTTCGACACGAAGGTGACCGGCCTCGATCGGATGGACGACGGCGGGTGGATGCTGCACGCCACGGGACCCGACGGCGACCTCTCGCAGCGCTACACGGGCGTGATCATCGCCAACGGCACCCTCGCCGAGCCGAACATCCCCACCTTCCCGGGCGAGTTCGCCGGGGAGCTGATGCACACCAGCTCCTACAAGCATCCCTCTCAGCTGGCCGGCAAGCGCGTCCTGATCATCGGCGCCGGGAACTCGGGGTGCGACATCGCGGTCGATGCGGTGCATCACGCCGCGTCGGTCGATATGAGCGTGCGCCGCGGGTACTACTTCGTTCCCCGCTACCTGTTCGGCCGCCCCAGCGACACCCTCAATCAGGGGCGACCGCTGCCGGCGCGACTCAAGCAGCTCGTCGACACGCGCGTGCTGCGCATGTTCACGGGCGACCCTGTGCAGTACGGCTTCCCCCGGCCGGACTACCGGCTGTACGAGTCCCACCCGATCGTGAACACGCTCATCCTCAATCATCTCGGTCAAGGCGACCTGCGCATCCGGCGCGACATCGCGCGCTTCGACGGGCACACGGTCCACTTCCGTGATGGATCCTCCGACGACTACGACCTCGTGCTGCTGGCCACAGGCTACACCTTGGACTATCCGTTCGTCGACAAATCCGAGCTGCACTGGACCGGGATGGCGCCGAAGCTGTTCCTGAACATCTTCCCGCCGTCGTTCAACGGGCTCTACGTCATGGGCATGATCGAGGCGTCCGGAATCGGGTGGCAGGGCCGATACGAGCAGGCCGACCTCATCGCGGCGTACCT
>JAUHYM010000062.1 GCA_030426515.1 Actinomycetes bacterium
AAGCAAGCCCTCGCGCAACTCGCGCTCGCCTACCCCGACCGGATCCAGCCCTACCTCTAAACCCCGAGTCCCGCCCGCTTACACAAACAACTTGACAGGCTCCGCGGATGATCACCGCCCCGTCAGCGATCTCCGCGACCGTGCACGCCTCCCCGTCGTAGACGAAGTCCATCCCAGGTCGCAGCATCCAGCTATCCATCATCATGCTTCCTCTCAAAGTGAGTAGTCGGGGATCGGGTGCCGGGACTCAGGCCGTGTCACGGAGGGATGAGCCGCTCTCCGCCGTCACGCGAAGATGCCGCGCCGGTGGCTGCACGACGCGCGTACCGAGCACTTGCCGCAGGTACTCCTCAACGGCGCGCAGCAGCTGGGCTGCCGCTTCCTTGTCCGCTCTCGGTGACTGCGGGGGCACCGGCAGGGCCACGGGGATGCCCAGCGCCTCGCATGCTCGCGCCGTGTCGGCCTCGCGGTCGCGCTCCGATCTCGTCGACCGCTCCGGGCCAGCCTCCTCGAAGAGCAGGGAGGGAGTGCCAGGTCGAAGGTCGTCTCGTGCGCTCATGTCAGCTCCAATACGCTCGTCGTGCTCAACAGGTGGGACAGGTCCGTGCGCAAACGCTGTGTCCACAGCAGGTGCAGCACGAGGGAACGGGCGAACCGCTGCTCTCCCGCGATCGGAGTCACGGCACGCACCGCTTCCCCGAACGTCACAGCGGCTCCCAGCACGGTCGCCGCGGCATCGACCTGCCCGGGATCGAACTGGAAGCTGCGCCGGTACCCGGCGAGGAACTGCACATTCGCCAGCAGCACCGGATCGGGCTCGGAGCACACCCGGTACTCCCAGCCATGCGCCTCGACCTCCCGCCGCGTCCAGTCCAGCGAGTCCCGCACCGCCGGGACCTGCAGCTTCGCCGCCGGCTTCACATCGACAACGCACACCAACCGGTCTGTGTGCGAGATCAGATAGTCCGGGATGTGCCTGCGGGTCGTGCCGTGATCGTCGCCCTCCATCAGGAACGGCTGGGACAGGATCCAGTCCACTCGCGGGTCGAAGTCGCACAGCAGCAGGTTCGCGTACTCCAGCCGCGACTCGTACCCCACGGGCGCCTGCATCGTCGCGGACCAGTACGAGCCGGAGAAGTGACGCTGCTTGCGGTACCAGCGGAACTCACGCCACGGCACCGCCGCCGCGAACACCCCCAACCGGGCATCCGGCAGCGAAACGACGTCGACGTGATCCTGCATCATACGGATCCGGATCGTCGACGCCACCGCGATCATCCCCGACCCGGCTCCCCGGCCCGCAGCTCACCATCGCCCGTGTCCCCGGTCGGAACCTGACAGCGGTGCGTGCGCATGAACACATGCTGTTGCCCCGCGACCGCGCAGCGGAACTCACCGACGCCACAGAAAGAAGTGAGCAGCTTTGTACTAAATCACTAAACAGCTAATCACTAGTAAATGTCACATTCACTACCAAGCTCGATGTTGCGCCTGTCAGATACACAACAAACCTCCGCCGACCAGTCGGCGGCGTCCGACGCATATGAGACACTCGGAGCATGACGGCGATCCACCCGATTGCCCCCGAAGACTCCAAAGCGCTCTTCGGGAACAGCTACATGCACACCGTGCTGGTCGAGATCACCCGGCACGGCGATGAACCGTTCTCCCCGAAGCAGATCATCGACGCCACCGGACTGCCCGGCGGGATCATCCACCCGCTCATCAAGAGGCTGAAGTCCAGGCATTTCATCGAGTACCTGGGCCGTGTGCCCGGGGAGAAGACCACGCTGTACCAGGTCCGCGACAACCCCTACATGCGCGCCGCCCGCGAGTACGCCGAAGCTGCGCCCGAGATCCCGCAGCATCGAGCCGCCAGCTAACCCACGGCGCCCCGGATCGACCCACAGCTCGGTCGCGACGACCGGTGAGCGACGTGTTCGACGTGCGTCGCGCCACCACGTGCCACCGCTGCCGAATTCGCAAGGTGCGGCGTCCAGAGCACACACTGGTGCGTTCTCCATGTTTCATGAATCTTGAATTTGATCTAGACTGGGTAGGTGCCAACCCTTGCCCGCGCGGCCGAGCTGTCGAAGGCGGTCTTCGGCAGCGAGCACATGCTTTCCGTGATGTGGCAGATCTCGCAGGCACCGGACGCAACGTTCAACGCTCCCGCCATCGAACGGGCCACGGGCCTGGCCGGGAGCATCGTGCACGGCATGCTCGCACGACTCAAACGCGCCGGCCTCATCGAGGTCGTGGGCCATCTCGAGGGAGAACGCACCCTCGCCTACCAGCGTCGCGACCATCTCGTATGGCAGGCGGCATCTCAACTCACGTCCGAGGTGACTGACACCCTGGGCATCGGAGGCCCCTATGACAGCTAGCCCCTCCACGACCGTCGCCGGGACGTCCGGGGTGAGTTGGCAAACCGGTGCCCATCGCGTCCACGTCGACCTCGAGCTTCACCTCCCGGAGATCCAGCGCCGCCGCGCCACAAACGCGGCGGGGTCTGTACAAGACCTGGACACTCTGCGGTTCCTGCTGACGCTCCCCGTCGATCAGCCCACCGCCCTCGCGGGCCTCGATGCGTACGAGCGGCGCCTGGCTCGGCGAGCCGTCCGCTGCGGGTTCGCCGAAGAGCGCGCCGTCGCCCGCAGCCAGTCCACTCTCATCCGAAGAGCGGAGCCTCCCGTGACGGTGCGGCTGATATCGGTGTTCGGCCCGTTCCGTCGCAGCACCCTGCAGTTGGCGACGACATTCGCCCCCTACGGGCGTCGTCGACTCGTCGTCCCCTCTGGACGGCTCGACGAGATATTGTTGCTCGAAGCAACCTTCTACGGTGTCGGCGTTACGGTGGCCGACGCCAACGGCGAGCGGACCGTCGCCGCGTCGGCGCCCTTCCAGCCCGCCCGGTTCACTGGCGCCTCCTGGCTGTTCGCTGAGCGCATCTACGGCCAGGCGCTCAGCTCAGCGACCGCCACCGGGCAAGTGTCGGCGGCATCGAGATCATGACACCCGTGTGCTGGGCGAGCCGAACATGCTCCGCTTCAGCCTCCGCCAGACGCTGATTCCACCACCGTGCCACTTGAGAGGTCCCCATCGAGGTGACGATACCTGCGATCTCGTCCAGCGCGGCCAGATTGTGCAGGTGAGCCCGGAGCCGATCCTCATCGGAGCCGGTGAACGAGTCCACCGCGCGTCCCTCACAGTGGCGACACGGGCACGGCCACGGAGTCGCGCTGGCGAACCACTTCAGGTGCATCTCGCTGGACCGGGCGAATCGCATCAGCTCCGGCATCAGCACGTGCGGCGTGCGATCACCAGGGCGACTCGAGTACGGTCGGCTGCCCGGCACCGGCAGGCGCCGCAGGCTCGGGATCTGCCCGATCACGGCCGCGCGAGCGCCGGACGCGAACGCATCGATGCCAGCGAAGTCCGCCCGCCACGGCACCGCACCCTTCACCTCGCCGAAGAACCGGCGATACGACTCCGGCGCCCCCTTGAGATTCAGAGGATCACCCGCCTTCGCTCCCAGCGCCAACGCCACCGGATGACGGCTCCGCGCGGCGACCGCGATCAACTGCGAGATGTGATCCGGCGTCGACCACTTCTGATGGACGGCCAACGGGAGGATCACGTCGTCGCGGTCGATATTGTCCGCAGCCGCGAGGACCGCCTTAAGCGCCCCCGGGTCTGCGACGTCCACAAACCCCGCTGGGATCACCGCGACCGCCGCGCCTGCATCGCGCTGCGCCTGGAGAGTCTCCTCCACCGTGGGCGCGATGAGCGCATCCACCGGTTCATCGATAATCAACGGGCGCTCGGCCGTCGCCGGAGCGAGCACCGAAGTCGGCTCGATAAGGAAAACCAAATCCTGATGCCGCGCCCGCAGGCGCCAGGCGGTCTGAAGAGCCGTCGGCCCCGACAACACCATGCCGCCGTGTTCCATGTTCACGTGCGGGGCGGTCTGCATCGTCTCACCGCCAGCCATCGTGAACACTCGCCCGCCCAAAGTGCGCTCGACCAGCGTGGCACCGGCGAGCGACTCACGCGTCGTCCGCGAAACCAGAGAGCTGTCGACCACCTCGATGTTGGCCCGATCGGTCATGCTGCGCTCCTCACGTAAAGGTCTTCGAACTCGTCCTGAACCAGGAACGCGTCGCGCGCGAGCTCTGCGACGCTCTCACCCTCATTCAGCCGCTGCTGCACCACCCGGTCGATCAGACCAGGATGTTCCTCGGCGATCGCTACCGGCTCTACGCTCCGATATCCGGCGCGGGAGAGCTCGATGTTCAACTGCCGGTAACGGCCCTCGCTGATCACATCCAGATCCACCGCACGCCGCAGCAGCGCCGCGATCGACACCCGCCACTTCGACTTCAACCGTGCCAAGCCCGGGATCGTCACCGGTGCCGCCGCCAGATCCATGCGCACATCCTGCGCCGGCATCAAGAACTCCGCCGCGAACCGATCCGCCTCAGACTCCTGCGTCTCCGACGGCACCTGATGCATCACCGCGTGCGCAAGCTCATGCGCCAGCGAGAACCGCTGCCGATCCGGCGGAATGTGATCTCCCAGCAGCACCACTGGTCGCTGTCCTTCCGGCCAGCTCACCATCGCATCGATCCGCTCCGACCCCAACGATCGCTTCACCACCACAACCCCGGCATCCTCCAGCGAGCGCACGAGGTCTTCCAGCGGACCGGACGCGATACCGATCGACGCACGCACCTCCTGCGCGATCTCCTCCGGAGTATCGAAGCCATCGGGCGGAAGCGGGTGCCGCACCAGCCGCACCGGCGTGTCTCCCGCGACGAGCCCCGTCACTTGCAAGTGCAGCAATTCCAGTTCTGCCCGCAACCGGTTCGCCACCGACAGGGGCAACGTGGAGCGCTTGCGATGGAACACATACGGCGCCGCTCCCTCATCCACCGGGACCGTCAGCAGCACCGGTGGAACACGCAGCACACCGCTCAGCTTCTCCAGGCGGTCGGGGTCCAACTCCACCAGCCCGGATTCCGCCTTCGACAGCACCGCTTGCGAGATCCCCGTGGCTTCGGACAACGCACCCTGCGTCCACCCACGCGCAACTCGGACCGTGCCGAGCATCACCCGGCCGGTCCGGCGATCAGAAGCAAACTCTGCCATGACTCCCATCTTAGTCAGCGCCTCCGACAATCGCGCGATCCATGTGCAGAAATATTCTCGCGTGTTGGATGTGAACAGCCCACTCTGACCGCGACCCCACGCCAGACCGGGTCGACGGAGATGAGCCGCCCGATCACGTCGATGCCAAATCCATCCACCGCACTTGGCCGAATGGCCAAGTGCGGGCCAAGTTGACACAGAAACGGCCATCTTCACGTGGAACCTACAACGGGCCGATGTCGCCCGGCGCCATGTCGGTGAAGCGGGAGAAGTGCCCCTGGAACGCGACGGTGACGGTGTCGGTCGGACCGTTGCGGTGCTTGGCGACGATCAGGTCGGCCTCACCGGCTCGGGGGTTCTCCTTCTCGTAAGCGGCCTCGCGGTGCAGCAGGATCACCATGTCGGCGTCCTGCTCGAGCGAGCCCGACTCGCGCAGGTCGCTCAGGGCGGGCTTCTTGTCCTGCCGCTGTTCGGGACCACGGTTCAGCTGCGAGAGCGCGATCACCGGCACCTGCAACTCCTTGGCGAGCAGCTTCAGCGCACGCGAGAACTCGCTGACCTCCTGCTGGCGGGACTCGACGCGCTTGCCGCTGGTCATCAGCTGCAGGTAGTCGATGACCACCATCTTCAGGCCGGCGCGCTGCTTCAGGCGACGACACTTCGCGCGGATCTCGACCAGCGTCATGTTCGGACTGTCGTCGATGTACAGCGGGGCGTCGTTGATGCGGCCCCGGGTCGCGGCGATGGTCGTCCAGTCGCGACGGTCGAGTGTGCCCTTGCGCATCGCCTGCAGCGGCACCGCCGCCTCGGCGCTCATCAGACGCATCGCGATCTCGCTGCGCCCCATCTCGAGCGAGAAGAAGATCGACGGCATGTTGTTCCCGATCGACGCGGCGCGGGCGAAGTCGAGTGCGAGCGTGGACTTTCCGAGCGCGGGCCGCGCGGCGATAATGATCAGCTGCCCGGGGTGCAGACCGTTGGTCAGCTGGTCCATCTGCGAGAATCCGGTGGGCACGCCGGTCATCTCGCCGTCGCGGCCGCTCGCGGCCTCCATCTCGCCGACTGCGGCGTCCACCGCCATCTCGAGCGGGATGAAGTCCTCCGCCGACTGCTCGCCGGTGACCCCGTAGATCTCGGCCTGGGCGTTGTTGACGAGGTCGGCTGCCTCGCCCTCGCCGCCGTAGCCCATCTGCACGATGCGAGTGCCGGCCTCGACGAGGCGGCGCAGCAGCGCCCGCTCCGACACGATCGACGCGTAGTAGCCGGCGTTCGCCGCCGTCGGCACGATCGAGGTGAGCGTGTGCAGGTAGTCGGCGCCGCCCGCGCGCTGCAGCTCGCCGGTCTTGATGAGCTCGTCGGTGACCGCGACGACGTCGGTCGGCTCGCCGTGCGAGTACAGGGAGAGGATCGCCTCGAAGATCAGCTCGTGCTTGGGCACGTAGAAGTCGGGTCCTCGCAGGATCTCGATGACGTCGGCCACGGCATCCTTCGACAGCAGCATCCCGCCCAGCGCGCTCTGCTCGGCGAGCAGGTCGTGCGGCGGCGTCCGCTCTGCCGGGCGCTGGCCCCCCAGGCGCTCTTCAGAGATGTCTGCGATCGACACGTGCTCTCTCCTTCACCTTCGCCAGACGGCGACCTCATGCCCCGGGTTCGGGCCGCGCCGAGACACGCTCGTCACCGTCGCGACCAGCGAATCATCGACCCCCGACACGCGTTCGTCCTCGATCGTGATGTCGTCCTCCCCGATGGACCGAGTCCACGCTAGGAGCGGGGTGAACCCCCTGCAACACGGCCTGTGGATAACTCTGTGGAGAGGATGCGGGAAACGCCGTGATGCCTGTGAACAACTCCTGTGGACAACTCCTCGCGATTCTGGCACTCGAGACTTTTTTTGCATGTTTGATCGGGGGTTTTGTTTTCCACGGCCTGTGGATGGGGATGTGATTGAAGTGCCGGTTGAAGGTTGGGGAGAGCAGGTGTGGGCTGTGTACAAACCTGTGCGGAACCGCGCACATCGATGGCGCCGTTGTCAAGCCCGCGACACGCCGCGTTTTCCGCGGGAGCGCGCCCACGAGCAGCCCGCGCGACATCCCGCACCGCACCCGCGGCCCCGGGTGGCGACCCGCTACCGCGGGAGGAGCTCGCGCATCTCGGCGAGCGTCCGCTCAGACTGCGCGAGCAGCTCGCGCAGCCGTGCCTCTCGCGCGGCGGATGCCTCCGGGTCGTCGTCGTCGCCGGCGGCATCCGCGGCCTCCTGCACGCCGCGGGCGACCGCACCCGACACGGCGCCGGCCGCGACCCCGTGGCGGGCCGGGTGCGCGCGGTCGTCGTCGGCATCCGTGTCGTCGGCAGCCTGTGCGGCGTCACCCGTGTCGGCGTCATCGCCGTCGTCCTTGCGCGGGCCGAGGAACACGTTCGCGAGGTAGCCGGTGAATGTGCCGAAGATGCCGACGCCCACCACGATGATCACCGCACCGATGAGGCGGCCCACATCGGTCACGGGGTACTGGTCGCCGTAGCCCACGGTCGAGATCGTGACGATGGTGTACCAGAGCGCGTCGGACGCCGACTCGATGTTCGCGCCGTCCGCTCCCTTCTCGACGGCGAGCACGACAAGGCTGCCGAACTGCAGCACGAACACGCCCATGAGCAGCAGCACCATGAGAGCACTGTCGGCACGGTCGCGCACGAGCAGGCGCCACACGGTCCGGGGGCCGAGCTCGCGCAGCAGCCGGTAGACGCGCAGGAGTCGGAAGATGCGCAGGATCTTCAGCTGCGGCAGCGGCAGGCTCGCCAGCAGGTCCGCCCACCCCCACATCCGGAAGAAGTACCGCGACGCCTTCTCGGCGGTAATCATCCGATAGATGAAGTCGCCGAGGAAGATGAGGCTGAACAGCGCGTTCATCACCTGCAGCACCGTCTGCATCGACGGGTCGTCGTGGAACGCGTAGACCAGCACGATGTTGACGATCGACAGGAGCGAGAGCACCCCGATGAAGATCTCGTAGGCGGGATCCTTCAACTCCGCCCGCGCCTGCGTCCGCCGTTCGGCGCGTGCCTGCTTGCGCTCGGTCCGATCCATGCCGCCTCCTCCGTCGCGCGGCGCCGCCCGCCGCCATGACATCTTCGCGGCATCCGACGGGCCGTGCGAGCTTCGCGCAGCGGAAGGGGTTGTGCCCGGTGTGCGGCGTCCGCTAGTTTCGGAGCTCCAGGCACCCAGATCGCGGCGATTTCGCTCGCGATGACGTTTCGACGTGGAGGTGAACGTGAGAACCGCAGTCGCGCGGTCCGCCCCTCGGGGCCTGGCCATCGGCCTTCTCGGCGTCGCTTTCGCGTTCGCCTGGATGCTGATCACCGCGGTGCTCGGCATCGGCACGTCATCGGCGCACGCCGAGGAAGAATCCGGATCTGGGTTGCTGGGAGCCGTCACCGACACGGTCGGCTCGGTGGTCGAGGAGACCACGAAGACGGTCGAGAAGGTCGCCGAGACCACGACGAAGACCGTCGAGAAGGTCAGCGAGACCACCTCGAAGACCACGCAGGCCGTGACCGAGGCCGCGCCCGTCACCGAGCCGGTCGTCCAGACCGTCGACGCGGTGGTCGAGACGGTCACCAAGCCGGTCGAGAAGGTCGTCGAATCCAAGCCGGTTTCGACGGTCACGAAGCCCGTCGTGGAGGCTGTGAAGGACGTTCCGGTCGTCGGCGACGTGGTGGACGACCTCGGCGTGGACGACGCGGTCGACACCGTGGTCGACACGGTGGAAGAGACGGTCTCGACGACCGTGAAGACCACTCAGAAGACGGTCGATCCCGAGACGTCGACGCCCGTCGTTCCCACGCCGGAGCTGCCGGATCTTCCCGGTCTTCCCGGCACGCCGAGCGCCCCGGTCGACGGCGGTGCAGACGAGCCGGGTGCTGCCGTCGCGGGCGCTCAGCCGACCGAGTCGGCGTCGGTATCGCTGGATGCTGTCACGACCGCCTCGACCGCCTCGACCGATGTCGCCGGTGCGTCTTTCACGACGGCCCTCGCCGCGGACTTCTCGGCCGCTGAGATCTCGCTCGCGGGGAAGAACCCTGCGGGCGCAGACAGCCTCACGGCGTCGAGCACGACCCCCTCTTCGCTTCCGCTCGGACTGGACCTGTGTGGTCCGCCGGGCGCTTCCCCCATGGGCTCGGGTGGTTCCGGGCCCGGTGCCGCAGCACTGCTCGTGTTCGGCCCTCTCCTCGCTCACCGTGCCTGGGTGCGACGACGAGGGTGGACGCACGACCGGCTGCCACCGGCACCTGTCGACCGCGCCGACGTCTCTCCTGACTGATCGCCGCCGCGCCGCCGTTCGAGGCGGCATGGCATCAGCGCGCCTTCGCGCGCCTTCAGATCGATTCAGTCAAGGAGAGAAAGACCATGAACAGGTTCGTTTCGCGCGCCCTTCTGGGCACGCTCATCGCCGGAGGGATCACCCTCTTCGGCGCCGCGGCAGCCAATGCTGCCGAGGCAGACACGACAGGCGAGGACGGGCTGCTCTCGGGCACCCAGGCCATCGTCGATGTCGACGCCGTTGTCGACGTGGTCGACAACGCGGTGACGGTCGTCGGTGACGCCGTCTCGTCGGGAGCGGCAGAGCCCGCACCCAAGCCCGCCGCGGAACCGTCCGCGCCGGCATCAGCCCCGGCCACCACGAGCGGCGAGGACGGCATCGCGTCCGGCACGCAGGTCGTGGCGGAGGTCGAGGCGCCCGTCACCGTGAGCGGCAACGCCGTCTCGGTGGTCGGCGACAGCCTCGCCGAGGGCTCGTCGGCTCCCGCTGAGGAGCCCGCCGAGCAGCAGTCCGAGCCGCAGGAGTCCGCGCCCGCCGCGGAGACCTCGGGTGAGGACGGCATCGGCTCGGGTACGCAGGCGGTCGTGGATGTCGATGTCCCGATCACCGTCACCGGCAACGCCGTCTCCGTCCTCGGAGACAGCCACGCCGAAGGCGGGGACGCCGGGCACACCGGCGGCGCGGACAGCGGCGACCCGGTGACCGCCGAGACGTCGGGGGAGGATGGCATCCTCTCCGGCACCCAGGCGATCATCGACGTCGACGCGCCGATCACCGTCACCGGCAACGCCGTCTCCGTCCTCGGAGACAGCCACGCCGAAGGCGGGGATGCCGGGCACACCGGCGGCGGCCACGACGACGGCGACGGCGGCACCACCGCGGTCACCAGCGGCGCGGACGGCATCCTGTCGGGCACCCAGGCCATCCTGGGTCTCGACGTGCCGGTGACCGTCGCCGGCAACGCGATCTCGGTCATCGGCGACAGCCACACCGAGAACACCAGCACCGCCGGCGGGACCACCACCGGCGGCACCGGCGGCACCACCGCCACCACCGACGGAAGCGACAGCATCCTCGGCGGCACCCAGGTGATCGCCGACCTGCTCGCCCCCGTCACCGTCACCGGCAACGCCATCTCGGTCATCGGCGACAGCCACACCGAGAACACCGGCACCACCAACGGGACCACCGGCGGCGGCCTGACGGCGATCACGGACGGCAGCGGGTCGATCCTCGGCGGGACGCAGATCCTGGCGCCGATCTCGCTGCCGATCACGATCGGCGGGAATGCCGTCTCGGTCATCGGCGACGCGACCGTGACGAACCCGGGTCAGCCCGGCGAGCCGGGCACTCCTGGTGAGCCCGGGACCCCCGGCGAGCCCGGCACTCCCGGCGAGCCTGGTCAGCCCGGCACGCCCGGCGAGCCCGGCACCCCTGGTGAGCCCGGCACCCCTGGTGAGCCCGGCACGCCCGGCGAGCCTGGTCAGCCCGGTGCGCCCGGCGAGCCCGGCACTCCCGGCACCGTCACCGTGATCCACACGGTGAACGGCACCACGGGCGCCATCGCCTCGACCGGCGTCACCGCCGCCGCTGCCACGTCGGCAACGCCGATGCTGGCCGCCACCGGGGGCGCGCAGCCGTGGCTCGGAGGGCTCGCGCTCGGCGCGGTACTCGCCGCGCTCGGCGTCGCCCTCACCCTCGCCCGCCGACGGACGCAGCTCGTGTAAGCCGCGTCACGGCGAGACCCGCCACACCGCGGACGCCGGTGCGCCGACGACCTGCCTGGGTCGGCGCACCGGCATCCCCGTGCACAAAGACGGATGCCGCGAACCCCGAAGGGTCCGCGGCATCCGATCGTGCGTACGCGCCTTACTTGGCGGCGACCACCTGGAGGGTGATCACGGCGGTCACGTCGTCGCGAAGACGGACGGTCGCCTCGTGCGAACCGGTCGACTTGATCGGCGAGGTGATGTGCACCTTGCGCTTGTCGATCGAGCCCAGGCCCGCCGCCGCAACGGCGTCCGCGACATCCGCGGTCTTCACCGAGCCGAACAGACGGCCCTCGGCGCCGGCCTTGACCGACAGGCGCACGGTGTTCGCCTCGAGGGAGTCCTTGAGGGCGACAGCCTCTTCGTGGTCGTGGATCGCGCGCGCGTCGCGGGCGGCGCGGATCGACGCCACCTGCTTCTCGCCACCACGGGTCCACGCCACAGCGAAGCCCTGGGGAATGAGGTAGTTGCGGGCGTACCCGTTCTTGACCTCGACAACATCACCGGCGCTTCCGAGCCCGGCGACCTCGTTCGTGAGAATGAGCTTTGCCATCGGTACTCCTTAGCGGCCAGCGCCGGCGTAAG
>JAUHYM010000063.1 GCA_030426515.1 Actinomycetes bacterium
GGACGAGCTGCGCGAGAAGGTCGAACGGTATCTGACCACGGATCCGAAGGACCTGCAGCGGATGCTGCGCGAGACGCTCGAGGAGCACTTCGCGAAGTTCGACACGACCCTGCGGCTGACCGAGCGTCCCGCCGTCGTCCTCGTGGTGGGCGTCAACGGCGTGGGCAAGACCACGACGATCGGGAAGTTCGCCAAGTTCCTCCAGCGATACGGCCGGTCGGTGGTCGTCGGGGCGGCCGATACCTTCCGTGCGGCCGCGGTGGACCAGCTCGCCACCTGGGCCGAGCGCGGTGGGGCGACGATCGTGCGCCCCCAGCACGAAGGGCAGGATCCGGCATCCGTCGCGTTCCAGACCATCGACCACGCGAAGCAGACCGGCACCGAGATCGTGCTCGTCGACACCGCCGGACGCCTGCACACCAAGGGCGGGCTGATGGACGAGCTCACCAAGATCCGCCGCGTCATCGAGAAGCAGGCGCCGATCAGCGAGGTGCTGCTCGTGCTCGACGCGACGACCGGGCAGAACGGCGTCATGCAGGCGGAGGCGTTCCTGCAGCACGCCGGGGTGACGGGCCTGGTGATCACGAAGCTGGACGGCTCGGCCAAGGGCGGGTTCGTCCTGGCGGTGCAGGAGCGCACCGGCATCCCGGTGAAGCTGCTCGGACAGGGGGAGGGGATCGGCGATCTGACCGGCTTCACTCCGCACGTGTTCGCCGAAGCGCTCGTGGGCTGAGCGCCCCGATACCCGTCCCGGGCTACCGCACCCACCCCGGGTGCTGGTTACATGGATCCATGGCGATCGAGCACGACTACTTCGGGCTCCTGGAGTCCGGTCCCGACGGGTCGATCTTCTGGTCCGAGGAGATCGAGTTCGGCGACCAGACGGTGACCGTCGATCTCACCGCGCCCGACCAGGACGACGTGTCGGCGGCGGCGCTGGATCTGGCGGCGGCGATGGTGTCGTCGATCGAGGACATCGACGCGCGCGCCCGCCGGGCCATGCTCGCCGAGGTGGACGACCGCACCAGCGAGGTCACCGAGTTCGTGCTGCAGCAGCAGGACGGCCTGGGCGACGAGATCGAGAACCTGCTGGTCGACATCTCCGGCGACATCCACGTCGACGTGATCCGCTCGCTCAGTCTGATGAGCATGACGATCCTCGCGGACGAGCTCGGCGGAGAGGACCCGTTCGCCGTGCTGGAGTACGCGCTCGACCCGGACGCCACCGATGAGGTGCTGCTCGTCAACCTTGCGACCGACGGTCAGGTCCTCTCGGTCACCAGCGCCGACTAGCCTCACTCGGGATGGACGCCGTTGTCCGCCCCGAGAGACCTGCGCAGGTCAGACCGCCTGCGCGAACCCCTGATCGACGCCCTCGGCGATGTGCGCGAGGTGGGGCGGGATCTCCCGCCCCTTCGACATCATCGACTGCGCCCACAGCCGGCCCGCGCGGTACGACGAGCGGACCAGCGGACCGGCGAGCACGCCGAGGAAGCCGATGCGCTCGGCCTCCTCCTTGAACGCCACGAACTCGTCCGGCTTGACCCAGCGGGCGATCGGCAGGTGCCGTGGCGAGGGCCGCAGGTACTGCGTGATGGTGATGATGTCCGTTCCTGCGTCGTGCAGGTCCTGCAGGGCTTGCACGACCTCGTCGGGCTCCTCGCCCATGCCGAGGATGAGGTTCGACTTCGTGATGAGACCCGCCGACCGTGCCTGCGTGAGCACATCGAGCGAGCGCTCGTAGCGGAACGCCGGCCGGATGCGCTTGAAGATGCGCGGGACCGTCTCGACGTTGTGCGCGAACACCTCGGGGCGTGCGTCGAACACCTCGGACAGCAGTGCGGGGTCGCCGTTGAAGTCGGTCGCCAGGATCTCGACGCCGGTGTGGGGGTTGCGCTCGTGAATCGCGCGGACGGTCTCGGCGTGCAGCCAGGCCCCGCCGTCGGGCAGGTCGTCCCGGGCGACGCCGGTGACCGTGGCGTAGCGCAGCTGCATCCGCTCGACCGACTCGGCCACTCGACGCGGCTCGTCCGTGTCGTAGTCGGCCGGCTTGCCGGTGTCGATCTGGCAGAAGTCGCAGCGACGCGTGCACTGCGAGCCCCCGATGAGGAACGTCGCCTCACGATCCTCCCAGCACTCGTAGATGTTCGGGCAGCCGGCCTCCTGGCACACGGTGTGCAGCTCCTCGGACTTCACGAGGGAGTGCAGCGCCGTGTACTCGGGGCCCATCTTCGCCTTGGTCTTGATCCACTCGGGCTTGCGCTCGATCGGCGTCTGCGCGTTGCGGACCTCCAGGCGAAGGAGCTTGCGTCCCTCGGGGCCGGTCGCGGGGCCGGAGGCCGTGGCGCCGCACGCGCTCACGCGGGCACCGCCTCGTACTCGGCCGCGAACAGTCGCGCGACGGTCGGGAGGATGTCGGCGGGCGTCACGTGCGCCCCTGCGACCTCGCTCGCCGTCGTCACCCCGGCGTCGGTGATGCCGCAGGGGATGATGCCGCGGAAGCCGGCGAGGGTGTTGTCGCAGTTGACCGCGAAGCCGTGCATGGTCACGCCGCGCTCGACCCGGACGCCGATTGCGGCGACCTTGTCCTCGGACAGGGGGCGTCGCACCCACACTCCGCTGCGGCCATCGACCTGATAGCCCTCGACTCCGTGCTCGGCGAGCGCCGTGATCAGCAGCCGCTCGATCCGACGCACGTGCGCGACGACATCCACGGGCTCCGGCAGCCGCACGATCGGGTACCCGACGAGCTGGCCGGGGCCGTGCCAGGTGATCTTTCCGCCACGGTCGACGTCCACCACCGGCGTCCCGTCGGTCGGACGCTCATGCGCCTCGGTGCGCTTCCCGGCGGTGTAGACCGCCTCGTGCTCGAGGAGCAGGAGCGTGTCGGGGCGCGCCCCGGCGACGACCTCGGCGTGGATCCTGCGCTGCAGGTCCCAGCCCTCCTGGTAGGGGACGACGTCGGGGGAGAGCCCCACGGTCACGATGTCGAGCATGCGGATCCTCAGGTCGGGGGTTTCTGGATCGCGTCCAACATTACCCTCCGATTGCGGCTCCCGGTTCGCCCTCCGTCAGAACACATAGGCTGGTGCGATGACCATGTCCCGTGCCGGACGCCCGCGCGCGTCGTCCCGCGAGACCTTGGCCGAGGCCGCGTGCGAGCTGTTTCTCGAGCGCGGATTCGAGGCGACATCCATCGCCGACATCACCCAACGGGCAGGGGTGAGCCGCTCGAGCTTCTTCAACTACTTCACCGGCAAGTCGGCCGTCCTGTGGGCGGGCTTCGACGAGCGCATCGAGCAGCTGGAGCGCACGCTGCGCCGCCCCGAGGCCACGCTGCGTGAAGCCACGCTCGCGCTCGCGGACGGGTTCGCTCCGGACTCGCTCGCTCTGGCCATGGTCAACGCGGAGCCGATGGGGGTCGTCCGCGAGCTCGAGACCGAAGGGGCGCTTCGGCGCGCCCGCATCTCGGCGTCGGTGGCCGCACACGGTCGCGCCGGCGGCGCCGACCCGCTCGTCGCGGCCGCCCGCGGCGGAGCGTGGGCCGGAGCGATCCTCGCCGCCATCGAGGCGTGGGCGCACGAGGGGCCCGGGCGCGCCGACCTCGCCGCATGGATGTCGCGAGCCGCCGATGCGGCGGCGACGCGCTGACCGAGGCGATCGACGCAGGCGTGCTCACGTAGAATCGGGGGATCATGGCGACTTTCGGCACACTCTCCGACCGGCTCACCGAGACCTTCCGCAATCTCCGCACCAAGGGCAAGCTGACCCCGGCGGACGTCGACGGGACCGTGCGCGAGATCCGTCGCGCGCTGCTGGACGCCGATGTCGCCCTGGTGGTCGTCAAGGAGTTCACCGCGAAGGTGCGCGAGCGTGCGCTCGGCGACGAGGTCAACCGTGCGCTGAACCCCGCGCAGCAGGTGGTGCAGATCGTCAACGAGGAGCTCGTCGCCATCCTCGGCGGTGAGCAGCGCCGACTCCAGTTCGCCAAGACCCCGCCCACCGTCATCATGCTGGCCGGTCTCCAGGGATCGGGAAAGACCACGTTCGCCGGAAAGCTCGCGAAGCAGCTCGAGAAGGACGGGCACACCCCGCTGCTCGTGGCGTGCGACCTGCAGCGCCCGAACGCCGTCAACCAGCTGCAGGTGGTCGCCGAGCGCGCCGGTGCCGCGATCTACGCGCCGGAGCCGGGCAACGGCGTGGGTGACCCCGTGAAGGTCGCCCGCGACGGCGTCGAGGTGGCACGCCGGCAGCAGCACGACATCGTGATCATCGACACGGCGGGCCGCTTGGGCGTGGACGCCGAGCTGATGAAGCAGGCCGCCGACATCCGCAAGGCGACCGATCCCGACGAGGTGCTGTTCGTCATCGACGCGATGATCGGCCAGGATGCGGTCAATACGGCGAAGGCCTTCCAGGACGGCGTCGACTTCACGGGTGTCGTGCTCTCCAAGCTCGACGGCGATGCCCGCGGTGGTGCCGCCCTGTCGGTCGCGTCCGTCACCGGCCGCCCGATCATCTACGCGTCCACCGGCGAAGGGCTCGAGGACCTCGAGGCGTTCCACCCCGACCGGATGGCGTCGCGCATCCTCGACCTCGGCGACATCCTCACCCTCATCGAGCAGGCCCAGCAGGCCTTCGATGAGGAGGAGGCGCTGAAGGTCGCCGAGAAGCTCGCCAGCGAGACCTTCACGCTCGAGGACTTCCTCGAGCAGATGCAGCAGATGAAGAAGATGGGCTCGATGAAGAAGATGCTCGGCATGCTGCCGGGCATGGGCTCGATGAAGCAGCAGATCGAGGACTTCGACGAGCGCGAGATCGACCGCACCGAGGCCATCATCCGATCCATGACCCCCGGTGAGCGCCGCAATCCCAAGGTGCTCAACGGCTCCCGCCGGCTGCGGATCGCCCGCGGCTCGGGGATGACGGTGACAGACGTCAACCAGCTCGTCCAGCGGTTCGACCAGGCCGCGAAGATGATGAAGACGGTCGCGAAGGGCGGCGTGCCCAACATTCCCGGGATGGGGCCGATGCCCGGCGGCGGCAAGCCCACCGGCGCGAGCAAGCGCAAGAAGCCGTCCAAGGGGCGCGGCAGCGGCTCGCGGTCGGGCAACCCCGCCAAGCGCGCGGCCGAGAACGCCGGCATCGCCGCGCAGGCCCCCGAGCCGACGGGGTCGGGCTTCGGCCTCGGTGGTGGCCAGGGTGCACCGAGCGCCGAGGACCTCGCCGAGCTGCAGCGCATGCTCGGCAAGAGCTGACAGCGCGCCCCGCGCGGCGCGTACCGACGGGCGCGTGCGGTGCTCAGCCGCCGAGTGCCGCGAGGTGGTCGCGCAGCGTCGGGCCGCTGCGGAACTCGTGGATGAGGTGCTGGACGACCGCGCGCAGGTCCCCGTTCGCCGCATCCGCGGCGCGGAGCTGGCGCGCGTAGCTGGCCCCCTCGGCGAGGATGGTGCCGACGCCGGCGAACTCGCGCGCGCAGGCGAGGTCCTCGGCGACCGGGGCGAGGCGCTCCACGGTGTCGAGAAGGTGCTCGCCCACGTGCCGCTGGGTGCCTGCGGCGTCGACGATCACCCGCGCGTCCAGCCCATAGCGCGCGGCACGCCACTTGTTCTCGCGGATGAACCACGGCTGGATGCGGGGGAGCGTGCGCCCCGCGTCGAGCTCACGCGAGAAGTGCTCCACGAGCGTCTGGGTGAGGGCGGCCACCGCCGCCAGCTCGACGACCGTCGACATCCCGTCGCACGCCCGCACCTCGATCGTGCCCCACCGCGGCGCCGGACGGATGTCCCACCGGACCTCCGTCGCGTCGGCCATCACGCCGGTGCCGGTCATGTCGGCGAGGTACCCCTCGAACTGCTCCCACGAATCGAGGGGCCACGGCAGCCCCGCCGTGGGCAGCTGCTGGAAGACGAGCGCGCGGTTGGAGGCGTACCCCGTGCGCTCGCCGGCCCAGAAAGGCGACGACGCCGACAGCGCCTGCAGGTGCGGCAGGTAGACCGAGAGCGCGTTGATGATCGGCATCACCTTGCGCACATCGTCCACGCCCACGTGCACGTGGATGCCCCAGATCATCATGTTGCGGCCCCACCACTGGGTGCGGTCGATCATCGTGCGGTAACGGGTGCCGTCGCTGACGTCCTGCCGGAACCACTGCGCGAACGGGTGGCTGCCGGCGCTGAGCAGCTCGATGCCGCGCGGGTCGGTGACGGCGCGGATCGCGCCGATGCCCTCGACGATGTCGTCCACCGCATCGGCGACGGTCGCGCCCACACCGCTCGTGACCTCGACGGTGTTCGTCAGCAGCTCGCCCGTCACGGTGTAGCGCGCTTCCGCCGGCCGCGCCGACGTCTCGGCGAGGACTTCGGGCGCGCGCCCCACGAGGTCGCCGGAGGCGCCGTCGGCGAGCATGATCTCCCACTCGAGGCCCACGGACGACCGGGGCGAGGAGGCGAAGGCGACGGCCATGCGCTCAGTCTGGCAGACCCGACCGGCGCGGTTCGCGGCATCGTGATCGATCTGGCAGAATAGACGGTTGGACCGCGCACTCGACCCTCTATCCGGTGCGCGAACCACCCTCAGAGCTTCCGCCGGGTGTGCACCCCACGCTCCAGGCGACCAGTTCGTCCACCTTCCACACATTCAGGAGAATCGTGGCTGTCAAGATTCGTCTCAAGCGTCTCGGCAAGATCCGGGCGCCGTACTACCGCATCGTCGTGGCCGACTCGCGCACCAAGCGCGACGGTCGTGTCATCGAAGAGATCGGCAAGTACCACCCCACCCAGGAGCCCTCGCTCATCGAGGTCGACTCCGAGCGCGCCCAGTACTGGCTCGGAGTCGGCGCCCAGCCGACCGAGCAGGTGCGTGCGCTGCTCAAGCTCACCGGCGACTGGGGCACCTTCAAGGGCGACAAGGATGCGGTCTCGACGGTCCGCACCGCCGAGACCAAGGCCGCCTTCGAGGCTGACGCCGCCAAGGCGTCGGTCATCAAGCCGAAGGAAGAGAAGAAGGCCGAGCCCGCCGCCGAGGCTGCGGCCGACGCCGACGAGGCCGCCGCGTCCGACGACGCCGCAGCCGAGTAAGTCGTGCTCGCCGCCGCGCTCGAGCACGTCGTCAAGGGGATCGTCGATCACCCCGACGACGTGCGCATCGTCTCGTCCGAGTCGTCCCGCGGGGACGTGCTCGAGGTGCACCTGCACCCCGAGGACCGCGGACGCGTGATCGGGCGCGGCGGGCGCACGGCCAAGGCCCTGCGCACCCTCATCAGCGCGCTGGCCGATGGCCGGCGCGTGCGGGTCGACGTCGCGGACGACTGAGATGTCCGCCAACGACCCGGCCCGGTCCACCAGGACCGACGCGGGCCCCGCCCGCGCGCCCGCTCCGCGGGGAAAGACTCAGCTGCGCGTGGGGCGCCTCGTCAAGGCGCACGGCCTGAAGGGCGCGCTCAAGCTCGAGCTGTACACCGACGACCCCGAGGGCCGCTTCGCGCCCGGCGCGAGCTTCACCCTCCAGGTGCCCGAGAGCTCGCCCTGGCACGGGAAGACGCTGACTGTCCGCGAGTTCCGCTGGATGAACAGCCACCCGGTCGCCTTCTTCGAAGACATCGACGACCGCACCGCGGCCGAGAGCATCGTCCGCGCGATCCTGTGGATCGACCAGGACACCGCGCAGGTCTCGACAGAGGATGACGCCTGGTACGACCACCAGCTGGCCGGTCTCGACGTCGTCCGCGACGACACCGTCATCGGCAAGGTGGCGCGCGTCGACCACCTCCCGGCACAGGACCTGCTGGTCGTCCGAGCCGACGAGCGCGAGGTTCTCGTCCCGTTCGTGAAGGCCATCGTGCCCGAGGTCGACATCGACGCGGGACGCGTCGTGATCACCCCGCCCGCGGGTCTGTTCGAGGACCTGCCCGACGACGACGAGCCTGCGCCCACCGGCGACGCAGCCACAGCCGACGACGACGCCTCGGCCTAGTTTCACACCGGCCCCCCGGACCCCGTGAGGCAGGTGTGATCACCCGGTAATGTTCCCGGCGTCGTGGCGGAACATGCCTCGGGGATCATCGAGGAATGAGCCTTGACGCACAGACCGACGTGGCGCGCACCGACGCGCCCCTCGCGTCTGCGCGCAGCGTGTGCTCCTACTGCGGCGTCGGGTGCGGCATCACCGTGTCGACACGGGCAGACGCCCCCGGGATGCCGCTGGTCGTGAAGACGGTCGGCGACACGGCACACCCCGCCAATGCGGGGAGGCTCTGCACCAAGGGCGCCACACACGCCGAGCTCATGCGCACGCCCGGCCGGATGACGACGGCGCACATGCGGCCATCGCGCGCCGAGGCTGCGGTGCCGGTGCCGCGCGAGACCGCGATCGCGGAGGCGGGCGCGCGTCTGCGTGCGATCGTCGACGAGCATGGGCCGGACGCCGTGGCGCTGTACGTCTCGGGCCAGATGTCGACCGAGGCCCAGTACCTGTCCAACAAGCTCGTCAAGGGGTACCTGCGCGGCATCCACATCGAGTCGAACTCGCGGCTGTGCATGGCCTCGGCAGGAACGGGCTACAAGCAGTCCCTCGGCGCAGACGGCCCGCCGGGGTCGTACGAGGACATCGACCACGCCGACCTGTTCTTCGTCATCGGCTCGAACATGGCCGACTGTCACCCGATCCTGCACCTGCGGATGCTGGATCGGCTCAAGCAGGGCGCGCGGCTGATCGTCGTCGATCCGCGCCGCACCGCAACCGCCGAGCGCGCGGACCTGCACCTGGCGATCCGCCCCGGGACGGATCTGGCGCTGCTGAACGGGCTGCTGCACCTGCTCGTCGCAGACGGCGCGATCGACGAGGAGTTCATCGCCGCGCACACCGAGGGCTGGGACGCCATGCCCGCCTTCCTCGCGGACTACGCTCCGGGCCTCGTCGCCGACGTCACCGGTCTCGCCGAAGCCGACATCCGCACCGCGGCGGCATGGATCGCCGAGGCGGGCGAGTGGATGACGCTGTGGACCATGGGTCTCAATCAGTCCACCCAGGGCACCTGGCACACCAACGCGATCTGCAACCTCCACCTGGCGACCGGTGCGATCTGCCGCACCGGCAGCGGGCCGTTCTCGCTCACCGGGCAGCCCAATGCGATGGGCGGGAGAGAGATGGGATACATGGGCCCCGGCCTTCCCGGTCAGCGCGCGGTCTTCGACGCCGCCGACCGTGCGTTCGTCGAACAGGCGTGGGGCATCGCTCCGGGTTCGATCCGCGCCGAGGCGGGCACCGGCACCATCGACATGTACCGCGCGATGGGCGACGGCGACATCAAGGCCGCGTGGATCATCTGCACGAACCCGGTCGCCTCCGTCGCCAACCGTCGCACGGTGATCGAAGGGCTCGAGCGGGCCGAGCTGGTCATCGCCCAGGACATCTACACCGACACGGCCACGAACGCGTACGCCGACATCCTGCTCCCGGCAACCCTCTGGGTCGAGGGCGAGGGCGTCATGGTCAACAGCGACCGGACGATGACGCTCGTGCCCCGGGCCGCGAGTGCTCCCGGCGACGCGCAGCCCGACTGGCTCACGATCTGCGAGATCGCACGGGCGATGGGGTTCGACGAAGGATTCGGATTCACGACCGCCGAGGAGGTGTTCGACGAGATCCGCAGGTTCTGGAACCCGCAGACGGGGTGGGACATCCGCGGCGTCACCTACGAGCGTCTGCGCGGGGGCACTGTGCAGTGGCCCGCACCACCCGAGGACACCGCGCACCGTCATCCGATCCGCTACGTCAACGACGGGGTGAGCCAGACGCTGCACCTCGAGGAGGACGGTACGGTGCCGCCCCTCGCGTTCGCGACCAGCTCGCGCCGCGCGCAGTTCTTCCCGCGCCCTCATGTCGGGCCCGGCGAGCACCCGGACGATGACTATCCCTTCGTCCTCAGCACCGGGCGGCTGCAGCATCAGTGGCACACGATGACCAAGACGGGGAAGGTCGACAAGCTGACGCGGCTCAACGGCGCGCCGTTCGTCGAGGTCCATCCCGAGGACGCCGCGAACGCGGGGCTCGGCGAGGGCGACCTGGTCGAGGTCGCGTCGCGCCGCGGGCGCGTGGTGCTGCCGGCGGTCCTCAGCGACCGCGTCCGGGTGGGATGCCTGTTCGCGCCGTTCCACTGGAACGACGAGCACGGCGAGTACCTCACCGTCAACGCCGTCACCAGCGACGCGGTCGATCCGGCCTCCCGGCAGCCGGAGTTCAAGCACGCCGCCGTGTCGCTGCGCCGCGTCGCCGCCGCGCCGTCGGACGCTCCCGTCGCGACGGTCGGCGCCGCCGCGGCATCCGCGCTCGAGGCGGCCCCGCCCCTCTCCGATCAGGAGAGCGCCTACGTGCGCGGGTTCCTCACCGCCCTCGAGGTCGCACCGCTGGAGGAGGGAGCCGTGCCGGTGGTGCCGGACGCCGCGCCTCTGGCGCCCGCGACCCGCGCGTGGTTCGACGGCCTGCTGGCAGGGCTAGCCTCGCGTGCCGCCGCTCGTCCGCCCGGCGACGAGGTCATCGTGCTGTGGGGCTCGCAGACCGGAACCGCCGAGGATCTCGCGCACGCCTGCGCGGCAACCCTCGCCGCGCGGGGTGTGCCTGCACGTGCGGTGAGCATGAGGGATGTCGCCGCCGCCGACCTGCAGGCCTCGACGCGTCTGCTCGTGGTCACCTCGACCTTCGGCGATGGCGGACCTCCGGACAACGCCGCCGACCTGTGGCGGCAGCTGCACGCCGCCGACGCGCCACGCCTCGAGGGACTGACGTTCGCGGTCTTCGCGATCGGCGATCCCAGCTACGACGACTTCTGCGGGCACGGACGGAGCCTCGATGAGCGGCTGCGGGCGCTTGGGGCGACCGCCCTGCTGCCGAGGGTGGACTGCGCCCCCGAGTACGAGGACGCCGCCGCCGCGTGGCTGGATCGCGTCGCGGCGACCCTCGGCGGGACCGCCGCGACACCGGGGACGCGTGCGCCCGCGACGAAGCGCCTGTTCACCCGGGGCAATCCGGTGACCGCGCCCGTGATCACGAACCGTGTGCTGAACATGCCCGGGTCGCTCAAAGAGGTGCGTCAGGTGGGCTTCGACCTCACCCACGCCGGAGTCTCCTATGAGGCGGGTGACTCGCTCGGAGTGTTCTGCAGCAACCCGTCCGAGCTCGTCGACGAATGGCTCGAGGTGACGGGTCTGTCTCGGCGCTCGGTGGTCGAGATCGAGGGCCACGAGCGCTACCTCGACGACGCGCTGCGCCATCACCTCGACATCACCGCCATCACCCCGGCGCTTCTCGACTTCCTCGCCGAGCGGTCGGACGACGGCACGCTCGCGACGCTCCTGCGGCGCGAGAACACGGCGCGGCTCGAACAGCACCTGTGGAGCACGCAGGCCGTCGACCTCCTCCGCCAGTTCCCGGTGCAGGCGACCGCCGCTGAGTGGGCGGGTGCGCTCGCCCGACTTCAGCCGCGGCAGTACTCGATCTCGTCGAGCCCGAAGACCTCGCCCGACGAGGTGCAGCTGACCGTCTCGGTCGTGCGCTTCCAGACCGAGGCGGGCGTACGACGGGGCGGCGTGGGCTCGACGTTCCTCGCGGATGGACGCGCGGACGCCGGCGCCCGGATCTTTCTGCAGCGCAGCGCGCACTTCCGCCCCCCGGTCGACCCGTCCGCGCGGATGATCATGATCGGGCCTGGCACCGGCATCGCGCCGTTCCGCGCGTTCCTGCACGATCGTCGTGCCGATGGCCACACGGGTCGGAACTGGCTGTTCTTC
>JAUHYM010000064.1 GCA_030426515.1 Actinomycetes bacterium
GCCGCTCGCTCATCGACGGGCTGAGCTTCAGCCTGCCGCCCAACGGCATCGTCGGCGTGATCGGGCCGAACGGCGTCGGGAAGACCACGCTGTTCAAGACGATCGTGGGACTCGAGTCGCTCGACGGCGGGGACCTCAAGATCGGCGAGACCGTCAAGATCAGCTATGTCGATCAGACGCGCGGCAGCATCGACCCGAACAAGTCGCTGTGGGAGGTCGTCTCCGACGGGCTCGACATCATCACCGTCGGCAAGACGGAGATCCCCTCGCGCGCGTACGTGTCGAAGTTCGGCTTCAAGGGACCCGACCAGCAGAAGAAGGCCGGCGTGCTCTCGGGCGGTGAGCGCAACCGGCTGAACCTGGCGCTGACGCTCAAGGAGGGCGGGAACCTGCTGCTCCTGGACGAGCCGACCAACGATCTGGACGTCGAGACGCTGCAGTCGCTCGAGAACGCCCTGCTGGAGTTCCCGGGCTGCGCGGTGGTCATCACCCACGACCGGTGGTTCCTCGACCGGATCGCGACGCACATCCTCGCCTATGAGGGCACCGAGGAGAACCCGGACAGCTGGTACTGGTTCGAGGGCAACTTCGAGGCGTACGAGGCGAACAAGATCGAGCGTCTCGGCCCCGACGCGGCGACCCCGCACCGCTCCACGTACCGGAAGCTGACGCGCGACTGACCGGAGCCGGCATGCGCCTCCACATCCCCATCCACCTGCGCTGGGGCGACCTCGACGCGTTCAACCACGTGAACAACGCGACGATGCTGAAGCTTCTCGAGGAGGCGCGCGTGCGCGCCTTCTGGACTCCGTTGCCCGGGGAGTCGGCCCCGGCGACCGCGGTCATCGACGCGGGCCGCCACACGCCGACCCTCACGCTGATCGCCCGCCAGGAGATCGAGTATCTCGCGCCGGTGCCGTACCAGCGGCATCCCCTCGATGTGCAGCTGTGGTTCGGGCGCCTCGGTGGATCGAGTGTCGACGTGTGGTACGAGGTGCGCAGCCCGATCGAGACCTCCGGAGAGCGGGAGCAGACCGTCTACGCTCGCGCCATGTCGGTGGTCGTGAAGGTGGACGCGGTGTCGGGTCGCCCGGTGCGGCTGACCGACCAGGAGCGCGCCGCCTGGCAGCCCTACGTGGACGAACCGCTCGCCTTCTCGTTCCGTCGCTGACTCACTCGGTGTCGCGCAGGTCGGGCACGCGCACCATGATCTCCTGCGCGACGGTGGCCACCAGCGCGCCCTCGCGGGTGAACACGCGGCCGGTGGACAGCCCGCGTCCGCCGCGGCTCGACGGCGACTCCTGCAGGTACAGCAGCCATTCGTCGACGCGCCCGAACCGGTGCCACCACATCGCGTGGTCCAGGCTCGCCACGCGAAGGCCCGGCGTCGCCCACGCCACGCCGTGGGCGCGCAGCACCGACTCCTGGATCGTGAAGTCGCTCATGTAGGCGAGGGCAGCCCGGTGCAGCCGGGGGTCGTCCGGCATCCCGGCACGTGTGCGCATCCAGACCGCCTGGCGGGGCTCGTGCTCGCCCTCGACCGTGGTGTAGATGGGGGAGGGGACGTGGCGCAGATCGACGGGACGCTCCGTGAACAGCCGCTTGGACATCGGATGCAGACCCTGCAGGTGCGCCTCGACGTCGGGCAGGTCTTCCGGACCGGGGATGTCGTCGGGCATGGTGAGCTGATGCTCGAGCCCCGGATCCTCGTCCTGGAACGAGGCGATCATCGAGAAGATCGGCACGCCCTCCTGGTAGGCCTGCGTCCGTCGTGTGGCGAAGGAGCGACCGTCATGGATCCGGTCGACGGCGAAGGTGATGCCCTTCGTGGAGTCGCCGGGGCGGAGGAAGTAGCCGTGCATGGAGTGCACCGCGCGATCCTCCGGGATGGTCCGCTCGGCGGCCAGGAGCGCCTGGCCGAGCACCTGCCCGCCGAACACGCGGCCCAGCGGCATCTGCTGCGAGATCCCGGTGAAGATGTCTTCCGAGGTGCGCGCCGAGGAGCCGGCGATGTCGAGCACGGACAGCAGGTTGGTGACCGAATCCGCGTCTGCCTGGTCCACGGATTCGCCTCTCGGTGCGCTACTCACCCTCGGTAGCCTACGGGCGCTTCACGCGCGCTTGGTAACGTGGAGCGGATGTCCGAGCACCTGGTCTTTCCCGACGCCCGCGCCGCCGCCGATGCGCTGACCTTCGCCGGACGCGCGGCCAAGCTCACCGAGGACGCGGTGCGGCTTCAGGCGGACTCGGGAGTCCTCGTGATGACCGCCGCCCCGCTGGCGCCGAAAGGCCTGGGGGATGCGACGCCGACGATCCTGGCCCTGCGCATGCTGCCCGTCGATCCCGAGCTGGAGTGCGACATCGTGGTCACCGCGACCGGACTCGCGGCCACGGAGGACTCGGCGGCGCTGTCGCTGCCCGATACCGGACTGGCACCGGCGTGGGCGGGCGTCTCTCCGCCGCGCGGCGGGTGGCAGCGCACGGGGACCGTCGACGCGGCGACCCTCGCGGCGCGGTCGCGGGCGGGCATCGCCGAGGTGGCGGAGACCCTCCCCGCCGACAGCGGAGAGGACATCGTTCGCATGGTCCGTGCGCGCGTGTGGGGCGCGGTCGACGCGGACCTTGCGGGGCTGCCGGCGGGCGCGTCGTTCGCCGCGGCCACGATGGGGTTCATCAGCGGTGCCGAGGAGGCGCCGCTGCTGAGCGCGGGCGGCTGGCGCCGACTCAGCCTGACACGCGGCCATGTCATCGTGCGCGGACCCTCCGTGACCGGACTCACCACCGTGCGCGCCACCGGCGCGCACTGACTTCGCGCGTCAGCGCGCCGCGGCGCGTCCGGCGGCCCGGCCGGAGAACAGGCATCCCCCGAGGAACGTCCCCTCCAGCGCGCGGTAGCCGTGCATTCCGCCGCCGCCGAACCCCGCCGCCTCGCCGGCGGCGAACAGCCCCGGCACCGGCGCACCCGTCGCATCGAGTGCGCGAGCGTCCAGATCGGTCTGGATCCCGCCGAGCGACTTTCGGGTGAGGACGTGCAGTCGGACGGCGATGAGCGGTCCGGCCTGAGAGTCGAGCAGCCGGTGCGGGGCAGCGGTGCGGATCAGACGGTCGCCGCGGAACGCGCGCGCGGAGCGCAGCATCGCGATCTGCGCATCCTTGGTGAACGTGTTCTCGGCTTCGCGATCACGGGCTTCGATCTCCTGCTGGACGCGGGCAGGGTCCAGCGCGTCGCCCCCGGGCAGCGCCTGCATGCCGGCGATGAGGTCGCCGGCGGTCGTCGCCGTGACGAAGTCCTCTCCGTGGTCGAGGAACGCCTGCACGGGACCGGCCGCCCCCTTGCCGAGGCGGGAACGCAGCAGGAGGCGGATGTCGCGTCCCGTCAGGTCCGGGTTCTGCTCGCTTCCCGAGAGGGTGAACTCCTTCTCGATGATCCGCTGCGACAGCACGAACCAGGAGTGGTCGTGCCCGGTCCGACGCAGATGCGCGAGGGTTCCGAGCGTGTCGAAGCCGGGGAACAGCGGTGTCGGCAGACGCCGTCCGGTGGCATCCAGCCAGAGCGATGACGGACCCGGGAGGATGCGGATCCCGTGATCGGGCCAGATCGGATCCCAGTTGCGGATGCCTTCGACGTAGTGCCACATCCGGTCGCCGTTGACCAGGCGTGCACCGGCGCCCTCGGCCACCGGGAGCATGGACCCGTCCACGTACGCCGGGACGCCGGTGATCATCGACTGCGGGGCGCTTCCCAGCCGGTCGGGCCAGTGGGCGCGGACCAGATCGTGGTTGCCGCCGATGCCGCCTGAGGTGACGATGGTGGCCGCGGCGCTGATCTCGAACGCGCCGACCACCTCGCGCGTGCTGGCGGCGCCGCGCACGCTGCCGGTCGGGGCGAGGATGTCGCCGGTGGCACCCGTGACGGCGCCGTCGGCGACCGTCAACGCGGTCACACGGTGCCGGGGGAGGATCGTCGCCCGCCCGTCGGCCTCACCCTGCTCGAGGCGTTCGCGGAACGGAGCGACCAGTCCGGGCCCGGTGCCCCAGGTGATGTGGAAGCGCGGCACCGAGTTGCCGGGCCCGAGTGCCGTGTACCCGCCGCGCTCGGCCCATCCGACCACCGGGAAGAAGCGCACACCGAGCTGCCGCATCCACGCCCGCTTCTCGCCCGCGGCGAAGTCCAGGTAGCTCTCTGCCCAGCGGCGCCCCCAGGTGTCCTCGTCGCGGTCGAATCCGGCCGTTCCCATCCAGTCCTGATGGGCGAGATCGCGGCTGTCCCTGACGCCCATGCGGCGCTGCTCCGGGGAATCCACGAAGAACAGGCCGCCGAACGACCACCATGCCTGGCCGCCGAGGTCGACGCGGCTCTCCTGGTCGACTACCGCGACGGTCCGCCCGGCTGCCAGAGCCTCGGTCGCCGCCACCAGACCCGACAGGCCCCAGCCGATCACCAGGACGTCGACGTGACGGGGCGCGGTGGTCATCAGGACTCCGTTCGGGGCGCGTCGGATGCCGGCGATGTCACCTCGAACGTGCGTCTCCCGCCCGTCGGGGTGCCGATGCCGCGGGGTTCGAAGGTGTTGACCATCGCGTGGGCGGCCCGCTCCAGGTAGTCCCACAGCGTCGCCTGGTGGAGCGGGGAGAGGTCGAGGCTGTCGACCGCACGTCGCATATGGCCGAGCCAGCGATCGCGGGCGTCGGGGTCCACGTGGAACGGCGAGTGGCGCATGCGCAGGCGCGGGTGGCCGCGCTGCTGGCTGTACGTCGTGGGTCCGCCCCAGTACTGCTCCAGGAACATGAGCAGACGGTCTGCCGCCGGGCGCAGATCCTCTTCGGGGTACATCGGCGCCAGGACGGGATCGTCGGCCACGCCGGTGTAGAACACGTCGACCAGACGCCGGAACGTCTCGTGGCCGCCCACCTCGTCGTAGAAGCTGACGGGGTCGTCGGTCATGACGGTGTCTCCTCGCCCGGGTCGGGCTGTCGCTTGGCGCGCCACACGGGCCGCTCGGGGGTGGTCGGGGGCACGGGGTTCGGGCGGGTCTTGGGCGGGTTCGCGCCGCGCACGCGCCGCGCGGCTTCCTGCCCGGTCAGGGTGACGCTCGCCACGAGCGGCGCGTCGATGCCCATGTCGCGCATGCGACGCGCGATGCGCACGCGCAGTTCGCGGCCGACGTCCTCCCGGGCGTTCGCGCGGGTCTTCATGACCACCCGGATGACGAGGGTGTCGCCCGTGATGGACTCCAGGCCCCACACCTCCGGCTGCTCGATCACGCGGGACTGCCATTTGGGCTCCTGGGACAGCTCTGCGGCGGTCTCGAGCAGCACCTTCTCGACCGCATCCAGATCGGCTTCGAACGGCACGGACAGGTCGATGATGACCCGCGACCATCCCATCGACATGTTCCCGATGCGGGTGATCTCGCCGTTGCGGACGTACCAGAGCGTTCCGTTGGCGTCGCGCACATGGGTGATCCGCACGCTGACGTACTCGACGACGCCGGAGGCGAGACCGAGGTCGACGACGTCGCCGATGCCGATCTGATCCTCCGCGACGAGGAACATGCCGTTGAGGACGTCCTTGACGATGTTCTGCGCGCCGAAGCCGAGGCCCGCGCCGATGGCCGCGGTCAGCAGCGTGAGCGACCCCAGCACGTTCGGGGCGAGGATCGCGATGGTCAGCACCAGGGCGACGACCACCACGATGATGTTCACGACGTTCTGCAGGATCGACCCGAGCGTGCGCGTGCGCTGGACCAGGCGCACCTGCGCCACGGGGGACCGCTCCAGCGCCTGCGTGTCGGCGACGCGGGCGCGGGTCTTCGCTCCGTGGACGATGCGATCGACGATGCGGCGGATGATGACCCGCAGGATCCAGGCGACGAGCGTGCACACGAGGATGACGGTGGCGACGCGAACGATGTTCCACAGCGCCTCGGAGGCGAGCTGGCTGGTCTGCTCCCAGTCCCAGACCGCGGCGGCGGCGCTCACAGTGTCCATCGTGACGATCCTAACGACCGGGAGGGTGTTTCGCCGGAAGACGGCACGGGCCCCGACCGTGGTGGTCGGGGCCCGTGCGAGGTCGATCAGGAGGCGTCGCGCTCCTGGGCGGCAAGCGCCCTCTCCACCCCGGCGAGGTTCTCGCTGACCAGGCGCCGCAGCGCCGGGATGTCGGGGTGCGAGGCGAGCCACGCGCGGGTCGCGTCGCGCAGCTCGGTGCTGGCCAGCGGTGCGGGGTAGAGCCCGACCACCAGGTACTCCGCGATCTTGTAGGTGCGGGAGTTCCAGACGTCCGTGATCATGTCGAAGTAGTCATCGACGAACCCGGCCAGCAGATCCTTGCCGGACGCGTGCTGGAAGCCGAGCGTCGTGGTGCGCACGACGGTATTGGGCAGATCGTCGCTGTCGACCAGGGACGCCCAGGCCGCGCGCTTGGCCTGGACCGTCGGGATCGCGGCCTTCGCCGTGGCGGCCGACTCGGCGCCCTTCGCGGTGTTGTCGGCGCTCAGCGCCGCGTCGATCGCGGCGGCATCCACGGCGCCGCCGGCGGCGAGGGCGATCAGCAGCTGCCAGGACAGGTCGGTGTCGATCGAGAGCCCCTCGAGGGCGATCTCGCCCTCGCGCAGGCGGCGCACCGTCTCGACCTGCTCGGCCGTGGTCGAGGCCTGCGCGAACGCGGTCACGAACTGGAACTGGCTGTCGCTGCCGGCGGGTGCGTCCTGGGCGAGCTTCCACAGTGCGTCGGCGACCTTGATGCGGGTCGCGTGGCGCGTCTCGGGCGCGACGTACGCGTTGGCGGCCAGCTGCAGCTGGGCGAGGGTGGTGCGCACCGTGGTCGATTCCGTCTCGCGGCCGATGTTGCCGAGCACCAGATCGATATAGTCGCGCGCGGCCGTCTCGGCGTCGCGGGTCTGATCCCACGCCGCACCCCAGACGAGCGAGCGCGCGAGCGGGTCCGCGATGTCGCCGAGGTGGGCGATCGCTGTCGCCAGCGAGGTCTCGTCGAGGCGGATCTTCGCGTAGGCGAGGTCGTGGTCGTTGAGCAGGACCAGGTCGGGGCGCGCGCGACCGACGAGTGCGGGCACGTCGGTCAGATCGCCGTCGACGTCGAGCTCGAGGTGGTGGGACTGGCGCAGCTCGCCGTCGACGACATCGTAGAAGCCGATGCCCAGGCGGTGCGGGCGGATCGTCGGATAGTCGGCGGGCGCGGTCTGGACCACCTTGAACGAGGTGATGGTGCCCGCCGCGTCGGTCGCGATCTCGGGGCTCAGCGTGTTCACACCGGCGGTCTCGAGCCACTTCTCGGACCACGTCGTCAGCTCGCGGCCGCTGGTCTTCTCCAGTTCGACGAGGAGGTCGCGCAGTTCGGTGTTGCCGTACTCGTGGCGGTGGAAGTAGGCGCCGACACCGGCGAAGAACTCGTCGATGCCGACCCAGGCGGCCAGCTGCTTGAGCACGGACCCGCCCTTGGCGTAGGTGATGCCGTCGAAGTTGACCTGCACGTCCTCGAGGTCGTTGATCTCGGCGACGACCGGGTGGGTCGAGGGCAGCTGGTCCTGGCGGTACGCCCAGGTCTTCTCCATGGCGTTGAACGTGGTCCACGCCTCCGTCCACTCCGTCGCCTCGGCGGTCGCGATCGTGGAGGCCCATTCGGCGAACGACTCGTTGAGCCACAGGTCGTTCCACCACTTCATGGTGACCAGGTCGCCGAACCACATGTGCGCGAGCTCGTGCAGGATCGTGACCACGCGACGCTCGCGCACAGCGTCGGTCACCTTGCTGCGGAACACATACGTCTCGGTGAACGTGACCGCGCCGGCGTTCTCCATCGCCCCGGCGTTGAACTCGGGCACGAACATCTGGTCGTACTTCTCGAACGGGTACGGGTACCCGAACTTCTCCTCGTAGTACGCGAAGCCCTTGCGGGTGGTCTCGAAGATGTAGTCGGCGTCCAGGTACTGCCAGAGGCTCTTTCGGGCGAACACGCCCAGCGGGATCACGCGACCGGAGGCGCTGGTCAGCTGGGAGAACGTCGCCTCGTACGGGCCCGCGACGATCGCCGTGATGTACGACGAGATGCGCGGGGTCGGCGCGAAGGTCCACGTCGCGACCTCGGCTCCGGCGGTGACCGGCTCGGGAGTGGGGGAGTTCGAGACCACCTTCCAGGCCGACGGCGCCGTGACAGAGAAGGCGAACGTCGCCTTCAGGTCGGGCTGCTCGAACACCGCGAACACGCGGCGCGAGTCGGGCACCTCGAACTGGGTGTACAGATACACCTCGCCGTCGACCGGGTCGACGAAGCGGTGCAGGCCCTCACCGGTGTTCGTGTACTCGCACGCGGCCTCGATGACGAGTTCGTTCTCGGCGGCCAGGTCGTCGAGGGCGATGCGGGAGTCCGCGAACGCGGCCGTGTCGATCTCACGCCCGTTCAGGCTGATGGCCTGGACCTCGCGCGCGATGAGGTCGATGAACGTCGAGCTGCCTGCGACCGCGTCGAAGCGGACGACGGTGCGAGTGGCGAACGTTTCGGGACCGGTGGTCACGTCGAGTTCGACAGCGTACGAGTGGACGGTGGTGACGATGCTTCGGCGCTGCTGCGCCTCGCTGCGGGTGAGGTTCTCTCCAGGCACTGCACTGCTCCCGTGGGGTGGTGGGGGATCGGTCCTGCCGGACGCGGCTGGCGTCGACGGCAACCGGTCCAGCCTACGTCAGGGCCCCGCGTGGCGCATCGGCCGCGGGCGCGTCCGCGGGTGCGAGGATGGAGGGACTATGAGCTCGGATGCCTCCCTTGCCCCTGTCGGGTCCGTCCCCTTCGCGTCGTCTGCCTGCCGCAGCGGGGAGCCGCACGTCACCACCCCGGTCGCCTACGATGCGATCCTGCTCGCTGGCTTCGGCGGCCCGGAGGGGCAGGACGATGTCATCCCGTTCCTGCGCAACGTGACGCGTGGGCGAGGCATCCCGGACGAGCGCCTGGAGGAGGTCGCGCACCACTACCGACACTTCGGCGGTGTCAGCCCCATCAACGATCACAATCGCGCGCTGCGCGCGGCGCTCATCGATGAGCTCGCCTCGCGCGGCATCGCGCTGCCGGTGTACTGGGGCAATCGCAACTGGGCGCCGTACCTCGAGGACGCGGTGACCGAGGCGGCGGCCGCGGGGCACACCTCGCTGATCGCGATCGCCACGAGCGCGTACAGCTCGTTCTCGAGCTGTCGGCAGTATCGGGAGGACTTCGCGCGGGTGCTCACCACGACGGACCTCGGGGAGACCGTCACCATCGACAAGGTGCGCCCCTTCTTCGACCACCCCGGCTTCGTCGCGCCGTTCAGCGAGGGGGTCCGCGCCGCCGTCGAAGGATTCCTCGACGACGGGGTGGGTGCGGATCGCATCCGCGTGCTCTTCTCCACGCACAGCGTGCCGATGGACGACGCGCGCCGCTCCGGACCGCGGGACCGCGAGTGGGGTGAAGGCGGCGCCTACGAGGCGCAGCACCTGGCGGTCGCCGACGTGATCATGCGGGATGTCGTCGCGGTGCGCGCGGACGCGGCGTCGGTGCAGTGGAACCTCGTGTACCAGTCGCGCTCCGGCCCGCCGAGCCAGCCGTGGCTGGAGCCGGATGTGTGCGACGTCATCGAGACGCTTCCGGAGGCCGGCTGCGAGGCGGTCGTGATCGTTCCGCTCGGATTCGTGAGCGACCACATGGAGGTCCTGTGGGACCTCGACACCGAGGCGATCGATGCGGCACGCGAGGCGGGGCTCGCCGCCGTGCGCACCCCCACGCCGGGGGTGGATCCCCGCTACGTATCCGGTCTCATCGACCTGGTCGTCGAGCGCCTCGAGGGCACGCCCGTCGCCGATCGTCCGCACCGGACCGACCTGGGCCCGTGGTTCGACATCTGCCGACCGGGATGCTGCGAGAACATCCGGGCGGGGTTCAAGCCCGCCGCCGCGGGGCTCGTGCCGTAGCCCGGGTGCCCGCGCCGCTCCCTAGGATTGGGATCATGCGCATCCACATCGCGACCGACCACGCCGGGCTCGAGTTCTCGACCCAGCTGCAGCACCACCTCGCCTCCCAGGGTCACGACGTCGTCGACCACGGTCCGCTCGAGTACGACCCGCTCGACGACTACCCGGCATTCTGCATCCGGGCGGCGCAGGCGGTCGTTCGGGACCAGACGGCGGGGATCGAGGCGCTGGGCGTCGTGTTCGGAGGATCCGGCAACGGCGAGCAGATCGCCGCCAACAAGGTCCTCGGCGTGCGCGCGGCACTGGCGTGGAGCATCGCGACGGCGGAGCTCGCCCGCGAGCACAATGACGCGAATGTCATCGCGATCGGCGCGCGGCAGCACACCTTCGCGGAGGCGGCGTCGTTCATCGACCGCTTCATCGCGACGCCGTTCTCGGGCGCCGAGCGCCACGCCCGCCGTATCGGGCAGCTCGCGGCGTACGAGACCGACGGCTCGCTGCAGCCGGATCCGCGCGGCGACGCCGCCACCGGCGCCTCGAGCACCGACTCGTTCGACCCCGAAGCAGGCTGATGCCCGAGGGTCATTCCGTCCACCGCATCGCACGGCAGTTCGACCGTAACTTCCTCGGCCGCACCGTGGCGGCATCCAGTCCGCAGGGACGCTTCGCGGAGGGGGCTGCGCTGCTCGATGGCAGCGAGATGACCACCGTCCGCGCGGTGGGCAAGCAGATGTTCGCCGAGTTCGACGCGCACATCTGGCTGCGGGTTCACCTCGGGATGTACGGCGCGTGGGACTTCGCCGGTGAGATCCAGGCCGATCCCACGATCGCGTCCGCCAACGGGCGGATGGGGCAGACCAATCAGCGCGGCACGCTGCTGGCGGACGACCCCATCTACGACGGGGCGGGCGAGAACTCGCTGAGCTCCATCGGCGCTCCGCGGCGCGCGCGGGTGCACGTGAGGATGTCGGAGCAGACCACCGGACTCGACGACGAGGATCAGCAGTGGCCGCCCGCGGTCGTCGGCCAGGTGCGGCTGCGGCTTCTCACCGCGAGCACCTGCGCCGACCTGCGCGGTCCGACCGCGTGCGAGATCCGCTCGGCCGAGGAGGTCGCCGACACCATCGCCTCCCTCGGTCCGGACCCGCTGGTCGACGACGTCGACGAGGGCGAGGAGCGGTTCACCGGCGTCGTGCGCCGCAAGCCGACGCCGATCGGGCTGCTGCTCATGGACCAGTCCGTGGTCAGCGGGATCGGCAATGTCTATCGCGCCGAGATGCTGTTTCGCGCGAACCTCGACCCCCACACGCCCGGGCGAGACGTCCCCGAGGAGACGGTACGGGGCCTGTGGCGCGATTGGACGCATCTGCTGTCCATCGGCGTCGAGACGGGGCAGATGATGACCATGGACGGGCTCACCGGCGACGCCTACCGGCAGGCCATGGCCCATCGCGACGACCGCCACTGGGTCTACCATCGCGCCGGTCTGCCGTGCCGCGTCTGCGGGACCGAGATCGTGCTCGAGGAGATGAGCAGTCGGAAGCTGTACTGGTGCCCGAACTGCCAGCGCTGACCCACGAGGGAGCCGCCCCATGACGAACAGGCACCTGCCCCCGCACCGCGGCGAGCGGGTCGACGTCGTCGCGAACGCCCGCCTGACCGGCGGGGAGCGGATCGATCCGTTCGGAGACGAGGCCGTCGACATCCATCTGGCCGACGGTGGGATCGTCGACATCGCGCCCGCCGGAGCCCTTCCGCGCGAGGGGCTGATCCT
>JAUHYM010000065.1 GCA_030426515.1 Actinomycetes bacterium
CACATCCCCTGTCCGCGCGCGGGATGCCCCTAGAGTGATCTGCATGAGCGACGCCACGTCTCCCGGTGCGAACGCGCCCGCCCCCTCCCCCGTCACCGCGTCGGAACCTCAGGCGACCCACACCGACAGCGGCTCCCGCCTGCGCGAGGTCTTCGCGAACGTCAACGCGCCGTTCAACCTCGGGTTCTTCCTGGTGCTGGGCGGTCTCGCCGCCCTCGTCCTGGGGCTCGCGATCGGGAGCCTCTCGACGATCATCATCTACGTCGCTTTCGCGCTGTTCGTGGCGCTGGGCCTCGACCCGGCGGTGCGGTTCCTCGAACGCAAGAGCGTGTCGCGGGCGTGGTCGATCGTCATCGTCTACTCGTCGTTCGCGATCGTGCTGGTGGGCGTGCTCCTCCTGATCATCCCCACGGTGATCGCGCAGATCGCGCAGTTCATCGAGGACATCCCGTCGATCATCTCCAACTTCCAGGCGAGCGACGTCTACGTCTGGCTCGAGTCGACCTTCGGCGATCCGATCCAGACCCTCACCAACGAGGTCGTGAACTTCATCTCGAACCCCAGCAACATCGCCGCGGTCGGCGGCGGGGTGCTGCAGGTCGTCGCCGGCGTGGGCACGGCGATCTCAGGCGGGATCATCGTCGTGGTGCTGAGCCTGTACTTCCTCGCGTCGCTGGTCTCGATGAAGCAGGCGATGTACAAGCTCGCCCCGGCCCGCACCCGCGCGAAGGTCGCCGACCTGACCGAGCAGATCACGAGCTCGATCGGCGCCTACCTCATGGGCATGGTGGTCCTCGCGTTCTTCAACGCGTGCTTCACGTTCCTGATGTACACGGTGACCGGGCTGCCGTTCGGGGCACTGATGGCCGTCATCGCGTTCTGCATCACGATCATCCCGCTCGTCGGTCCCGTCCTGTTCTGGATCATCGGCAGCACGGTCGCGCTGTTCCTGAACCCGGTCGCCGCGCTGATCTTCGCGATCGCCTACCTGGTCTACATGCAGGTCGAGGCATACGTGCTCACCCCGCGGGTGATGAACAAGGCGGTGTCGGTGCCGGGGTCGCTCGTGGTCATCGGTGCGCTCGTCGGCGGCACGCTGTTGGGGCTGCTGGGGGCGCTGATCGCGGTGCCGGTGACGGCCTCGATCCTGCTGATCATCAAGCAGGTGCTGATCCCCCGCCAGGACGCGAAGGTCTAGGCCCCGACGCCCGGCGTCGCGTCGACGGCGGGCGGTCTACCGCAACGGCAGCAGGCAGCTCGGCGCGGGTGCGACCGTGCGGTGACGCACACGGCCGGGTACCCCGGTGCGCAGGTCGAGCGTGAGCGACACGACCTCCTCCGAACGCTGCCCCGCCACCAGCAGGGTGTCGCGGACCACGAGGTGGTGCCGCGGCCAGTCGACCCCGGCCTCGACGAGGGCGACCGGCTCGAGCGCCTCACCCGCGCCGCGCACCCGGGCGGTGGCGATCGTGTTGCTGCCGCGCAGCGCGGCGTAGACGACCTCACCGTCACGGGACAGGGCGATCTCGGCGGCGGTGTCGCCCGGCAGCGCCCCGAGGGCGACGCCCGCGACGACACGCCAGGTGCCGGAGGCATCGGCGGCGAGCGCGAACACCTCGCCCGACAGCTCGGTCACCACGTACAGGTGACCGCTGGGATGCCACACCATGTGCCGCGGGCCGCTTCCCCGTGGCAGCACGATCTGCTGCACCGCGCGCAGCCCGGTCGTCGTCGGGCGCCACAGGCGCACCAGGTCGAACCCCATGTCGGTGGTGGCGACGAGGCCGCCGGGGAGAAACCGCGCCTGGTGGGCGTGCGGGACCCGGGATGCCTCCTCCGGCACGGCGGCGTCGTCGAGAGCCGCGTCGTGGTCGGGCACCAGGTGGGCGTACTCGTCGCCCGCCGCTTCGCGCAGGGCGCGGGCCGCGGCGGCGAGGTCGAGGTCGCCGGCCTCCCGCGACGAGGACGGCTCGCCCTCGGGGCCGTACGGGTCGACAGGCAGCGGGGCCTGCTGCGCCGAGAGCGGTCGACCCGCGGCATCCAGCGGCATGCGCACCACCTGGCCGTCGCCCCAGCAGCTCGCGATCAGAGACCCGCCGTCGGGGGCGACCGCGACATGGCAGACCGCCGCGCCCGCGTCGACGGCGGGGCCGAGGCGCGCGAGGGTCTCCTCGCCGGTGCGCCGGTACGCCTGCACCGTGCCGGTGCTCTCGAGCGCCGCATAGACGACGTCGAGCGTCGGGTGCGCGGCGATCCACGAGGGCGAGCGCGCAGCGACCGCGTCGCCGGTGAAGGCGAGGGGGCCGCCGGCGGACGCGCTGTCGATCTCACCGGCCCGCAGGACGCCGATGCCGGTGGCGGAGCCGTCCATGTCGGCGGAGTACCCGCCGAGCCAGAACCTCACGTCAGTCGACGAGGTCGTGGCGGACGATCACCGCGTCGCGCGCGGCGCCGACGCCGATCACCGAGATGCGGGTGCCGCTCATGCCCTCGAGCGCGAGGATGTAGTCCTGCGCCGCCTGCGGCAGCTCCTCGAAGGTGCGGGCCTGCGAGATGTCCTCGCTCCAGCCGGGGAAGTACTCGAGGATCGGGGTGGCGTGGTGGAAGTCGGTCTGGTTGACCGGCACCTCGTCGAAGCGCTCCCCGTCGACGTCGTACGCGACGCACACCGGGATGCGGTCGAGACCGGTGAGGATGTCGAGCTTGGTGATCACCAGATCGGTGATGCCGTTGATGCGGGTGGCGTAGCGCGTGATGGGCGCGTCGTACCAGCCGACGCGGCGCGGCCTGCCCGTGGTGGTGCCGAACTCGAAGCCGCGCGAGCGCAGCCACTCCCCCTGCTCGTCGAACAGCTCGGTCGGGAACGGGCCCGCGCCCACGCGGGTGGCATAGGCCTTGGCGATGCCGACGATGCGGTCGAGGCGGTTGGGGCCCACCCCCGAGCCGGTCGCCGCGCCCCCGGCGGTCGCCGACGACGAGGTGACGAACGGATACGTGCCGTGGTCGACGTCCAGCATCGTGGCCTGCCCGCCCTCGAAGACGACGACGTCACCGGCATCCAGCGCGTCGTTCAGCAGCAGTGAGGTGTCGGCGACCATGGGCCGCAGCCGGTCGGCGTAGCTGAGCAGGTCCTCGACGATCTCGTCGCAGGTGATGGCGCGGCGGTTGAAGACCTTCACCAGCAGGTGGTTCTTCGCCTCGAGGGCGCCCTCGACCTTCTGGCGCAGGATGTTCTCGTCGAAGAGGTCCTGCACGCGGATGCCGACCCGGTTGATCTTGTCGGCGTACGCCGGTCCGATCCCGCGTCCGGTGGTGCCGATCTGACGCTTGCCGAGGAACCGCTCGGTCACCTTGTCGAGGGTCGTGTGGTACCCCGTGATGATGTGCGCGTTCGCGCTGATCCGCAGCCGCGAGGTGTCGACGCCGCGCGCGTGCAGCGCCTCGAGCTCGTAGAAGAGCACCTCGAGGTCGACGACCACGCCGTTGCCGATCACCGGGTGCACCCCGGGCGAGAGGATGCCGCTGGGCAGCAGGTGCAGCGCGTACTTCTCGTCGCCGATCACGACCGTGTGGCCGGCGTTGTTGCCGCCGTTGAACTTGACGACCCAGTCGGTGCGCGCACCAAGGAGATCGGTGGCTTTGCCCTTGCCCTCGTCCCCCCACTGAACGCCGACGATGACGATGCCTGGCATTGGGCTACTCCCCCGTTGTCGGACGGTTACACCCCATCCTATCGGCAGGGCCCGACGGAGGCCCGGCGGCACGGCGCCCCTCCTGTCTCGCCCGCCGATATGGTGACCGCATGACGCGATCCGCCACCCTCGAGAACGGCTGGTCTGCGGTGCGCCTGCTCACCGCCGTCCTCATCGCCGCCGCCGTGGTGGCGCAGGCCCAGGTGACGTTCTCGAGCGCCGCCGAGGCAGGGCGCGACATGACCACCACGGTCGTGAACTTCTTCAGCTTCTTCACGATCCTCTCCAACGTCGCCTCGCTCGTCGTGCTGGCGTGGGCGTCGCTGTGGCTGTGGGCGAGAGGGCGGGATGCGGCCGGGCGCCCCCGCAGCGAGCCGGCGCCGCTCGCGGTCGCCCTGGCGTGCGTGTCGACGTACATGATCGTCACCGGCGTCGTCTACAACCTGCTGCTGCGCAGCATCGAGCTGCCGCAGGGCACGACCGTGCCCTGGTCGAACGAGGTGCTGCACGTGGTCGCGCCGATCGTGCTGCTGCTCGACGTGTTCGTCGGGCCCCGGCCGCGCGCGCTCGGGTGGCGGGCGCTGTGGATCGTCGTCGCGTTCCCCGTGGCGTGGTCGGCGTACACCCTGATCCGCGGACCGCTCACCGTGAACCCCGCCACCGGCGCCGAGTGGTGGTACCCCTACCCGTTCCTCGACCCGCACGTGCAGGGCGGGTACGGCGGTGTGGCCCTCTATGTGGCGGCGATCGCGGCGCTCATCGCCCTGGCGGGGTGGATGGTGGTGGGGGTGGACCGGCGCCGCGCTGGGCGCGATGTCACGACACGCGCGGCTCGGTAGGCTGGGGGCATGTCGAAGGTCCTCACCTCCCTGCCCGTCGGCGAGCGCGTCGGCATCGCCTTCTCCGGAGGGCTGGACACCTCTGTCGCCGTCGCGTGGATGCGCGACAAGGGCGCCGTCCCCTGCACCTACACCGGGGACCTCGGTCAGTACGACGAACCCGACATCGACGCGGTCCCCGGACGCGCGCTGCAGTACGGGGCCGAGCTGTCGCGCCTCATCGACTGCAAGACCGCGCTGGTCGAGGAGGGACTCGTCGCGCTGTCGTGCGGCGCGTTCCACATCCGCTCGGGCGGACGCACCTACTTCAACACGACGCCGCTGGGGCGCGCGGTCACCGGAACCCTGCTGGTGCGCGCCATGAAGGAGGACGGCGTCGACATCTGGGGCGACGGCTCGACCTACAAGGGCAACGACATCGAGCGGTTCTACCGCTACGGCCTGCTCGCGAACCCCGCGCTGCGCATCTACAAGCCGTGGCTGGATGCCGACTTCGTCACCGAGCTCGGCGGTCGCCAGGAGATGAGCGAGTGGCTCGTCGCCCACGACTTCCCGTACCGCGACTCGGCCGAGAAGGCGTACTCGACCGACGCGAACATCTGGGGCGCCACCCACGAGGCGAAGATCCTCGAGGACCTCGACGTCTCGCTCGAGGTCGTCGACCCGATCATGGGCGTGAAGTTCTGGGATCCGTCCGTCGAAATCGCCACCGAGGACGTCACCGTCACCTTCGACGCGGGACGCCCGGTCGCCATCAACGGCGTCGAGTTCTCCGACCCGGTCGCGCTGGTGCGCGAGGCGAACGCGATCGGCGGTCGCCACGGCCTGGGCATGAGCGACCAGATCGAGAACCGCATCATCGAGGCCAAGTCGCGCGGCATCTACGAGGCGCCGGGCATGGCGCTGCTGTTCATCGCCTACGAGCGGCTGGTCAACGCGATCCTCAACGAGGACACCCTCGCGACCTACCACGAGCAGGGCCGTCGCCTGGGCCGTCTCATGTACGAGGGACGCTGGCTCGAGCCGCAGTCCCTCATGCTCCGCGAGTCGATCCAGAAGTGGGTGGGTTCGACGGTGTCCGGCACGGTGACCCTGCGCCTGCGTCGCGGCGAGGACTACACGATCCTCGACACGAGCGGCATCGGCCTGTCGTACGCGGCCGAGAAGCTGTCGATGGAGCGCGTCGGGGATGCCGCCTTCGGCCCCATCGATCGGATCGGCCAGCTCACGATGCGCAACCTCGACATCGCCGACTCGCGCGCTCGTCTTGAGCAGTACGCCGGCCTGGGTCTCATCGGCGGTGCGACCGGCGAGCTGGTCGGGCGCCTCGAGGCCGGCGGCGCCGAGGAGATCACCGAGCACGCGGCAGGCTACAGCGCCGCGCGGGAAGAGCTCGCCGAGGCGGTCGACGAGGCCTCGGAGTCGGCGTCCTTCGACTTCGGCGCCGACTGACACCGCCCCGCCGGGCCCGGGAGGAGGCCTGCCCCGGGACCGCTCTCAGGTAGCATTCTGGGAACCCGCGTGTACCCGACGCGCGGATTCGTGCCCCCTTCGTCCCCGCGAAGCAGGGGAATGTTGTGATGTGGCAGTGAAAGAGCATCGATGACGACGCAGATGGAGCGATCCCCCGAGACCGGCGAGATCGACCGACCCACCACCCGCCGGCAGGCGCGCGCGACCGGCGAGATCCCCCTCCCGGGGACCACCCGGCGCAGCGTCGGCCGCACGATCGGCCTCTGGGCGTACGGGGTGGTCGCGGGCATCGTCGTGATCGCCCTGATCGCCGCGGGCACGCTCGTCTACACGATCCAGCGGTCCTTCCCCACACTCGAGGGGACGCTCGCGGTGCCGGGGCTGGGCGCCGATGTCGAGGTCGTGCGCAACGCCGCCGGCATCCCCACCGTCACCGCCGTCGATGCGCACGACCTGTTCGTCGCGCAGGGGTATGTGCACGCGCAGGATCGCTTCTGGGAGATGGACTTCCGTCGCCACGTCACCGCCGGGCGCCTGTCCGAGCTGTTCGGTGCATCGCAGCTGCAGACCGACATGTTCCTGCGCACACTCGGGTGGCGCGAGCTCGCCGCGCAGGAGTTCGATCGTCTGGAGCCCGCGGCGCAGGCGTACTACGAGGCCTATGCCGACGGCGTCAACGCGTACCTGGCCGAGAACGATGGCGCCGATGCGTCGTTCGAGTACGCGGTGCTGGGTCTGCAGAACGGCGACTACGAGATCGAGCCGTGGACGCCGATCGACTCCATCGCGTGGCTGAAGGCGATGGCGTGGGATCTGCGCGCGAACGTCGAGATCGAGACCGAGCGCGCGCTGGTGGCCCAGTCGTACACACCCGAGCAGGTCGCCGAGCTGTACCCTGGCTACCCCTTCGACCGGAATCCGGTCATCGTTCCCGACCCCACGCTCATCGAGACGAGCGCGCAGCGCGCGAGCACGGGTAAGAGCGCCGCGTCGGATGTCGTCACCACCGGAATCCGCTGGACCGAGGTCGACACCGTGATCGAGGCGGCGAGCGCGCTGCTGGGCGGCGCCGGAGAGGGCATCGGCTCGAACTCGTGGGTCGTCTCGGGCGACCTGACCGACACCGGGATGCCGCTGCTGGCCAACGACCCGCACCTCGGCGCCGCGCTGCCCAGCGTCTGGCATCAGATGAACCTCACCTGCCGCACCGTGTCGGAGGCGTGCCCGTTCGATGTCGCGGGCTTCGGCTTCGCCGGCGTGCCGGGCATCATCATCGGCCACAACGCGCGCATCGCGTGGGGTTTCACGAACCTCACCAGCGACGTGACCGACCTGTACATCGAGCGCGTCGACGGCGACCAGTACTGGCGCGACGGCGAGCTGGTCCCGCTCGAGCTGCGCACCGAGACGATCGAGGTCGCGGGTGCCGAGCCGGTCTCGCTCGAGGTGCGGTCGACCGTCCACGGACCGATCGTCTCGGGGCTGACGGCGAGCTTCGACGCGATCGCCGCCGATCCCGAGACGGGGGCCGACACGGGCAGCCTCACCGCCGCGGACGACATCGACGGCGTGCCGCCGGGAGAGTACGCGGTCAGCCTGAAGTGGACGGCGCTGGAGCCCGGCGATACCGCGGCATCCATCTTCGCCCTCAACGCCGCCGGCGACTTCGAGGAGTTCCGTGCGGCGGCGGCGCTGTTCGACGTGCCGGCGCAGAACCTCGTCTACGCCGACGTCGACGGCAACATCGGCTACCAGATGCCCGGCGTGCAGCCCATCCGCGGCGCCGGCGACGGCTCGGTCCCCCAGCCCGGGTGGGACAGCGCGTACGACTGGCAGGGTGTGATCCCCTTCGACGAGCTGCCCACGGTGTTCAACCCCGACGAGGGCTACATCGTGACGGCGAACAACGCGGCGGTGGGCCCGACCTACGACTACCTGCTGACCAACGACTGGGCGCACGGCTGGCGCGCCGCGCGCATCGTGAACATGATCGAGCGCCGCGCAGCCGCCGGACCCCTCACCGCCTCGGACATGCGCGACATCCAGGCCGACAACGAGTTCTGGATGGGGATGCGCCTGGCCGCCGCCTATCAGGACATCGAGGTCGAAGGCTCGGGCGCCGCCGAGGCGATCGGGATGCTGCGCGCGTGGGATGCGCAGAGCACCGCCGCCTCCCCCGCCGCCGCCTACGCGAACGTGCTGTGGGACGAGCTGGTCCGCATGCTGTTCGTCGAGCGCGAGGACCCGCTGCCGGTGTCGCACCAGAGCCGCCTGTTCCTCGTCGTCGACCGGCTGCTCGCCGACCCCGAGTCGCCGTGGTGGCAGAACGACGCTCTCGAGGTGTCGGGGCGCGATGCGGTTCTCGCCGCGGCGGCAGAGTCGGCGTACGGCCGCCTCGTCGACCTGCAGGGCGCCAACCCGTCGCACTGGTCGTGGGGCGGCCTTCATGCGCTGACCCTGCGCAGCGACACGTTCGGCTCGTCGGGCATCGCGCCGCTCGAGGCGCTGTTCAACCGGGGACCGTACGAGGTCGGCGGCGGATCGTCGGTCGCCAACGCCACGGGCTGGCGACTGGGCGACTCGTTCGAGACGGTCACCGTGCCCTCGCTGCGCATGATCGTGGACCTCGGCGACCTGGACGCCTCGCAGTGGCAGAACCTGACCGGCAACAGCGGTCACGTGATGCATCCGAACTACATCGACCAGGTCGAGGCCTGGCAGCGCGTGGAGCTCGCGCCCTGGGCGTTCTCGCCGCGCGCGGTCGCCGAGGAGGCCACCCACACCCTCACCCTCACGCCCGCCGAGTGAGCACCCGGCGCCCGGCGCCGTGGGCTCAGCCGCCGGATGCGGGCGGCGTGCGCGTCGACTCGGCGAGCTCGTCGACGATGAGGCTGCTGCGCTCGATCGTGCCGTTGCGGTAGGCCGCGCGCCCGATCATGTGGGCCGCCAGCGGTGCGGTAGCCAGCTGCATCAGCACGACCGGGACCAGGAAGGCGACGACCACCCACGACCGCGAGGCCACGGCGACCGCGACGCAGATGAGGAGGATCCCCAGCACCTGGGGCTTGGTGGCGGCGTGGAGTCGGGTGGGCACATCGCGGAAGCGGAGCAGACCGATCGTCGCGATCAGGCACAGCAGGGCGCCCGCGAGCACGAGCACCAGCGCGACGGTGTCCCAGACGGCATCCCATTCGGTCGGAGTCATTGCGGGGTGTTGTCCCTTCTCGCCACGAAGCGGGCGATCGCGATGGATCCGAAGACGCCGATCGCGGCGATGATCAGCATCACCGGCAGCGAGCGCGTGTGATCGTTGATCACCATGTCGGCGCCGAGGACGCACATCACCTCGGTGAGAAGCACGTCGGCCGCGACCACCCGGTCGAGGATCGACGGGCCGATCACGATGCGCACGAGCGCGATGATCGCCGCGGCCGCGAACACGACCAGGATCGCGATGTACAGGGCGGTCATCCCTCGCCTCCCGCCTCGATGCGGCGGTGCTCCACCGAGCTGCCGGTGCGGATCTGCGCCAGCTGCTCCCGTGACCCGACGGCGCGCACGATCCGCTCCTCCCACGTGAGCACGCTCTGGCGCTGAAGGTCGGCATCCGCCTCGCTGTGCACGCCGATCACGTGCAGGTACAGGATCCGCTGGTCGCGGTCGGCGTCGAGCACGAGCGACCCGGGGATGAGGGATGCCGTCACCGCGACGTGCGTCATGATCAGGTCGTCGTCGACCCGCATGCGCACCGCCACGAGCGCCGCGCCGGGCGGCCGGGGCGAGAAGACCTGCCAGGCGACCGTCAGCGAGCTGCGCACCAGTGAGCCGAGGAAGGCGAGGACGAACACGAGTCCGTACCAGAGGTTGACCCGGCCCGAGAGCTCCACCGGCGGCAGCCGGAACGTGCGGGTGACCACGAAGGCCACTGCGATCCCCGTCACCAGCGCCAGCGGGGTCAGCTGCCCCCACAGCAGCATCCACAGGGCGACCAGCCAGACGAAGAACGGCACCTGTCGCCACACGGTGCGCCACGATGTGCGGCTCATGACGACGCCTCCTCACCCTGGGTGACGTCTCGGTCGAGTTCGAGCACGTGCACGGGCTGCCGCAGCGAGACGCCGATGCTCTCGCACACCGCGTAGAGGGGCCCCGCGAAGATCGTGAGGGCGACCGTGATCGCGACCATCCCGGTCGTCGCCGAGGTCATCACCCGCGGGATCACACGACGCTCGGTGGTGACGGCGGCCGCGGGCGCGTTGCCCAGGTATGCGATGCGCGCCTCGGTCTCGGCCGAGCTGTCGTCATCCTCACGCCAGAACGACAGGTTCCACGCGCGCATCAGCGCGTACAGCGTGAGGAGCGAGGTGATGATGCCGGCGACGATGAGGACCATCATCAGGGGTGTTCCCACCTCGGCTGCGGCCTCGAAGAGCGAGTACTTGCCGATGAACCCCGAGAACGGCGGGAGCCCGCCGAGGTTGATCGCGGGGATGAAGTAGAGGATCGCCATCATCGGCGCGGCGCGCATGAGTCCCTTGACCTGCAGAATCGAGGTGCTGCCCGCGCGGCGCTCGATGAGTCCGATCGCCAGGAACAGGGTGGTCTGCACGACGATGTGGTGGACCATGTAGTAGATCGTGGCGCCGATCGCCGCCTCGGTCGCGATCGCGAGACCGAAGACCATGTAGCCGATGTGGCTGACGAGGGTGAACGACAGGATGCGCTTGAGCTCGGCCTGCGCCACCGCACCGAGCACTCCCACGATCATGGTCGCAAGCGCCACGATCATCAGCAGCACGTTGATGTCGTTGTCGGGGAACAGCTGCGTCTCGGTGCGGATCAGCGCGTACACGCCGACCTTGGTCAGAAGGCCCGCGAACACCGCCGTGACCGGCGCGGGCGCCGTCGGGTACGAGTCGGGCAGCCAGAACGAGAGTGGGAACACCGCCGCCTTGATGCTGAAGGCGACCAGCAGCAGCAGGTGCAGCACGAGCTGGGTCTGATCGGGAAGCTCCGCCATGCGCTCGGCGATCTGGGCCATGTTGACCGTGCCCAGCGCACCGTAGACGGCGGCGATCGCGGCGAGGAACAGGATCGACGAGACGAGCGAGACGACGATGTAGACGACGCCGGTGCGGATGCGGCCCTCGGTGCCGCCCAGCGTGATCAGCACATATGAGGCGACGAGCAGGATCTCGAACCCGACGTACAGGTTGAACAGATCGCCGGCGATGAAGGCGGTGAAGATGCCCGCCGCCAGGATGAGATACGACGGGTGGAAGATCGAGACGGGCGTCTCGTCGTCTCCGTCGGCGGCTCCCTGCCCGACCGAGAAGAGCAGCACCGCGAGCAGGACGATGCTCGAGACCGCCACCAGCAGGGCGGCCAGGCGGTCGACGTACAGCACGATGCCGATGGGCACCGGCCAGCCCCCGACCGACACCGCGAACGGGACGTCCGCGTCGACGGCGGCGAGCAGGGTGATCGCGATCACCGCCGTGGCGGTCAGGGTGGCGATCGAGATCGCGACCTGCGCGCGCCGGTGACGGCCGAGGGTCAGGTTGATCCCGGCGCCCAGCAACGGCAGGGTCACCAGCAGGGGAACGAGGGCGGTCATCGCGGGTCACCGTCCTCGGTGTCGGCGGCGGGCGCGTCGTCCCCCGCGTCGG
>JAUHYM010000066.1 GCA_030426515.1 Actinomycetes bacterium
GGGATGGCTCAGGGTCGAACCGGGAGGACGGCGGCGAGCTCGGCCGCCCGCGTGCCGGAGGCCGAGATGCGCGAGGCGGCGACGGCGGCATCCCACGTCTCGTCTCCTGTGGCCAGCGCGATCCAGGTGAGCGGGTCGGTCTCGACCACGTTGGGCGGGGTGCCGCGGGTGTGCCGCGGGCCCTGGATCACCTGCGTCGCGCCGAAAGGCGGCACCCGCACCTCGACCGAGTTCCCCGGCGCCTTCTCGGCCAGCAGCTGCAGCAGGTAGCGGACGGCGGTCGCCAGGTCGGTGCGCGCAGGCGCGTCGGCGTCGCGGACCGCGGCGAGTGCGGCGCGGCCGTCGTCGGTGGTGATCTTGCGGGGCACTCCTCCACGCTAGCCCGCGGAGCTCTCGGCGCCCGGGAGGGCCTCGCGGGTAGGCTGGCGGCGTGAGAATCCTGGTCCTCGGCTCGGGCGCGCGCGAGCACGCCATCATCCTCGCGCTGCGCTCGGAAGACGCACCGCACGACATCTTCGCGGCGCCCGGCAACGCCGGGATCGCGCAGGATGCCGACCTGGTCGCCGTCGACGCGAACGACCCTGCCGCCGTCACCGGCTTCGCGAACGAGAACGCGATCGACCTCGTGGTGATCGGACCGGAGGCTCCCCTGGTCGCCGGCGTCGCCGACGCGCTGCGCGAGCGCGGCATCCCCGTGTTCGGCCCCGGGCAGGCCGCAGCCCAGCTCGAGGGCTCGAAGGCCTTCGCGAAGCGGATCATGGATGCCGCGGGCGTCCCCACCGGGCGCGCGGTCCGCGCCGCGACCCGCGCCGAGGTCGAGGCCGCTCTCGACGATCTGGGCGCCCCGCACGTGGTGAAGGCCGACGGGCTCGCCGCCGGGAAGGGCGTCATCGTCACCTCCGACCGCGACGCGGCCCTCGCCCACGCCGACACCTACCTGCCCAGCGGCCCGGTGCTCGTCGAGGAGTACCTCTCGGGCCCCGAGGTCTCGCTGTTCTTCCTCGCTGACGGCGACCACGTGCTGCCCCTCAGCCCCGCGCAGGACTACAAGCGTGTCGGCGACGGCGACGCGGGTCCGAACACCGGCGGGATGGGCGCCTACTCGCCGCTGCCGTGGCTGACCGAGAGCTTCGGCGGCGAGGACGGATTCGTCGCCCTCGTCACCCGCGAGATCGCCGAGCCGGTGATCCGTCAGCTCGATGCCGAGGGCACCCCGTTCATCGGACTGCTGTACGCCGGGCTCATCGTCACCGACGCCGGCGTGAAGGTCATCGAGTTCAACGCACGCTTCGGCGACCCCGAGACCCAGGTGGTGCTGCCCCGCCTCGTCGACCCGCTGTCGGAGCTGCTGCTGGCCGCAGCATCCGGCCATCTCGAGGACCGCGCGCGCCCGACGTTCTCGGACGAGGCGGCAGTGACCGTGGTGCTCGCCAGCGAGGGCTACCCCGCCGCGCCGGTGACCGGGCGTCCGCTGAGCGGCCTGACCGCGGCGGGCGAGGTCGAGGGCGTGCATGTGGCGCACGCGGCGACGGCCGAGCGCGAGGGCGGGCTGATCGCGACCGGCGGTCGCGTGCTCAACGTCGTCGCGCGCGGCGCCGACTTCGCCCAGGCGCGCGATCGCGCCTACGAGGCGCTGGGCCACATCGGGCTCGAGGGCGGCCAGAGCCGCACCGACATCGCCGCCCGCGTCGCCGACTGACGGCTCCTCCGCTCCCGCCCGCCCATGAACATCACCGGTGCAGCGAACCTGATCGCCGGTCGATTCACCGCCGCGGTGAGGGCCCACTGATGGCCGAGAGCATCGGGATCGTCGGCGGCGGCATCGTCGGCGTCGCGATCGCGCGCGCACTGGCCGCGCAGGGCGCGGACGTCGCCGTGCTCGAGAAGGAGGTGCGGCTCTCGCAGCACCAGACCGGCCACAACTCCGGCGTGGTGCATGCGGGCCTCTATTACAAGCCCGGGTCTCTGAAAGCCACCCTGTGTCATGCCGGGCGCGCCGCGACTCGGGACTACTGCCACGAGAAGGGTCTGCCGTATCGGGAGGTCGGCAAGCTCGTGGTGGCCGTCGACGAAACCGAACTCGACGCGCTCGCAGAGATCGAGCGCCGCTCGATCGAGAACAGCGTGCCCGACATGGCCCGCATCGACGACGTGGGCCGACTGCGCGAGATCGAACCGCACGTCGCAGGCATCGCCGCCGTCCACTCCCCGCACACCGCGGTCGTCGACTACGCGACCATCACCGAGGCGCTGGCCCAGGATGTCCGCGCCGCCGGTGGCCGGATCCTCCTCGGGCACGAGGTCACCGACATCCGGCAGGAGAACGGCCGCGTCCGCGTGATCTCGACCGCCTCCGAAGAGGTCTTCGACCGTGTCGTCGTGTGCGCGGGCCTGCAGTCCGATGTCGTCGCCCGCATGGTCGGGGCCGACCCGTCGCCCAAGATCCTTCCCTTCCGCGGGGAGTACTGGGAGCTGGCGCACGACCGCACGGATCTCGTGAAGGGCATGATCTACCCGGTGCCCGACCCGCGATTCCCGTTCCTCGGGGTGCACTTCACCCGCGGCGTCTACGACAACGTGCACGTCGGCCCGAACGCCGTGCCCGCGCTGCGCCGCGAGGGATACACCTGGCTGCAGTGGTCGGTGAAGGACACGTGGGAGTCGCTGACCTGGCCCGGGGCGCCGTCGCTGGCCAAGCAGCACTGGCGCATGGGCGTCGACGAGATCTCGAGTTCGCTCATCAAGCCGCTCTACTTCCAGAAGGCACGCCGGTTCATCCCCGAACTGCGCTCTGCCGACCTGTCGTACAAGTCCACCGCGGGCGTCCGCGCGCAGGCGTGGGGCCGGGATGGTGCACTGCTCGACGACTTCGCCGTCGACCAGGTCGGCCCGGTCACCCTGCTGCGCAACGCACCCTCCCCCGCCGCGACTTCGGCGATGTCGATCGCCGACTACGTCCTTGAGCACTACCTGGCGCGCACCGCCTGAGACCCGACTCCGGCACAATGGAGGCGGCGCTCCCGCCCGCGCCGGAAGGATCGTCATGCGCATCTCCGCTCGCGCCGACTACGCGCTGCGGGCCGCCGTGTTCCTGGCGGCCGCAGGCGCGTCGCGCGTGGCCGGCGAGCGGATCGCGACCGCGCAGGAGATCCCGGCTCCCTTCCTGGAGGGGATCCTCGGTGCGCTGCGTCGCGCGGGGATCGTCGAGAGCAGGCGCGGCGCGGGCGGCGGGTATCGCCTCGCCCGGCCCGCCGCGGATGTGTCGGCGGCCGATGTGATCCGCGCGGTGGACGGCCCGCTCGTCTACGTCCGCGATGAGCGCCCGAGCGAGATGGAGTACTCGGACGACAGCGGCGCGCTCGTGACGCTGTGGGTGGCCCTGCGCGCCAGCGTGCGACGCGTGCTCGACGACACCACGCTCGCCGACCTCGCCGACGGCACGCTGCCGGAGGTCGTTCGAGAGCTCGCCGCCGATCCGGAGTCGTGGGTCAGCGGCCCCTGACGCCTGGCCCACACGCCAGGGCGACGCCGCGACTTTCACCGTCACATTCGTCGCGTCCAGTGTCGCTCTCTGGTTGAATCCGATCATTCCAGTCGGATTTATCAGAAAGGCCGCGGATGCCGACTCTCCTCGTCCTCGCCATCGTCGGGTTCGGCGCACAGCTCGTCGACGGCGCGCTCGGCATGGCGTACGGCGTCACCTCGACGACACTGCTGCTGGCCCTCGGGGCGAACCCGGCCGCAGCGAGCGCGTCGGTGCACCTCGCCGAGATCGGCACGACGCTCGCCTCGGGGGTATCGCACTGGCGGTTCGGCAACGTCGACTGGAAGGTCGTCCTGCGCATCGGCGTGCCGGGCGCGATCGGCGCGTTCGCGGGTGCGACGTTCCTGTCGGGCCTGTCGACCGAGGCGGCCCGTCCGCTGATGAGCATCCTGCTGCTGGGTCTCGGGGTGTACGTGCTGCTGCGGTTCACCTTCCGCGGACTGCCGCGCCTGGACCGCAGTCGCCCGCTGCGCACGCGCTTCCTCGCGCCCATCGGCCTGGTGGGCGGGTTCCTCGACGCCACCGGAGGCGGCGGGTGGGGGCCGGTCGGCACCCCCGCGCTGCTGGCCAGCGGTCGCATCGAGCCGCGCAAGGTGATCGGGTCGATCGACACGAGCGAGTTCCTCGTCGCCGTCGCCGCGAGCGCCGGGTTCCTGCTCGGGCTCGGGACCGGCGGGTTCGATCTGGGCTGGGTGCTCGCGCTGCTCGCCGGCGGCCTCGTCGCCGCGCCGATCGCCGCATGGCTCGTGCGAAAGCTGCCGCCGCGGCTGCTCGGGTCACTCGTGGGCGGGGTGATCGTGCTGACCAATGTGCGGACGCTACTGCTCGAGTGGGACCCGGCCGGGAGCGTGACCGGGTGGGTGCTCGCCGGCCTTGCCGTCGTGTGGGCTGTGTGCGTGGCGATCGCGGTTCGTTCGCACCGACGTGCGGTCGCGGAGCACGAGCGAGATGGCGTCGACGCCGATCACTCGCTCGAGGCTGCGACGCTCTCGCCGTCGGACCGCTCCCCCGATCCGACGCGGTAGCACTCCGGGTCGGCAGGGTCACCCCTCGACGGCGTCGATCCGTCCCGCGGCGATCGCGCCGCGCAGCGCCGCGAAGTCCGCGGCGTTCTGGTCGGCATAAGCGGCCGAGAAGGCGACCAGCGCGTCGCCGAGGTCGCCGCCGCCACCCAGGTACCCCGACAGCACCGCCGCGTCGGTGCTGCGCGCGTGAGCGCGGGCGAGCACGACGCCGCAGTAGTCGGCGTACACGCCCAGCTCAGCGGCATCCATGCTCTCGGGCTCGACCGACCCCTTCCAGTCGCGGAACTGGCGCACGTAGAAGTCGCGCTCCTGACCGTCGAAGCCCTCGGCGGTGACCCACCCGAGCAGGATGTCGCTGAGCGCCTGCATGATCCGCTGCCCCTGCACCACGCGCTTGCCCTGGTGGTCATAGGCGCTCGCACCGGCGGTCGGCTCGATCACCGACCGCTGCGCCTCCTTGGCCTGCAGCATCATGAGATCGCGCTTTCCGTTGCCCTCCAGGAGCACCAGCCAGGCGCGGGTTCCGACGCTGCCGACGCCGACGACCTTTCGCGCGGCATCCACCATGCGGTAGTGCGAGAGCAGCATGCGCCGATCGGCCGACAGGCTCTCGAGGTAGGCGTCGAGGATCCGCGACAGACGCGCCCGCGCGTCGTCCAGCGACATGTCGCCCTCGGCGGCGAGCGTGCGCAGCGGTGTGACCACCGGCGGGTCGGCGCGGAACTGCAGCGTGCCGTCGGGACCGGGCTCCATGAGCCGGCGTGCCGCCTGCCGGCTGTCACGCCGGTGCATCTTCGCGATCGCCCGGGTCACCTCCTTCGCCGCGGACGCGTCGGCAGAGCGGATGCCGGCGAGCATCTCCTGCGCCGACATGTGCGCGGTCGCCAGCTGCAGCCGCGGCGCCTTGGCGAGCTGCTTCATCGTCTGTGCGTACGAGCGCACCAGCTCGCGCACGATCGCCTCGCGCGAAGCGTCGTCGAAGCCCCGATCGCGCGCGGCGACCTCGAAGCTCGCGGCCATCCGTTTGAGGTCCCATTCGAAGGGTCCCTTGGCCGTCTCATCGAAGTCGTTCACGTCGACGACGAGCGCGCGCTCGGGAGACGCGTAGAAGCCGACGTTCGACAGGTGGGCGTCGCCGCACAGCTGGACGACGATGCCCGAGTCGGCGCTCCGGCGCAGGTCATGCGCCATGAGCGCAGCCCCGCCGCGGTAGAACGCGAACTCGGACGCGCTCATCCGCCCGTGACGCAGCGACACCAGTTCGGGAACCCGTGTCGCGTCCTGCGCCGCGAGGATGGCGACCGGGTCCCGGCCGTCGATCACGAGGTCGGCATGCACGTCGAGGGGCGTCTGCGCGCGCAGCGACTGACCCTGCGCGCGACGATGCGCGCGCGAGCGGTAGGCGCTCTGACCGGGGGTGCGCTCGGGGGTCAGCGTGGCTGACATGGCGGCTCCTTCTCGCGCGACACGGCGAGCGACTGGGGGCATCATATTCCCGTGGAGCCTGGCGCGCGAGGGACCGCCGCGCGTACCGTGGCCGCCATGATCACCGGCGTCCACACTCTGCTCTACAGCGGCGATCCCGATGCCACGCGCGCGTTCCTGCGTGACGTACTGCAGCTGCCGTTCACCGAGACCTCTCCGGGGTGGCTGATCTTCGACACCGGCCCGAGCGAGTCGGGTGCGCATCCCCGCACCTGGCCGGGCCGGGATGAGCCCTACGGACAGCGCCACGAGGTCATGCTGATGTGCGACGACCTCGACGCGACGATCGCCGAGCTGGGCGATCGCGGCGCCCGATTCGTCGGCGACGTCTGGCGCCAGGACTTCGGCCGCGGGACGAGCCTGGCCGTGCCCGGCATGGACCCGATCGTGCTCGTCGAGCCCGCGTATGCGCCGGCGTGGGAGTCTCGCGTCGAATCCTGAGAGCGGCGGCCGTCCGTCCCCACCCGTCCATCCCCACTCGTCCGTCCCCACCCGATGCGCGAGGGCACACGGGATCCTCGAGGGCACACTCTCTCTGCGCTGATCGCGTGTGCCCTCGCGGATTGCGTGTGCCCTCGCGGATTGCGTGTGCCCTCGCGGGTGGGCCCGGCTCTCGAGCGCTCCTCGCCGGGGGGAGGCATCACCGGCACGGGGCTCCCCCGACCCTGACGGGGGAAATCGGAGCCCGCGCGGGATAATGGTCGGGTGACCGACCATGCAGCATCCCCCGCCCCCGCCGACCTGACCGGCTGGAGGCACGTCTATTCGGGCAAGGTCCGCGACCTGTACGTCCCCGAGGGCGCCGAGGGCGAGACCGCCGATCGGATGCTGGTGGTCGCCAGCGACCGGGTGAGCGCGTTCGATCACGTCCTCTCCCCGGGCATCGACGGTAAGGGCGCGCTGCTCACCCAGCTGAGCCTGTGGTGGTTCGACCAGCTCGCCGGTGCGGACGGCGGGCGCAGCATCCCGAATCATCTCGCCTCGGACGCCCCCGCGATGGCACCCGACGAGGTCTCCGGCCGCGCGATGGTCGTGCGGGGGCTCGACATGCAGCCCGTCGAGTGCGTCGTCCGCGGGTACATCACCGGGTCGGGCTGGGCCGAGTATCAGGCGTCGGGTACGGTGTGCGGCATCCCCCTGCCGGACGGGCTGCAGAACGGCGACCGGCTCCCCGAGCCCATCTTCACGCCCGCCTACAAGGCCCCGCAGGGCGAACACGACGAGAACATCTCGTTCGCCCAGACGGTCGAGCTCGTGGGCAGCGAGATCGCCGAGACGCTGCGCGACCTGTCGCTGGAGATCTACGCCCGCGCGGCGGCGACCGCCGAGGCGAAGGGCCTGATCCTCGCCGACACCAAGTTCGAGTTCGGCCTCGATGAAGACGGCGTGATGACGCTGGCCGACGAGGTGCTGACCAGCGACTCCTCGCGCTACTGGGATGCCGCGGCCTGGGCGTCCGGCACCACCCCGGCGGAGCGCATGGCGAGCTTCGACAAGCAGATCGTGCGCGACTGGCTGTCGGCGAACTGGGACAAGCAGGGCACCCCGCCCGCGCTGCCGGCCGAGATCGTCGAACGCACGACGGCCCGCTACCGCGAGCTGCTGGAGCGGCTGACCGCCTGAGCGCCTCGCCGAGACCGCACAAATGGCGGCTTCAGGCGGCCGAAAACGTACATTCGTGAAGTCTCGGCGGGTGTGGTGGGGTGGGGTGGGGCGCGCCGGGTCAGCCGAGCAGCGAGCGCTCGAGCTGCTCGATGGGGGCATACCAGCCCTGTTCGAGGATCCAGGTCTGCAGCGCCTTGTCCCAGCCGAGGATGACGCCGAGTCCGACGACGACGAGGATGCCGCCGATCACGCGGCGGAAGATGCCGTGCGGGTCGGCGAGCCAGCCGAGCTTGCGCACCAGCGCGGTGCCGGCCATCGCGATGCCCAGCAGCGCCAGCGCCAGCCCGATCGCGTAGGCGACGACGTACACGACGCCCTCGGCGAAGCTCACCGGCAGCACCGTCGCGATGATGAGCGCGTAGGTCGGGCTGCAGCTGCTGAACGCCGGCCCGAGGGCCGCGCCCAGCGCGATGTCGCCGCCGATGCCGCTCGCGCGCGACCCGCGGTCGAGCAGGCGCCCGCCGCCGGCCTGCAGGCCGGTCGCGACGGTGAAGCGCTCCCAGAGTCCGGGGAAGAGCATCGTGAGTCCGAAGACGAGGATGATCCCGCCCGAGATCGCCTGCCAGACGATGACCGGCACGCCCAGCAGCGCAGTGGTGGCCTTCAGCAGCAACGTGAACGCGACCACGGATGCCGCCAGCGACGCGGCGATGACGAGGGGGCGGAACCACTGTCGCTCCGCGGCCGCAGCATCCGCGCCGGAGCGCACGGCGGTTCCTCCGACGATCACGGGAAGCAGCGGCAGCACGCAGGGAGCGGCGACCGTCAGAACCCCCGCCGCGAAGGAGACGACGGTGAGCGCGAGCATCAGCTCAGACCGAGGCCGTCGAGCGCGTTCGCGAGCGTCGGGTTGCTGTAGGGGACGTACACGGCGGTCGCGTTGCCGTCGGCGTCGAGCGCGACGACCGTCGTCTGCTGGGTGACCCCGTACTGCTGGCGCAGGCCCTGGTTGCTGTCGTAGTCGACCTTCAGGATCGTCACACCGTCGGGCACGCCGTTCGCCTGGATGCTGTCATCCAGCGCGTGGCACTGCGGGCACCACGATGCGTGGAAGAAGAGGACGCGCTCGCCCTCCGCGTCTGCGAGGGCCGCCTCGCTGTACTCGACGTAGGCGCCTGCCGTGACCTCGGCCTCGGTCTCCTCCGGCTCCGCCTCGGCCGTCTCCTCGGGCTCGGCCTCGACCGTCGGCTCCACGGTCTCTTCGACCTGCGGCTCGGGGGTCTGGGTCGCCACGGCCTCGGGCTCGCCGCCGCCCAGGGCGGTGACGGCGACAGCGCCACCCACGCCGAGCACCAGCACGCCGGCGACGATGAGTCCGATGAGGGTTCCACGCTTCATGCCTCCATCCTCTCCGAGCACCGCCGCGGATCCGATGACGGAACGGTGACAATCGCCCGCGTCGGATCGTTCGGGGGAATGGATGCCAGGGACCGTGGGTTCTACATGCACATGAATGAGACCGTGCCGGCATCCACCGGCGACCGCATCGCCGACGACACCGCGATGGGCGCGGTGACCCTGCTCGTCGCCGACCTCGATGCCATGACCCGCTACTACCGCGACGCGGTGACCCTGCAGGTCCTGCGCGCCGACGGCGACGTCGTGACACTCGGCCGTGCCGGCCGTCCCATCCTGCACCTGCGCCACGAGCCCGGGCTGGACCCGGCACCCGCCGGTGCCGCCGGTCTGTACCACACGGCGATCCTCTTCGAGACGCGCGAAGCCCTCGCCGCAGCGCTCTACTCGACGGCTCGGCACTCCCCCGGGACGTTCACGGGGTCGGCCGATCATCTGGTGAGCCAGGCGTTCTACTTCAGCGACCCCGAGGGCAACGGCGTCGAGCTGTACTGGGATCGCCTGCGCACCGACTGGTCATGGGTGCACGGCCAGGTGCAGATGAGCACGGACTACCTCGACCCGAACCAGTTCCTGCGCGAGCACCTCACCGAGCAGGCCGCGACCGGCTCGACGGCGCAGGATGCGGCATCCGTCGGTCACGTCCACCTCTCGGTGGGCGACGTGGCCACCGCCCGCCGGTTCTATGTCGACACGCTCGGGTTCGATCAGACGTTCCTCTTCCACGGGCAGGCCCTGTTCGTGAGCGCGGGCGGCTACCACCACCACATGGCGATGAACGTGTGGAACTCGCGGGGCGCCCCGCCGCGGATGCCGGCGCTGGGCCTGGGGCGCGTCGACCTCGCCCTCCCCGACGCGGAGTCGCTCGGCGCCCTGGGCGAGCGCCTGCGGGATCGGCGGCTGCAGGTCGCCGACGACGGCCGCACGCTCGCCTTCGACGACCCCTGGAACAACCGCATCCGCGCCGCGGTCGGCTGAGCAGCGAGCGCCCGCGGGGCGGGGCGCGTCAGACCGAGTCGCGCTCGACGAGCTCGGTGTTGAGGATCGTGACGTGCTGAGGGTTGCGACCGGCGAGGATGTCGAGCAGCAGCCCCGCCATCCGCTCGCCCTGCTCGAACGACGGCTGACGCATGGTCGTCAGCTGCGGGGTGACCGAGGTGGCCACCGGTGAGTCATCGAACCCGATGATCGCGATGTCGCCGGGAACGGTGAGTCCGGCCGTTGCGATCGCGTTCAGCGCGCCGCGTGCCATGAGGTCGCTCGCGATGAACAGCGCATCGGGCGGGTCGCCGGCGGCCAGGATCCGTCGCATCGCCTCGGCACCGCCCAGGGCGGTGAAACCGCCGTCCTCGACCGCGACCTCTTCGAGCCCCGCTGCGGCAAGCGCCTCGCGGAACCCGGCGAGCCGGTCGATCCCCGCCGGCATCGTGAGGGGCCCCGCGATCGTGCCGATCCGGCGGTGGCCGCGATCGATGAGGTGCTGCGTGGCCTCACGGCCGCCGTGCGTGTTGTCGACGTCGACGTAGTAGTCCTTCGCCCGCTCGCGGACCGGACGGCCACCGTAGACGACGGGAACGGCGTCGGCGATGCGGTCGATGAACGTGTCGCTCGTGTGATGTGAGACGATCACGGCGCCGTCGATGGCGCCGCTGCGCAGGTAGCTCGTCGTCTTGTCGCCCGGGTCGTCGCTGGCGATGAACAGGTTGAGCACGTAGTCGGACTTGCTCAGGCGCGCGTTGATGCCCGAGACGATCGCCGCGAAGAACGGGTCGCCGAAGAACCGCGTGGTGTCTTCGGGCACGACCAGCGCGATCGCGTGGGTCTGCCGGCTCGCCAGCGACCGGGCGGCGCGGTTGGGGACGTAGTTGAGACGGGCGATCGCGTCACGCACGGCCTCGAGGGCGGCGGGACTCACCGCCGTCGACCCGTTCACGACGCGCGACACCGTCGAACGGGACACCCCGGCGGCGGCGGCGACCTCTTCGATCGTCGCCGCAGGACGCGCGGTCTCGGTGCTCATGTCGGTGCTCCCCGGTGGTGCTCAGGAATCGAGTTCCCGTGCCGCGATGATACGGCGGTACGCGCGCCCGCTGTCCTTGAGTGTGCGCACCTGCGTGTCGTAGTCGACGTGCACGATGCCGAAGCGCTTCTCGTACCCCCACGCCCACTCGAAGTTGTCGAGCAGCGACCAGTAGAAGTAGCCGCGCACGTCGACCCCCGCGTCGGCGGCGTCGAGGATCGCGGCGAGGTGCCCCTGCAGGAAGGCGACGCGCTCGTGGTCGACGACACGCGCCTCGCCGTCGACCTCGACGAGCTCGTCGTCGTAGGCCGCGCCGTTCTCGGTCACGTACAGCGTCGTGCCGGCATCCTTCGCGTAGTCGGTCCAGACCCGCTGCAGCAGCTGGGTGAGCCCCTCGGGCTGCACCTCCCAGTGCATGTTGGTGCGGGGCAGGCCGCGATCGTGCCAGTGGATGCGCTCGAACGATGGCCACGGCGACCCGGTCTC
>JAUHYM010000067.1 GCA_030426515.1 Actinomycetes bacterium
GATCTCGGCGTCGCCAGCGGCAACGGCAAGGGGCAGATCTTCGTCAAGGGCGAAGTCATCAAGACGGTGCCCGAGGCGGACATCGTCCAGACGCTCATCGAAGAGGCCAACCGCATCGCCGCCGAGATGGGCCCCGACGCCCCGACCGGCACCGCGCAGGTCACCACCTCCTGACATGCGGTGAGGGGCCCCCGCCGAAGCGGGAACCCCTCACGGTGGGCCGGTGGACTCAGCCGAACTGGTTCATCGTGTTGTCCTTGCCGCCGGCCTTGAGCGCCGCGTCCCCGGCGAAGTACTCCTTGTGGTTGTCGCCGATGTCGGAGCCCGCCATGTTCTGGTGCTTCACCGTGGCGATCCCCTCGCGGATCTCGCGGCGCTGAACACCCTTGACGTACGCGAGCATGCCCTCGTCCGCGAAGTACCCCTTGGCGAGGTCGTCGGTCGACAATGCCGCCGTGTGGTACGTGGGCAGCGTGATCAGGTGGTGGAAGATCCCTGCACGGGCGGACCCGTCTTTCTGGAACGACCGGATCTTCTCGTCCGCCAGGCGGCCCAGCTCGGTGTCGTCGTACTCGGCGCTCATCAGCTCGTCCCGCTTGTAGCCCGACACGTCCGCCCCCTGCTCGACGAGCAGATCGTAGGCCTGCTGGCGGAAGTTGAGCGTCCAGTTGAACGACGGGCTGTTGTTGTAGACCAGCTTGGCGTTGGGGATCTCCTTGCGGATCTCATCGACCATGCCGGCGATCTGCGCGACGTGCGGCTTCTCGGTCTCGATCCACAGCAGGTCCGCGCCATGACGCAGCGCGGTGATGCAGTCGAGCACGCACCGCGCCTCGCCGGTCCCGGCTCGGAACCGGTAGAGGTTGCTGGCCAGGCGCTTGGGCCGCATCAGCTTGCCGTCGCGCTTGATGACCACGTCGCCGTTGCCGAGCTCGTCCTCCGAGATCTCCTCGACGTCGAGGAACGCGTTGTACTGGTCGCCGAGGTCGCCCGGGGTGCGGGTGACGGCGATCTTCTGGGTGAGGCCGGCGCCGAGCGAGTCCGTGCGGGCGACGATGATGCCGTTGTCGATGCCGAGTTCGAGGAACGCGTAGCGGACCGCCGCGATCTTCGCGAGGAAGTCCTCGTGGGGCACGGTGACCTTGCCGTCCTGGTGGCCGCACTGCTTCTCGTCCGAGACCTGGTTCTCGATCTGGATGGCGCAGGCGCCCGCCTCGATCATCTTCTTTGCGAGCAGGTAGGTCGCCTCGGGGTTGCCGAAGCCGGCGTCGATGTCGGCGATGATCGGGACGATGTGCGTCTCGTACGTGTCGATCTGCGACTGGATGAACTCGACCGCCGTCTCGTCACCGGCCAGACGCGCGCTGTCGAGCTGCGTGAACAGCAGGTCGAGCTCGCGAGAGTCCGCCTGGCGCAGGAACGTGTACAGCTCCTCGATCAGTGCGGGAACGGCGGTCTTCTCGTGCATGGACTGGTCGGGGAGCGGGCCGAACTCCGAGCGGAGCGCCGCGACCATCCATCCCGAGAGGTAGAGGTAGCGCTTGTTCGTCGACTTGAGGTGCTTCTTGATGGAGATCATCTTCTGCTGGCCGACGAACCCGTGCCAGACGCCGAGCGACTGGGTGTAGACCGACGAGTCGGCGTCGTACTCGTCCATGTCGCGCCGCATGATGTCGGCGGTGTACTGGGCGATCTCGAGCCCGGTCCGGAACCGGTTCTGTGCGCGCATGCGGGCGACGTACTCCGGGTTCACGGCGTCCCAGGCCGGACCGTGCTGCGCGGCGAGCGCCTGGATCGCGTGGATGTCGTCGTGGTACGCAGTCATGGTGACTCCTCCGTGGTGGGGTGGTCCGCTCACTGCTCGTGGCGGTCGCTTGAGTCCACCTTGCGCCAACTACGGGGAGTCTTCCCGCCAACGCGGAGGAGAAGATCGTTTGAATTTCTGCTCCCGCGAACGCGGCGGGTCGTCAGCGTGCTCAGCGAGACGACCGTCGATACTGCGCGATCCGCACGGCGGCGACGACCTTCACCAGGGGCGACTCGCCGAACCGATACTCCTCGCCTCGCGCGAGTCGTCGCGCGAGGTCCGGGCGCAGCTCCTCGAGGATCTCGCGACCGACCTGACCGTGCGGGGCGTGCGAGATCACGCGGATCACGGCCGCATCCTCGATGAGCGGGATCGCGTTCTCGATGTTCTCGCGCGTCGACGTGCTCGTCCGGTCGAGACGCAGCTCGCCGTCGTGTCCGCGCGCTCGTGCGTAGCGGGCCATGAGGTCGGCCTCCGGGATGTCGCCTTCCACGCACCCGCCGCACAGCACCAGCACGCTGTCGGCCCGGGTACGCGAGCGCAGCCCCGCGCGCACGCGAAAGCGATTGATCGCGTTCGCGGAGTCGCCCCGGTTCCCGAACCCGAGCACGATGATCGCCTCGCGACCGTCGGCCGCGGGTGCGCGGCCGAGCGCGCGGAAAGTGGCACGCGCATTGACCGCCTCCGCCCACAGCCAGAGCGCGGCGAGGGCGCTTCCCGCGACGAGCGCGGTGCCGAGCAGTGTCCGGGGCATGGGTCGGGGCTTCTCCGCGGGGCTCAGTGCAGCGAGCCGCCGATCAGGGCGGCATCCGCGGTCGTGTTCAGCGCGACGCGCAGGGCGCGATCGAGACCGCGGGCGATTTCGGTGAGGGGCAGCTCGGACTCTCCTTGCGGGGCCTGTCCGCGCGCCCACGGCACGTGCACGAACCCCACGCGCACGTCGCCGCGCGCCGCAGCGTGATGCGCGGCGAGGTAGAAGACGTGGTTGCACACGAACGTTCCCGCGCTGTGGGAGAGTGCTGCGGGGATCCCCTCGTCGGTCAGAGCCGCGACGATCGCCTTCACCGGAACGGTGGCGAAGTATGCGGCGGGTCCGCCGACGGCGCAGGGTGAATCCAGCGGCTGCGCGCCGGCATTGTCCGGGATCCGGGCGTCGGCGAGGTTGATCGCGAGGCGCTCGGGCGTGATCGCGGAGCGCCCGCCGGCGAGACCGGTCGCGAGGATGACGTCCGGCTGGTGGGTGTCGATGAGGTGCCGCAGGCGCTGGGACGCGGCATCGAACGCCACGGGCAGCACGTCCGTGACGAGGTGATCCGGGCCCTCCCATGCCGCGGCGACCATACGCACCGCTTCGCCCGAGGGGTTCAGACGGTCGCCGCCGAACGGCTCGAACCCGGTCAGGAGCGCGGTCTGCATCTCTCCAGCGTAGGCGTCGCCGACGTCGGCGAGGTGGCCGTCGTCAGCTCCACAGCGCGTGGTACGCGTTGATCGCGGGCTGCCCGCCCAGATGGGCGTAGAGCACCGTCGAGTCGCGGGGGATCTCGCCCGAGCCGACGAGATCGATGAGCCCGGCCAGCGACTTGCCCTCGTACACGGGGTCCGTGATCATCGCCTCGAGCTGCGCACCGACGGCCATGGCGTTCATCGTCGAAGCGACCGGGATGCCGTACAGGTCGCCGGCCCAGCCCTCGAGGACCTGGATCTCGTCGTCGCGCAGGTCGCGGTCGAGCTCGATGAGCTGCGCGGTGCGCCGGGCGATCCGCTCGACCTGGTCGCGGGTCTTCTGCAGCGTCGCCGACGCATCGATGCCGATGACCCGGCGGCGCACGCCGGTGAGATCCTCGAGCGCTGCGAATCCGGCGATCATGCCCGCGTGGGTGGATCCCGTGACCGTGCAGACGACGATGGTGTCGAAGAAGACCCCGAGCTTCTCCTCCTGCTCGGCGACCTCGAAGGCCCAGTTCGCGAAGCCCAGCCCGCCGAGCGGGTGCTCTGAGGCGCCCGCCGGGATGGGATACGGAGTGCCGCCGGACTCCTCGACCTCGCGCAGTGCGTCCTTCCAGGAGTCGCGGATGCCGATGTCGAATCCGGCGTCGTCGAGCCGGGAGTCTGCGCCCATCATGCGAGAGAGGAGGATGTTGCCGACCCGGTCGTTGGTCGGGTCATCCCACGGCACCCACTTCTCCTGCACCAGCCGCGCCTTCAGGCCCAGGTGCGCGGCGACGGCGGCGACCTGTCGCGTGTGGTTGGACTGGTAGCCGCCGATGGAGACCAGCGTGTCGGCCCCCGAGGCGAGGATGTCGGGAACGATGTACTCCAGCTTCCGCACCTTGTTGCCGCCGTACGCGAGCCCGCTCGAGACGTCCTCGCGCTTGGCCCACACCTGGGCGCCACCCAGATGCTGCGACAGGCGCGGCAGGTGCTGGAGTGGGCTGGGGCCGAACGTGAGGGGGTGTCGGGGGAACTGCTCGAGATTCATGGCGTCTCCTGGGGTCGAGTGGGGGTGTCGAGGCCGCCGTCGGGGGCGGGGGAGCGCGGCACCTCGACGGTGAGGGTCTGCCAGGTCTGTTCGGCGAGCGCGGCGGCGCCCTCGGCGTCCCCTGCGGCGCACAGATCGATCAGTCGCGCGTGGCGCGTGACCGAGTCGTGTCCCTCGGTCGAGGCGAAGCGAAGCCGCTCGGCGCGCCGCAGCACCGCCTCGTATTGGGCGACGACATCGACCGCGGCGGCATTGCCGCACCGGGTCAGCGCCACGTCGTGGAACTCCTGATCGGCCCGCAGTGCGGCATCCGGATCGTGGGCCGCGATGGCGGCGGCGAAGCGGGCGTTCGCAGCGCGCATGCGGTCGAGGTCCTCCTCGGACAGGCGGGGCACGGCCTCGCGCACGGCCATCCGGTGCATCGCGGCGACCACCGCCTGCGCGTCGCGCACGCTGCGGGTCTCGAGCGGCGCCACGACGGTCGACCGACCGGGCACCGCCCGCACGAGTCCTGCGCGACCGAGCTCGAGAAGGGCTTCGCGCACGGGGGTGCGGCTCACCCCCAGCCAGGTCGCCACCTCGCCGTCGCGGAGCTGCTCGCCGGGAGCGAGGGTCCCGTCGACGATCGCGTCGCGCAGTCGGCGGAAGACCTCGTCCCGCAGCAGCGGGCGCGGGGGCAGCATCTGCGCGGGTATCGGCATGCAATATATTGCACACGAGAGTGCGGCGGGTGTCAAACGACGTGTGGGCCCGGGCCGCGGCATCCGTAGACTTGACGCTCGTGGCCACACCAATGTCGAAGCTGTTCCTCCGCACCCTCCGGGAAGACCCCGCCGAGGCCGAAGTCACCAGTCACAAGCTGCTGGTGCGCGCCGGGTACATCCGGCGTCAGGCTGCCGGCATCTTCGCGTGGCTGCCGCTGGGTCTGCGGGTCAAGGCCCGCATCGAGCGCATCATCCGCGAGGAGATGGATGCCGCCGGCGCCCAGGAGGTGCACTTCCCGGCCCTGATGCCGCGCGAGCCCTACGAGGCGTCGGGCCGCTGGGAGGAGTACGGCGACCTGCTGTTCCGCCTGCAGGACCGAAAGGGCGCCGACTACCTGCTCGCGCCGACGCACGAAGAGGCGTTCACCCTTCTCGTCAAGGACCTCTACTCGTCGTACAAGGACCTGCCGCTGTCGATCTATCAGATCCAGGACAAGTACCGTGACGAGGCCCGCCCGCGCGCCGGACTGCTGCGCGGCCGGGAGTTCACGATGAAAGACGCGTACTCGTTCGATCACACCGACGCCGGGCTCGACGCGTCGTATCAGGCGCAGCGCGACGCGTACGAGCGCATCTTCCAGCGGCTCGGGCTGGAGTACGTGATCGTGCAGGCGGATGCGGGCGCGATGGGCGGATCGCGCAGCGAGGAATTCCTGCACCCCACGCCCGTCGGCGAGGACACCTTCGTGCGCACCGACGGCGGCTACGCCGCGAACGTCGAGGCCTACACCACCACCGCCCCGGCTGCGCGGCCCATCGACGGACAGCCGCAGGCGGTGATCTTCGACTCGCCGAACACGCCGACCATCCAGACGCTCGTCGACCACTGCAACGCTCACCTGGATGCCCCTGCAGCAGGGATCGCCGGGCCCGCCACCGACGAGGCCACCGCATGGACGGCCGCGCACACGCTGAAGAACGTCGTGCTCGCCCTCACTCACCTCGATGGCACGCGGGAACTCGTGATCGTCGGCGTGCCCGGCGACCGCGACATCGACGACAAGCGCGCCGAGGTCGCCTTCGCACCCGCCGCGGTCGAGGCCGCCACCGAGGAGGACTTCGCGCGGCACCCGCTGCTGGTCAAGGGCTACATCGGCCCGTGGTCGGAGACAGGGCCCGTCCTGGGTGAGGAATCCGCCACCGGCATCCGCTACCTGCTCGACCCGCGCGTCGTCGACGGCACCGCGTGGGTGACGGGCGCGAACATCGACCAGAAGCACGTGCATTCCCTCGTGGCCGGCCGCGACTTCACTGCCGACGGCTTCGTCGAGGTCGCGAACGTGCGCGACGGAGACCCGGCGCCCGACGGCTCGGGCCCTGTGTCGCTCAAGCGCGGCATGGAGATCGGCCATGTCTTCCAGCTCGGCCGCAAGTACGCTGAGGCGCTCGGGCTGAAGGTGCTGGACGAGAACGGCAAGCTCGTGACCGTCACGATGGGCTCGTACGGCATCGGCGTCACGCGCATCCTCGCGATCATCGCCGAACTCAGCAACGACGCCAAGGGGCTGATCTGGCCCGCCGCCGTCGCGCCGTTCGACGTGCATGTCGTCGCGACCGGCAAGGACCAGGTCGCCTACGACCTCGCCGCGCAGCTCGTCTCAGGCCTCGAGGCGAGCGGACGCGAGGTGCTCTACGACGACCGCCCCAAGGTGTCCCCGGGCGTGAAGTTCGGCGATGCCGAGCTGATCGGCGTCCCGCAGATCGTCATCGTCGGTCGCGGCGCAGGATCCGGCGAGGTCGAGCTGTGGGATCGGCGCAGCGGCGAGCGCGAGCTCGTTGCCGTCGCCGAGGCCCTGGCCCGACTCACCGCCTGAGCCGCACGGCTGCGGCGGCGAGCGCCCCCTCTGGCGGGACGCGCTCGCCGCCGGCACCTCACTCCGAGTGCGGAGCGCCGTGCAGGTGGTCGCGGTGCTTGTCGGCCTGGTGCTGCTTGGTCGGCAGGTCCAGGGGGCCGGTGACCGACAGCTCGTCCTCCCACACCTCGATGCCCTCGACGTCCGGCATGAGCGCCTTCGTGAACACCGGGTCGCGCCCCTCGCGCCGCTGCCGGGTGTAGTCCTTCAGCAGGCGGAACGAGAGACCGGACAGCAGGCCGATCGCGATGAGGTTGACCAGAGCCATGAGGCCCATCGCGCCGTCGGCGAAGTTCCAGACGACGTCGACCGACAGCAGCGCGCCGACGAAGACGGCGAACACGGCGAAGATCCGATAGCCGGTCAGCACCCCGCGGTGGGGGGTGATGAACTCGATGTTCGACTCGCCGTAGTAGTAGTTGCCCAGGATCGAGCTGAACGCGAGCAGGAACACCACGATGATCAGCGCGATGTTCGCCCATGCGCCCAGCGAGTCGACCACGGCGCCCTGAGTGAGGCTGATGCCCCGTTCCGCGCCGTTCACGTCCGGCACGGACACCAGGATGATGAACGCGGTGATCGAGCAGACCAGGAAGGTGTCGAAGTAGACGCCCAGCGACTGCACCAGACCCTGCTTGACCGGGTGCGTGACGGCAGCGGTCGCCCCCGCGTTCGGAGCTGAGCCCAGGCCCGCCTCGTTCGAGAACATGCCTCGCTTGACGCCGGTGAGGATGATGTAGCCCAGCGTCGCCCCGATGACTTCGCTCATGCCGAATGCCTGGGTGAAGATGCGCGCGAACACGGCCGGGAGCTGGTCCCAGTGGATCGCGACGATGACCAGCCCCATGAGCAGGTACACCAGCGCCATGATCGGCACCAGGAACTGGGTGACCGAGGCGATGCGACGCACGCCGCCGAAGATCACCAGCGCCATCAGCACCGCGAGGGTGACACCGGTCACCCACGGCAGCCAGTCGCCGGCACCGTCGCCGAGCCCGCCCGCGACCGTCGCCTGGATCGTGTTCGCCTGCAGCGAGCTGAACGCGATGGGGAAGCAGACGATGAGGATGATCGCGAAGAGGATGCCCATCCACCGGGCCTTGAGCCCGCGCTGCATGTAGTACGCGGGGCCGCCCCGGAAGCCGTCGCGGTCGCGGGTCTTGAACAGCTGCGCCAGGGACGACTCGATGAACGCCGATGCCGCCCCCACGAACGCCATCAGCCACATCCAGAACACCGCGCCCGGACCGCCGACGGCGATCGCCGTGCCGACGCCCGCGATGTTGCCCACGCCCACCCGCGACGCGGCCGAGATCGTGAACGCCTGGAACGCCGAGACCGATTGCGGCTCGCCGGATTCGTTGCGCGGCGTCTTGTCCGTCAGCGTGCGGAACATCTCGGGGATCAGGCGGAACTGCACGACCCCCGAGCGGATCGTGAAGTACACGCCCAGCAGGGCGACGATCGGCAGCACGATCCATGTCCAGAGGATGTCGCCATATTCCAGCAACCAGTTGTTCACCGAGTCCATGGCGGTCAGTATGGCGCTCGGCCGTGGCGCGCCGCCAGAGCCCGGCGCAGATTTATCATTGCGGAAATGAATGACGCGACGTCCCGGCGGCTCGGCCGGGTCGGGTTCCGGGCACTGGCGCGGGGGATGCGCGACGCACCGCCCCAGGTCGTCCTCGCGGTGGGGGTGGTCGTCACTGTCCTGGGCCTGCTGATCGCGCTGCGTCCGCTCACCTCGCTCGCCCTGCTGGGCGTCGCCGTCGGCCTCAGTGCGATCGCGACCGGGGTGCTCGACCTCTCCACGCACGGCGAGCGGCCGAGATGGTGGACCCGCGTGTTCGCTCTGGCCTGGATCGCCGGGGGAGCGGTCGTGCTGATCCTCCTGGGCAGGAGTCTGGATGCTCTGCCGGTCGCGATCGCGCTGCTTCTGCTGGTGGGTGGCCTCGCCTCCCTCGGCGACGCGATCGCCGGCACGAGAGTGTCCGAGCGCGTGCTCGCGGCCGCGTGGGGTGCCGCGCAGCTGGTCTTCGGGTGGCTGTCGCTGACCTGGCCGGACGTCACCGTCCTCGTGGTGGCGGTCGTGTTCGGCATCCGGACGGTCGTGTTCGGGGCGTCCCTCATGCTGGCGGGTGCGCGGCGGGTGTTCGAGCCGGCCTCGGACCTGCCCGGCGTCCCGCTGCCGACGCCCCCACGCCGGACCCCGTGGGCGGACATCGCGCGCGTCGCCCTCGCCGGGGTCCTTCTCGCCGCGGCCGCGGCGGGGTGGTGGCTCAACGACTGGCTCGCCAGCGGCGCCCCTGTCGTCGACGGGTTCTACGACCCGCCCGCGGCGGTCTCGGTCGAGCACGGGCGGCTGATCCGCACCGGCGACTACACCGGGCGGGTGCCCGCCGACGCGGTCGTCGAGCGGATCCTGTACACGACACGTGACGCCAACGGCGAACCGGCGCTGGGAAGCGCCCTGGTGATCCGCCCCGCCGACCCGCCCCTCGGGTTCCGCCCCGTGGTCCTGTGGAACCACGGCACCACGGGCGTCGCGCGTGCCTGCGCCCCGTCGCTCCAGTCGGCGTCGGCGACGCGATGGGCGGTGCCCGATGTCGATGAGGCGCTCGAGCGCGGGTGGGTGGTCGTCGCTCCCGATTACGCCGGTCAGGGCACCGCAGGGGTGTTCCCCTACCTGATCGGCCTCGGAGAGGCCCGCTCCGGGCTGGACGCGGTGCGCGCGGCCCGGCAGATGCCGGGGCTGTTCCTGTCGCGAGACGTCGCGGTCTGGGGGCATTCGCAGGGCGGTCACGCGGCGCTGTGGGCGGCGCAGGAGGCCGCGGACTACACCCCCGACCTCCGCGTGGTCGGCACCGTCGCGCTGTCCTCGGCGACGGACCCGTACGCGTTGGCGCGCGAGCTGCGTGCCGACAAGGACAACGCGCTGCTGTCGGTGCTGATCTCCTGGGTGCTCGTCCCGTACGCCGACACCTACGACGACGTCGTGCTGCGCAACTACGTGGCGCCGGGCGGGCGCACGATCGTCCGCGAGATGGCGCAGCGATGCCCGACCGAACCGGGCGTGGTGGTCTCGGTGCTCGCCGCACTCGGACTCTCAGAGGACCGCCCGCTCTATGCCGCGGATCTGACCGCGGGGCCTCTGGGCGGCCGCCTGTACCAGAACGCGCCCACCGGCCCGTGGACGGCGCCGGTGCTCTTGGCGTGGGGTCGCGACGACGAGGTGATCCCTCGGGATCTCCAGCGGGAGTTCGCGGAGGACATCTGTGCGGACGCGGCGTTCGTCCACTGGTTCGAGTTCCGCGGCTACGACCACACCGAGATCATGCTGCCGGGGTCGCGCCTGCTGCCCACGCTCATCGAGTGGACCGACCGGAGATTCCACCGTGAGGTTCCTGCGTCGACCATGTGCGAGGCCCCGGAGCCCTGATCGTCTCAGGCGTGATCGGGTATCGTAGTCGGGATGTCGGCGCGGAGCCGACGAGAGCTGAATACGGAGGTCGCGATGGATATCGACATGGGGCTGCTGCGCACGATCGAGCGCGAGAAGGAGATCCCCTTCGACGAACTCGTGCGCATCATCGAGCAGGCCATCCTCACGGCGTACGCGAAGCACAGCACGAGCTCCGGCACCCTGCCCGAGGGTGCGCGCGCCGAGCTCGACCGCAAGACCGGGCACGTCGCGGTCTACCTCCCGCTGACCGACGACGAGGGGGCGGTCATCGGCGAGGAGGAGACGACTCCCGAGGGCTTCGGCCGCATCGCCGCGTTCGCCGCGAAGCAGGTCATCAGTCAGCGGCTGCGCGACATCGCCGACGACGCCGTCCTGGGCGAGTTCCGCGGCAAGGAGGGCGACATCGTCGCGGGCGTCATCCAGCAGGGCCCCAACCCGCGGATGGTCCACGTCGACCTCGGCACGGTCGAGGCGATCCTTCCTCCCGAGGAGCAGGTGCCGGGCGAGGAATACCCACACGGAGCGCGACTGCGCGTCTACGTGACGAGCGTGTCGAAGGGCACCAAGGGCCCTTCCATCACGGTGTCGCGGACGCATCCGGGTCTGGTCCGCAAGCTGTTCGCACTCGAGGTTCCTGAGATCGCGGGAGGCCTCGTCGAGATCGTGTCGCTCGCGCGCGAGGCGGGGCATCGCAGCAAGATCGCCGTGCGGGCCAACGACCCGGCCATCAACGCCAAGGGCGCCTGCATCGGCGAGCTCGGCCGCCGCGTCCGCGCCGTGACCGACGAGCTGGGCGGCGAGAAGATCGACATCGTCGACTTCGACGAGACGCTGCCGACCTTCGTCGCCAACGCGCTGTCGCCGGCGAAGGTGACCTCCAGCTTCGTCCTCGACGAGAAGACGAAGGCGGTGCGCGCCCTCGTCCCCGACTACCAGCTGTCGCTGGCGATCGGCAAGGAGGGGCAGAACGCTCGCCTGGCCGCCAAGCTCACGGGCGCGAAGATCGACATCCAGCCCGACAGCATCCTCGACGAGGCCTGAGCGCCCCCGGGCGTGCACTCGGCCGCGGGCGAGTGCACAGGGTGAGAGGTGTACGATGGAACCCGTACGAACGTGCGTCGGATGTCGCACACGTGCCCCCCGATCCACCCTCCTGCGGGTGGTCGCGCGAGACTCC
>JAUHYM010000068.1 GCA_030426515.1 Actinomycetes bacterium
GCGATATCGCCGTCATCGTCGATCGAGGAGCGTCCGCCGACGAGCGCACCGCGGCCGCACGCCGGCGCGGCTTGGTGGACGGTTCCGCGTACCGGGTGATCGTCGCCCCGTTGTTCGCCACGTGGGTGACGCACCCGCGCGGCCCGGAGGATGTCGTCGCTACATCTTTCGGGCCGGCGCATGTGGCGATCGTCGCCGCGAACGCCACGCCCGCCGCGAAGCCGCTGGGCGTCGGCGTCGCCACGGGCATCGAGGAGCTCGAGCTGTCGTTCCGCACCGCGGTCGTCGCGCTGCGCCTGGCAGAACCGGGCGGAGTGTCGCTCGCCGACGACCTCGGGGGGCTCGCCGAGGTCCTCGCCGACGCACCGGCGCACACGCGGCCCGACCGTGATGAGACCGCCGTCGGGCAGCTCCTCGCCGAGCACACCTGGGCCCGCGCCACTCTCGACGCCCTGCTGCGCGCCTCGAGTGTGCGCGAGGCGGCACGGCTGGCCGGCATCCACCATTCGACCATGACGGCGCATGTCGCGACCGTGAAAGAGCGGATGGGGTTCGCACCGCTCGACGGGCTCGGTCGGGCCCGTCTGGCCGTCGCGGTGCTGCGTCAGCAGATGCGGGACTCCCGCGCGCTCGATCTGCCCGCGCCACGGCCCGGCGACGGGCTGCGGGTCACCGACCGCTGACCCGCCATCCGTCGGGGTCGCAGGCGCAGACTGCGTCTTCTTGCCGGTGCCGTGCGTGGGCGGCGCGTCGGATCCTGGGGAACATTCCATTCCTGACCACGACGAGGTGGACTCATGATCGACAACCCGTACTACACGACCGACGTGCACCAGGACTTCCGGCTGATCTCGATCGGGCGGCTCGAACTGGAAGAAGGCGGGGTGATCCCGGACTGCCGTCTGGCCGTGCGCACCTGGGGCGCCCTCAATGAGGCGCGCGACAACGCCATCCTGATCCCGACGTGGTTCTCGGGCACGCATCAGATCTGGGCGGATGCCTACGTCGGGCCCGACCACGCGCTGAACCCCGACGAGTACTTCATCGTCGCCGTCAACCAGATCGGCAACGGGCTGAGCACCTCGCCGCACAACACCGACGACGCCTCGATCTCGATGTCGCGGTTCCCGCATGTGCGCATCGGCGACGACGTGGTCGCGCAGGAGCGGCTGCTGCGGGAGCACTTCGGGATCGAGCGCCTGGCGCTGGTGGTGGGCGGTTCGATGGGTGCGCAGCAGACGTACGAGTGGGCGGTCCGGTTCCCCGACAAGGTGCTGCGCGCCGCGCCGATCGCGGGCACCGCCCGCAACACTCCGCATGACTTCCTGTTCACCGACACTCTGATCGAGCAGATCACGATCGACCCCGGCTGGGCAGGCGGCGAGTACGCCTCGCACGAGGACGTGGCGGAGGGGCTGAAGCGTCACGCTCACCTGTGGGGCACGATGGGCTTCTCGACCGAGTTCTGGAAGCAGGAGAAGTGGGCGGCGCTGGGGTTCACGTCGCGCGAGGACTTCCTGACAGGCTTCCTCGAGCCGTACTTCACCGCGATGGACCCGAACGCGCTGCTCACGATGGCCTGGAAGTGGCAGCGCGGCGATGTGTCGCGGCACACCGACGGCGACCTCGCGGCGGCCCTGGGCCGGATCACCGCGAAGACCTATGTCATGCCCATCGACGAGGACATGTTCTTCCCGGTGCGCGACTGCGTCGACGAACAGCAGCTGATCCCCGGCAGCGAGCTGCGGGTGATCGAGGATGTCCACGGACATCTCGGCCTCTTCGCCGTCGATCCGGGCTACATGCCGCAGGTGGATGCTCACCTGAGGGATCTTCTGGCGGAGGCGGTGAGCGCGCCGTTCCCCACCCGCGAGTCCGTGATCGCGGTGTGACCTCCGCCGCCGGCGGCGGGAGGGGGTGACCCGGGCCGACGCGCCCCCGTAGCATCGGGAGCGTGACCACCCTCATCCTCACCGTCGCCGGCGACGACCGCGCGGGGCTCGTCTCGGAGCTGTCCGAGACCATCGCCGCCCACCAGGGCAACTGGGAGCGCAGTCAGCTCGCCGAACTGTCGGGCACCTTCGCGGGCGTCGTCGAGGTGTCGGTCCCCGACTTCGCCGCCGACGACCTGCGGGCCGCGCTCGACCGGCTCGCGCACACCCTCTCGGTCGCGGTGCGCGTGGGATCCGACCAGGCGGCGCGCGGCGCGAAGCACCTGGTCATCGACATCATGGGCAACGACCGGCACGGCATCGTCCGCCAGATCACGCAGGTGCTGGAACGGCACGGGGCGAGCATCGAGACGCTCGAGAGCGAGGTGCGGGATGCCGCCCTGTTCGGCGGTCGCGTGTTCGAGGCCGCCATCGCCGCGACCGCTGCCGCGGACGTCGACCTCGATGCCCTGCAGGACGGCATCGAGGCGGTCGCCGGCGACCTTCAGGTCGACGTCACACTCGCCGCGGACTGAGCCGCGCTCGACGTGCGGCGCGATCAGAGTTCGCCGGGCGACATCGCCTGCTCGTCGATCTTCTCGGCGAACTCTCGCGCCCCCGACTTCGCGCCCGGCTTGCGGGGCGCGTAGACGACGAGCGAGTGGAACACGAAGCGCACGATGAAGGCGACGACGAGCGTGATCGCGGTGGCGACCACCGCCGACAGGTGCCAGGTCTCGACCATGAGGGCCATGACCGGGATCCGCACGAGCGCCTCGGCGTTGTTGAAGCCGAACGACTTGGCGAACCGACTCCACATCGCGGATGCCTCGGCCTTCATGTCGCGGAACACGAAGAGCTCCATGAGCACGAAGTTGCCGATGATGGTGACCTCGGCGGCGATCACGGCGGCCACGATGTAGTCCACACCCAGCCGGGTCAGCGCCCACACGATGGCGAGGTTCACCACGGCGCCCAGCCCGCCGACGACGGCGAACGCCGACATCTTGCCGAAGCGCAGCAGGGTCAGCTGCGTGAGGAAGTGCACCCCCTGACGCAGGGAGGCCTTCGATTCGCCGGCGGTGCGCTCGGCGAAGTCGAACGGGATCTCGGCGACCCGCACGCTGCGGCGCGCCAGGGTCTCGAGCAGGATCTTGAAGCCGCGCGGCTTCAGTCCGCGCAGATCGACCGCCTCGGTGTCGATGAGGAAGAAGCCGGTCATCGGATCCGACACGCCCCGCAGCCGAACGGGGAACATCGCGCGGGTCACCGCCACCGAGGCCTTCGACACGAAGACGCGGGTGCGGTCGGCGAGCCCGCGCGAGGTCGCACCGCCCGCGTAGCGCGAGGCGATGACGACATCCGCGCCGCCCTGCTCGTACCGGCCCACAAGGGCGGGGATCTCTTCGGGGGGATGCTGCAGGTCGCCGTCCATGACCACGCACACCCGCGCCTGGGCCGCCGCGATCCCCTCGAGTACCGCGCCGCCGAGCCCGCCGGTCGCCGTCTCGCGGTGGATCACCCGCACCGGCAGCGGGGCGGATGCCGCGACGCGGCGCACGACCGCGGGGGTGTCGTCCGTGCTGTCGTCGACGAAGACGACCTCCGCGGTTCCGGGCGCGACGAAAGCGCCGATGCGACGAATCAGTTCCTCGACGTTCGGCGCCTCGTTGAAGGTGGGAACGATGATGCTGAGATTCATGGGCGACAGGTTCCGGGCGTGCGGTCCAGGCAAACCTATCCGACCCGACGCCCAGAACCTTCTGCAAGCGCTGCACACCGCCGTCACCCTGCCCAGCGCCCACCCAGCGCGGCGCGCTTAGGCTGAGAGGATGACCTCTCCCGAGTCCCCCGCCCTGACCATGTTCGGCGCCGACTGGTGCGGCGACTGCCGCCGCACGAAGGCGCAGCTCGACGGCCTGGGCGTCGCGTTCGAGTACATCGATCTGAACGCTCAGCCCGAAGCCGCAGACGTCGCCCGCGAGATCTCGGGCCGCACCAACATCCCCGTCGTGGTGTACCCGGATGCCACGCACCACGTCGAGCCGTCGAACGCCGACGTCGAGTCCAAGCTGCGCGAACTCGCCCTCATCTGACCCGCAGCGCGGCCGCGGGTGCGCCCGGTCGCCGGAATCGCCGCGTCACTCGGCGTCAAGGGCACGGGGGTGAGCGCTGCCGCCGCCCTCGCGATGCCGGTCGTGTGGGACTCGTCGTACGTCGGGTACAACGACACGCCGGTCGCCGCGTTCGCCGCGGTCGCCGTGGCCACGGTGCTGGCCTCGGATGCCGCGCGGCTCGCGCCCGCGTGGCTCGCCGGCGGGCTGCTCGCGGTGGCGGTCTCGATCAAGCCCATCGGTGTCGCCTCGGTCGGGCTGCTGGGCCTCATGATCCTGCTGCGCTGGGTGTTCGCGCGCGCCGCCGCCCGCCGCGGGGAGGGGCCTCCGGCACCCGCGTTCTCGCGCATCCTGCTGCAGTGGGTGGCACTGGCGGTGCCGGCCGCCGCGATGCTGCTGTTCTGGAACGTGCGCCAACTCGTGATCACCGGCGTCTGGCTGGGGGAGCCCACGGGTGCTCCCAGCGCCGATGCGCTGTCGCGGCTGCCCGATCTCACCGACCGTCTCGTCGCGCCGTTCCTGCCGTTCGTCAGCGGTGTGATCGGGTCGGCCGAGCCGTGGGGCGGACGCACGGCCGTCGTCATCCAGGTGCTGCTGATCCCCGCGATCGTGTACCTGATCTGGCGGCGCGGCGACGCGCTGCGCCGTTTCACCCTGGCCCTGGTGCCGGCGTGGACGAGCTGGATCGTCCTCGGGTTCGAGGGGGTGCGCACGCGGTTCCATGTCATCAGCTGGGCGCTGATGGTCGTCTCGGTGCGCGTCGCGCTCGAGGATGCGCAGACGCGGTTCCCCCGACTGCGCGTCTGGTTGGAGCTGCTGTGGACCCTGTGCATCCTCGCGGGTCTCGCGGATGTGTCACTGGAGATGCTCCGCGCGCTGACCTCGCGCTGGGGCACCGAGTAGCCCCGAGGCGCTGTCCACACCCGCCCGAGGGTGTCGGCTATCCGACGTAGGGTGGACTGATCCCCCGCGCACGAAGGAGAGCGCCCCGTGACCCTCATCTCGGAGCCCGCGTCCGCGCCCACCCCTGGTCCGGACGAGGGATCGCCCGCCCCGACACTCGACACGCAGATCGCCGAACTCCATAACGGCGCGCGCGCGTGGACGCACCTCACCCTCGACCAGCGGGCGCGACTGCTCACCTCGGTCAGGAACGCCGCCGCGGACGTCGCCGCCGACTGGGCGCGCACGGCCGCCGAGATCAAGGGGCTGGATGCCGACCACCCGCTGCGCGGCGAGGAGTGGCTGTCGGGACCGTACGCGATCATCGTCGCGCTCGACGCCTACATCCGCTCGCTGCGCGCCCTCGCGCGCGGGAAGAGCCCGCTGGCGGGCGTGTCGACGTCGGCCGCTCCCGGCGGGCGCGTCGCGATCTCGGTGTTCCCGGCCGAGCCCTCCGATCGTCTGATCCTCTCGGGATTCCGCGGTGAGGTCTGGCTGCGCCCCGGGGTCTCTGCCGACGACGCACGCCGTCACGCGGGGCTCGCGCAGCTGTGCCCGACCGTCTCGGGCGGGGTGGGCCTCGTGCTCGGGGCGGGGAACGTCACCGCGATCCCGGTGCTCGACGTGCTGTACGAGCTGATCGCGCACAACCGGATGGCGCTGCTCAAGCTCAACCCGACGATGGATCCGCTCGCTCCGCTGTTCCGGCGCCTGCTGACGCCGCTCATCGAGTCAGGTTTCGTGCGGGTGGTCACCGGCGGGCCCGACGTGGGGGCGACGCTGACCGCGCATCCGCGCATCGACCATGTGCACATCACGGGAGCGGCGACCACGTTCGACGCGATCGTGTGGGGCCCGGACGCCGCCGACCGCAAGAGGAAGGGCCGGCCGGTGCTCGACAAGCCGATCACGGCCGAGCTGGGCGGGGTGTCCCCGGTGATCGTCGTTCCCGGGCGCTGGACCGACGCGGACCTTCGCTACCAGGCCGAGAACATCGCGTCGATGCGGCTGCACAACAGCGGGCACAACTGCATCGCCGCGCAGGTGGTCCTTCTCAGCGCCGACTGGCCGCAGCGCGACGCGTTCCTCGACGCGCTGCGCGCAGCGTTCGCCCGGGCGCCGCAGCGACCCGTCTGGTACCCGCGCGCCGACGAGAAGCTGGCCGCGGCGGCATCCGATCACCCCGACGCGGAGTGGTCGGCCGGCGGGACCCGCGCGCTCGTGCACGTGGAGGCGGGCGCCGAGGCGCCGGCGGTCGAGACCACCGAGTACTTCGCCCCCGTGCTGGGCGTCGTGGAGATCCCGGGCACCGGCGCCGCGTTCCTGGACGCCGCAGTCGCGCACGCGAACGACGCCCTCACCGGGTCGCTGGGTGCGCACATCCTGATCGACCCGGTCGCGGAGCGCGCCCTGGGCGACCGGTTCGACCAGGCGATCGCCGACCTCCGCTACGGCACGATCGCGATCAACGCCTGGACCGGGTTCGTCTTCGGCACCCCGACGTTCACCTGGGGCGCGTTCCCCGGCAATCGCCTCGACGACATCGGCAGCGGGACCGGGATCGTCCACAACGCGCTGCTGATCGACGGTGTCGAACGATCGGTGGGCCGCGCGCCGTTCCGGCCGTTCCCCCGCGCGCTGCGCGGCGGCGAGCGCACCGTGATGCCCAAGCCGCCCTGGTTCGTCACCGCCCGCACCGCGGCCGCGGTCAGCGAGGGGCTCACCCGGTACCGGGCAGAGCCCGATGCGCGGCGGCTCCTGGCCACCCTGCGCCTGGCGCTGAAGGCCTGATCACTCGCCGGAGTCTGCGGCGAACCGGTCGGTCGCGGCGACCAGCGCCGCCGCGATGCCGGGCTCGAACGCCGCATGGCCGGCGTCGTCGATCACCACGAGATCAGCCTCTGGCCAGGCCCGGTGCAGGTCCCACGCCGTCATGATCGGCGTGCACACGTCGTAGCGCCCCTGCACGATCACCGCCGGGATGCCGCGCAGCCGGGAGGCATCCTCGATCAGCTGCCCCTCGCGGAACCACCCGCCGTGGAGGAAGAAGTGGTTCTCGATGCGCGCGAACGCGACCGCGGCGCGCTCCTCGGTCATCTCGGCGATCAGCTGCGGGTCGGGCCGCAGCGTGAGGGTCGACGCCTCCCACTTGGACCACGCGACCCCGGCGGGCACGTGCACGGCGGGGTCGGGGTCCGAGAGCCGCCGGTGATACGCCTCGATCATGCGCGAGCGCTCGAGCACCGGGATCGGCGCGATGAACTCCTCCCACAGGTCGGGGAAGATCGCCGACGCGCCGCCCTCGTAGAACCACTCCAGCTCGTGGCGGCGGAGCGTGAAGATGCCGCGCAGCACGAGCTCGCTGACCGCCTGCGGGTGCGCCTGCGCGTAGGCGAGCGCGAGGGCGCTCCCCCACGAGCCGCCGAACACCTGCCAGGTCGGAATACCCAGGTTGCGGCGCAGCAGCTCGATGTCGGCGACCAGGTGCCAGGTCGTGATGTGGCGCAGCGCGGCGGCGTCTTCGCTGGCGTGCGGGGTCGAGCGCCCGCATCCCCGCTGGTCGAGCAGGATGATGCGATAGCGCGCCGGGTCGAAGAACCGGCGGTGGTCGGGGGAGCATCCGGCGCCCGGGCCGCCGTGCAGGAACACGACGGGCTTGCCGTCGGGGTTCCCGCACTGCTCCCAGTACACGCGGTGCCCGTCGCCCGCGAGCATCATGCCGGTCTCATAGGGGTCGATCGGCGGATACAGTGCCTCCGCCTCGCCCATGACCGTCCTTTCCACCCGCGCGTTCACGCGGAATTTCCCCGAACGTACCGCACCGGTGACCCTTCCCGCCGGATCCCACGCGCGACGGGCCGCGGGCATAGGCTCGGGGCATGGCGCACTCACCCATGACCGTCACCGTCACCGGCGCGGGGGGCCAGATCGGCTATGCCCTGCTGTTCCGCATCGCGGCGGGCGCGATGCTCGGGTTCGATCAGCCGGTGCGGCTGCGGCTGCTCGAGATCCCGGCAGGGCTCGGGGCCGCCGAAGGCGCCGCGCTCGAGCTGCAGGACTGCGCCTTCGACCTTCTCGAGTCGGTCGAGATCACCGATGACCCCGCCGTCGCGTTCGAGGGCGCGAACGTCGCTCTGCTGGTCGGCGCCCGGCCGCGCGGTCCCGGGATGGAGCGTGCCGACCTGCTCGCCGCCAATGCGGGGATCTTCGGCCCGCAGGGCGCGGCGCTGAACGCCCACGCTGCCGACGACATCCGGGTGGTGGTGGTCGGGAACCCCGCCAACACGAACGCGCTCATCGCGTCGGCCTCGGCGCCCGACATCCCGGCCGAGAGGTTCACGGCGCTCACGCGGCTCGACCACAACCGCGCCGTCGGGATGCTGGCGGCCACCCTCGGCGCGCCCGCCTCGACGATCGCCGACGTCGCGATCTGGGGCAACCACTCAGCCAGCCAGTTCCCCGACATCGCCCATGCGACCGTCGGCGGGGTCTCGGCGGGCGACGCGCTCACCGCCCACTTCGGCGACGCGGCCGCGGCGGCGGCCTGGCTGGACGACGATTTCGTGCCCCGCGTGGCCGGGCGCGGTGCCGAGATCATCCGGGTGCGCGGCTCGTCGTCGGTCGCCTCCGCGGCCAACGCGACCATCGAGCACATGCACGACTGGGTGCTCGGCCGACCCGCCGGATCGGGGTGGACGTCGGCGGCGGTCGTGTCGGGGGGACAGTACGGCGTCCCCGAAGGGCTGGTCTGCTCGTTCCCCGCGCGCTCGGACGGCTCGGGCTGGGAGGTCGTGGAAGGCCTGAGCCTCGACGACCGGGCCCGGCAGCGGATCGACGCGTCCGTCTCCGAGCTCGTCTCCGAGCGCGATGCCGTCGCGGCACTCGGACTGCTGTGATCGCCCGACACGGCGCTGACGAGGCGGAGGGTCGCTGATGCTCGAGTGGCTGCTGATCGGCGTGGCGGGCATCGTCGTGGTGTCGCTGACCTCGGCGTTCGCCCCCCGACTGGGCATCGCGGGCCCGCTCATCCTGGTCACGGTGGGCGTCCTTGCGGCCCTGCTGCCGTTCTTCCCCGACATCGAGGTCGACCCCGAGGTCATCCTCGTCGGCGTGCTGCCTCCCCTGCTGTACGCCGCGTCGGTGCGGCTTCCCGCCATCGAGTTCCGGCGCGACCTGCGGCCGATCGCGGGCCTGGCCGTCCTGCTGGTCGTCGTCAGCGCGCTCATCCTCGGCACGTTCTTCTTCTTCGTGATCCCCGGCATTCCGTTCGCCGCGGCGGTCGCGCTGGGGGCGATTCTCAGCCCCACCGACGCGGTGGCGACGTCCATCGCCAAGCGGCTGGGCCTGTCTGATCGCGTCGTCACGCTACTCGAGGGCGAGAGCCTGCTCAACGACGCCACCTCGCTCGTGCTGCTGCGCACCGCGATCGCGGCGATCGCCGGTGGCTTCGCGCTCACCGAGGCGGTGTGGGACTTCGTGTGGGGCGTGTTCATCGCCGCGATCGTCGGGGCGATCGTCGGGTGGCTGGCGACCCGCCTGCGCGTCATCATCGGTGACTCGGCCGCCGCGACCGCGATCAGCTTCACCGTGCCCTACCTCGCCTACCTTCCCAGCGACGCCCTCGGCGGGTCGGGCCTCGTCGCCGCGGTGGTGGCGGGACTGGTCACCGGGCAGGAGCGCGCCCGCTGGTTCACCCCCGAGATGCGCATCAGCGACCAGCTGAACTGGCGCACCATCGAGCTGCTGTTCGAGGGGGGCGTGTTCCTGCTCATGGGCCTCGAGCTGCTCGAGGTGCTCGAGGCGAACATCGAGAACTCGGGCGGTGTGTGGCACGCGACCTGGCTGGCACTGTCGTCGTTCGCGATCATCCTCGCGGTGCGCATCGTCTACGTCTCGTACATGGTGTGGGCGCAGGGCAGACGGGCCCGGCGCCTCAGCCGCGAGAGCCTCGAGGCGCGCCGCGACCGGATCGAAGACTACGCCGCGCGTGCGTCGGGTGATCACGCGCGCCGGGTGCACGAGCACTACCACCGGCATCCCGACCCCGCCCGAGACGCCCGACACGCGGAGGTCGCCGACAAGATCCGCCGTCGCCGTATCGCGGCGATGCGGCACAGTGTGCGCCGCGCGCTCAACGACCTCGACTACTACCAGGCGTCGCCCCTCGGGTGGCGTCACGGCACGGTGATCGTGTGGGCGGGGATGCGCGGGGTCGTCACGATCGCGGCGGTGCAGACGCTCCCCTCGGACGTCGCCAACCGCGAGCTGCTCGTGCTGATCGCGTTCATCGTCGCGGCGATGAGCCTCATGCTGCAGGGCTACACCCTGCCGTGGCTGCTGCGCGCGCTGAAGATCGCCGATGAGGATGCCGAGACCACCTCGCTCGACGAGCACCGGCGTCTCGACACGCAGCTGGCCGCCGCGGCCGCACGCACCCTCGACGACCCGGCGCTGCGGGACGAGGGCGGAGCCCCCTACGACGAGCGCGTGCTCGCCGGCGCGCGAGCCAAGCTTCGCGCGCCCGACGATGACGACGCGACCGCAGCGTCGCAGGCCGCGCTGCGGCTGCGAATGCGTCTGAATCACGCGATGCGCGAACGGCTGGCGCTGCTCAGCTACGGCGGCGAGTACAGCACCTCGGCACTCCGGCACGCGCTCGCCGAGCTCGACGCCGAGCAGATGAGCATCCAGCTGCGCCTCGACGGGGTCGACTGAACACCGCGGGTGGTCGTCGGGAGTCGCCGGCGTCGGTCACAATAGAGTCCGACGGAAGGACCAGCGGTGAGCGGATCGGATGCGGCAGCACTCCCCCAGGACGGCGAGTGGTGGACGGTGCGCCCGGCGGGCTCGCGTCTGGTCGGCCTGGTCGTCGCGCGGGATGACATGCCGACGGTCGTGGAGCAGCGGGACGCGCTCGCACGCTTCGGGGTGACGATCGACGGGTTCCGGCATCCCGCCCCAGAGATCCTCGAGTCGTGGGAGGCGCGCCTGGAGCGCCTGTTCGACACGGTCGAGCCCGGTGAGGTCCTGGTCGTGGCCAACGTGCGCGCCCTCGGCCGCACCCGCGAGGAGGAGACGCGCACCGTCGCCGCCCTCGCCAAGCGCGGCATCGTCGTGAAGGTGCTCGCGCACGGCGAGGCGAGAGTCGTCGAGCCGCCGGAGACCGCGGCGCTCTGACGCACCGGCTGCCCGGCCGAGAGCGCGCGGGGTGACCCGGGGCTGCCTCAGCCTGCGCGCCAGCACCCCGCGAGGTGATCGTCCACCATGCCCGTGGACTGCATGAGCGCGTACATGGTGGTCGGCCCGACGAAACGGAACCCCCGCTGTCGCAGGGCCTTGCTGGCCGCGGTCGACGCGGG
>JAUHYM010000069.1 GCA_030426515.1 Actinomycetes bacterium
AGAGGGTTCCGAAGCGTTCCATGTCGGGAGAAACGGTACTCGCCGTGATTCTATTCCGGTGAATGGATGCCGCCGGGCCTCGCCCCCGCGAGACCGCACAAATGGCTCCGATGTGGGCGATTTCCCCGCCATTTGTGAAGTCTCGGCGGGGAGACGGGCCGCGGACCTCGCTCCCAGCATCCTGCGCGATAATGAAGGGTCAGCCCGAGGACGTGCGACCCGCCCCGACCAGAAGGAGTCCGCATGTCCCACGATGAGATCGCCCGCACGATCGACCACACCCTGCTCAAGCCCGAGGCCAGCCGCGCCGCCGTGGCCGCCGCGATCGCCGAGGCCGCCGAGTTCGGCGCGTACAGCGTGTGCCTCTCGCCGTCGGCTCTGCCCGTCGAGGTGCCCGAGGGCCTGAAGCTCACCGTCGTGTGCGGGTTCCCCACCGGTCGTCACCACTCCGAGATCAAGGCCGCCGAGGCGCGCCTGGCGGTCGCGCAGGGCGCAGACGAGATCGACATGGTCATCGATGTCGGCGCGGTCCGCGAGCGCCGCTTCGACGACGTGCAGGCCGACATCCGCGCCGTCCGCGAGGCGGCGCCGGCACCGGTCGTGCTGAAGGTCATCATCGAGTCGGCCGCCCTGACCGACGACGAGATCGTCGGCGCCTGCCAGGCCGCCGAGGCCGCGGGGGCGGACTTCGTGAAGACCTCCACCGGCTTCCACGCTGCCGGGGGCGCGAGCATCCACGCGGTCGAGCTCATGAAGCGCACCGTCGGCGACCGCCTCGAGGTCAAGGCCTCGGGCGGCATCCGCACCCTCGCCGACGCCAAGGCGATGCTCGCCGCCGGCGCCACCCGCCTGGGTCTGTCGAGCACGCGCGAGATCCTGCAGGACAAGGTCGCCGTCGGCGCGTACTGACGCACCCACGCGCCCGCCGCGCGCATGCGCCAAGATCGAACGCATGGACGTTCCGCGGCCGGGATCGGTGACGCCGGGAGGGATCGGCCCTGACGGGTACTCCTACGGCGCGGTCCTCGTGCGCGCCGATGCGCGGCGGCTCGGCGAGCTCACGCGTGCGCTCAGCGGCATCCGCTTCACCGGCTGGATCGCCCCGCCGCAGGGGGAATGGCTGGTCGCGATCACCCCGACCGCGGGCGTCGTCGCAGCGCACAAGCGCGGCATCTTCGAGGTGGGGGAGGTCGTCGCGCGTGACACGCGGGCGACCGTCGTCGCGCTCCGGGTCCTGCGCGACCGTCAGCTCGGCATCGCCGCCTGGCGCATTCGCGAGGAGCTGCTGCGGTACTGCAGCGACCCCTCGCGCGAGCCGAACGCAGACCGTGACGTGCTCGCCGACCCCGTCGGCGCCGAGTACGCGGCGGTGCTGGCGGGGCTGGTGGGCAGGCCGCTGGCCGAGGACCAGCTGAGCGCTCTGCTGGCCGACCCTCTCGACCCGTTCAGCGTGTTCGAATCGGAGCGCCTCGCGGCGATCCTGCGGCTGCTGGGTCTGCCCGAGTGGATCGTCGCGACCGGATCGCTGCCGCGCGACATCCCCACCGGACCCCGTGCCGCCTCTCTCACGCGCCTGCGCGCCGGCGCCCCCGGGGTGCGCGGCCGGGTGCGCAACATCGTGATCCGCAGATTCCGCGCCTCGCGGGTCGCGCCGGCGGTGATCGAGGACCCTCCGCGGGAGTCCGGCATGGACATCGATCCCTGGCTGCTGTGACGCGGATGCCGCCGGGTGGCGCTCTCCCGTACGCTCGATGGGTGACCGAGCGACTTCTCGACGACGGCGCGATTCTGCGCGATGCCCGGCCGGGCGATGAGCCCGGCATCCTCGCCTGCATCCAGGCGCTCGCCGACTACGAGCGCGAGCCGGATGCCGTCGAGAACACCGTGCCCGCGCTGGCCGAGACGCTGTTCGGCGACGACCCGAAGGCGTTCACCCATGTGGTCGAGCGCGACGGCGTGATCCGGGGCATCGCGATCTGGTTCCTCACGTACTCGACGTGGACCGGCACCCACGGGATCTGGCTCGAGGACCTGTACGTCGACGAGGCGCAGCGCGGTCGAGGCTACGGCAAGGCCCTGATCGCCTCGCTCGCCGCCGTCTGCGTCGAACGCGGCTATCGCCGGCTCGAATGGACGGTGCTGGACTGGAACGAGCCGTCGATCGCGTTCTACCGGTCGATCGGCGCCGCGCCCATGGACGAATGGACCACACAGCGGCTGACGGGCGACGCGCTCGGGGCGCTCGCGCAGGCGTGACTCACGCGGCGACCCTCGTCGCCGGGGTCGTGCCGTCGGCGTAGCGCGCCGCGGCGCGATCATGGCGCCGCTCGACCGGCACCGCCTCGGTGGCCGCCGCCAGTCCCATCGTGCGCGTGGCGACGTACATGCTCTCGGCGCGAGAGACCTGCAGCGTCTCGTGCCAGATGCCGACCGCGCCCGGAACGGCCCGCGCACGGCGGTTGAACTCGGCCCACGCCGGTCGGTGCTGCCGCTCGCGGTCCGAGGCATAGGCGTACAGCTTGTCGATCGAGTCCCAGTACTGCACGACGTAGGGTCCGCCGCGTCCGAACAGGAGCTGATATCCGAGGAGCCCCGACTCCGGATCCTCGCTGAGCTCGCGCAGCATGCGCGGCATCGCCAGGAAGGCGGGCCACCAGAGGTCCACGCGCCAGGGTCTGTTGATCTGCATGCCGATGTGGAACGCGACGAGCTCGCCGTCGTGTCGGTGCGTCATGCGTCCGGAGGTGATGGTGCTCATCGCGTCCTCGACTCTCTGATTGGATAGCGTCACTATCTATATTGGATAGCGATACTATCGATGTCAAGGCGGTGACGTGAGAATCTCAGAGCTGTCGACGGCGACCGGCGTCTCGGTCGCCTCGATCAAGTACTACCTGCGCGAGGGCCTGCTCCCCGAGGGGCAGCGCACATCGGCGACGCAGGCCACCTACGGCGAGGACCATCGGCGCAGACTCGGCGTGATCCGCGCGCTCGTGGACTCCGGCGTCGGGATCGCCGCGACCCGACGCGTGCTCGCCGCGCTGGATGCACCGCTCGCGGGGACCAACGATCTGCTCGGCGAGGTGCACGGCGCGATCACGCCCGAGGTCGAGGCGACGCCGGATCTGGATGCGGCCGAGGCGTTCGCACGTCGCGTGGGGTGGGAACCGGGGGCGTGCGACCCGCAGGTGCTCGCGGGTCTCGCACGAGCGCTGCAGAATCTCGACCGCGCCGGATTCGCGCTCTCGGACGACGTCGTCGACGCTTATGCGGACGCGGCGCAGCGCATCGCCACGGCCGAGCTCGCGGGTGTGCCCACCGACTCTCCCGAGGCTGCCGTGCGCTACGTGGTTCTCGGGTCCGTGCTCATGGAGCCGGTGCTGCTGGCGCTGCGCCGCGTCGCGGAGCAGGTCGCGTCGGGCCGACGCTTCGGGGGCGCCGCCGGCGCCGGACGCTGATCGGTCAGGGCGCCGCGGCGGCGGCCGTCATCCGCAGCACGAGGAATTCCGCCGGGCGCACCGCGGCGAACCCCACGGTGACCACGAGGCGTCCTGCCTGCACATCCGCCTGCGTCATCGTGGACCGGTCGCATCGCACGAAGAACGCCTCATCGGGTGCGTTCCCGGCGAAAGCCCCCTCCCCGAACAGGCCGTGCAGGAACGCCGAGACGATCTGGCGCACGGCCTTCCACAGCGGTTCGTCGTTGGGCTCGAACACCGCCCACCGCAGACCCCGGGTGATGCTCTCCTGAAGGAACAGTGCCGTCCGGCGCACCGACACGTACCGCCACTCCGGGTCGGTCGACACGGTCCGGGCGCCCCATACGACGGGGCCGAGGCCGGTGAGCGAGCGCAGAGCGTTCACGCCCCGGCGGTTCAGCTCCCCGTACTCCGCCACGCTCGCGCCCACCGCGGGCCCGTGGATGCCGCGCAGCACCGCCTCGCGTCCGGCCGGCGCCTTCCACACGCCGCGCCGCGCGTCGGTGCGGGCGATTACTCCGGCCACCGCCCCCAGCGGCGACACCGTGGATCCGTCATGGGCGCGCAGCCTCGGCCAGTAGACGGCGGCGTCCGGCCCGTGCGCGCCCAGTGCCGTCGATGTTCCGGCAGCCATCGCGCTCGTCGCCGCCGCGGGGTCATCCCAGGGGCCCTCGAGCAGCAGCATGACGCGCCGGTCCGCCACGGCGCTCTCGAGTGCCGCGATGACCGCGGGGGAAGCGACGGGATCGGCGGGCACGCACGCCAGAGAGACGTCGGCGGGGAGCGCACGAGACGCGTCGGAGACGGCGTCCGCCGTCAGTGCCGCCAGGGGCGCCACCCACGCGCACGCGCCGCCGCCGGCGAAGAAGAGTGTGACCGCTCTCCCCAGCGGGGTCTCGGTCGGCCACCGATCGGCGAACGCGGCCGCGCTGGTGACCAGCGCCGGCTCCTCGTCGCCGTCGGTCACCCCGAACAGCGCGGTCACCGCGGTCGCCGCCGGCGCGATCGCACGCACCCCCGAGGGAATCTCCTCGATGTAGACGCCCGGTGTCAGAGTCGGCATGGCCTCACCTCGCCTCTCACCGTGCCCGTCGAGCGCGGTCGGTGTCAACGGCCTCGGGCCAGGCGGCGGCCGCGCGCAGGTCTTCCAGGTCGTACCCGAGCGCGGCCACCCGGTCGCGCAGCCCCCGCACACGCACACTCTCCACCGGCATCGCGACACGCTCGATCGCACGGCGGGCGGCGCGCTTGTATCGCCGCGGATCATCGATGACGGCGCGTCCCCGGCGTACGCGATCCCAGTCGCGCACGTAGCCGTCGACGATCGAGGCGTCGTATCGCCTCGCCGCCTCCGGCGGGATGTCGACATCCAGAAACCGCGACACCCGCGCGAGCTCCTGCTCGGGACGCGCCACGAGATGCTCGAACCGCAGCACGTGCAGATGCCGCAGGTGGGCGGCATCCTCGCGCAGCAGCTCATGCGCGTACGCCCAGTGGTCCACCAGCCCGGTGAAGCCGATCCCCGACTTGCCCTTCCAGTCCGGCGACCACTTGCGCACCGCGAGGGCCTGCGCGATGGGATGCCGCGTGATGACCACGAAGCGCGCGTCGGGGAACAGCGCCGCCAGGAACCGCGTCTTGGTGAGGTTGCTGGGGGTCTTCTCGACGAGGACGCTCGCCGTCGGATCCCACCACGGGGACCACGCCCGCCACAGGTCGTCGTGATCGCGCTCGCCGGCGTCCGCTTCGGTGAGGTGCGACCGCGGGTCGTACGCCCAGCGGGTCGGGCCGCCGACCTCGGCGTCGCGCGGGTACACGGACTGCAGGAACTGCCCCTCGCCCATCATCACCCCCGAGGCGTCGAGGCCGGATGCGCCGCGGGCCGACTCGATCGATCGGGCGAGCAGCGTCGTCCCGCTGCGGTGCATGCCGGCGACGAACACGACGCGGGTCATCGCCATTCCCGTCCCGCCCAGGGGTCGAAGTCGGCGATGAGCTCCTCCTGCGGCGGGCGTGCTGCGGCCGGGACATGCTGAAGGTTCACGCGCACGCGGTACCAGAGCGAACTCGAGCCGCGCATCCCGTCGACGAGGACGTCTGCGGGATGCAGCAGCGCGGCCGCATCGGGATGGCGCGCGGACCACGTCTCCAGCGCGGCCTCCGCCTCGGGGCGCGTGCGGGTGCGGGCGAGCTCGATGAGCGGCATCGTCGACACGCGGCGGCCCGATCCGTCGCGGGCCCGCGGCGGCTTCTCGCCGGGCCCGAGCTCATCCGCGAACGCGAGGAGGCTGTCGAGCGCGCCGACCGCGCTGTCGATGTCGCGGTGCGGGTCGCCGACGGCCGCGTACCGCTCCGGCATGGTCGTGACCGTGAACTCCTCGGGGCGCCGCTCGCGCACCTCGTCCCACGTCAGCGGCGCCGAGACGCGCGCATCCGGCAGGGGACGCACCGAATAGGCCGACGCGACGGTGCGATCCTTCGCGTTCTGATTGAAGTCCACGAACACCGCCTCGCCGCGCTCCTCCTTCCACCATCGCGCGGTCGCGAGTCCCGGTGCCCGATTCTCGACCTCGCGAGCGATCGCCTCGGCCGCCCGGCGCACCTCCGGGAAGCCCCACCGCGGGGCGATCCGCACCAGGATGTGCAGTCCTCGCGATCCGCTGGTCTTCGGCCACCCGACCAGCCCGTGCTCGTCGAGCACCTCCCGTGCCGTGAACGCGGTGTCGACGATCTGCGTCCAGTCGACCCCGGGCATCGGGTCCAGGTCGATGCGCAGCTCGTCCGGGTGCTCCAGATCCTCCGCGCGGACCGGATGGGGGTTCAGATCGAGGCATCCCAGGTTCACGGCCCACACCAGGCCTGCGGCGGTGCGGATCACCGCCTCCTCCGCCGACCGTCCCGATGCATAGCGCAGGATCGCCGTGTCGACGAAGGGCGGCAGGCCGCTCGGCACCCGCTTCTGAAAGAACGGCTCCTGCGTGATGCCCTTGACGAAGCGCTTGAGGACCATGGGGCGCCCGCCAGCCCCGCGCAAGGCACCGTCGGCCACGGCCAGGTAGTACTCGACGAGGTCGAGCTTGGTGAGCCCCGGTTCGGGGAAGACGACACGATCGGGATGCGAGACGCGCACGCGCTGCCCGTCCGTCTCGACGTGGGTCTCGGCCCGGGCAGAGGTCATGACCGTCACCGTAGCGGCGGCCGCACCCGCGCGACACCCCGCCGGATCCGCTAGAGAAGGAGCAGCCCGTGCGCGAACAGCCACGCGATCGCGCCGAGGGCGGTGAGAGTGAACGCCGAGAGGGCGATCCGATGCGACAGCTCGCCGTCGTCTTTCACCCAGGCGACGATCATCAGCGCGACCAGCAGCGCGGTGGCAGCGATCCCCGCCCAGGGCAGCAGCAGGATGGGCCATACGCTCGCCGGCAGTCCGAGAGTGAGCAGCAGGGGCTCGGCGGCGACGAGCACGATGACCAGGGCCGCGGCGTAGGCGAGGAGGAACGCGGTCGAGGCGATCAGGGCCAGCGGCGCGCCGGCGGGAACGTCGGGGCTGGTGCGCAGCGACGGCTTGACCGTGAGGATCAGGCCGTACAGAAGCCCCGCCGCCAGCGCAGCGCCGAGGCCGATCGGGAGCGCCGTGGTGAGCGGATCGCCGCTGTCGATCACGTCGCGCGAGAGCGTGAACATCGCCGGGGTCGGGTCGATGTCGGCGGTCGTCAGGAAGGCGGGCCGCTCCATCCGCTCCACGCACGCGGCGCTGCCCCCGGTGTCCGGCTGGGCGAGGAACGCGCGCGCGATCGAGGCGGGGCAGCCGTCGACCTCGGTCTCCCACACCACACCCCGCGCCATCGAGGGGACGTGCACGACGCGGGCGCTGCCCAGCGACTCGGCGGCGGCCTCCGCCCAGGCGGGGGATGCCGTGGGGTCGAAGCCACCGGTCATGAGCAGTGTCGGGATGCCGCTGGTCACCGCGGCCGTCGCGCTCTCGCCGGCCGCCGACGCCTCCCACACGGCGCAGACATCGAAGACCGTTGTCGTCGCGACCAGCGCGGCGTAGGCATCGGCCTCCGCCGCCGCGGCGACCGCCTCGGGGTCGTTGAACGGCGCTTCCTCGGCACAGGTCACCGACCACGTGACGCCCTCTGCGGTGTCGCCGACCCCGTCGAGCGCCCGCTGCGCGAGCGCGGTCGCGGCGTCGGCGTTGCCGTCGGCGAGCTGGTCGATGACGAAGGGCAGGATGCGCACGCCGTCCGCGCTCGAGAGCGCGGAGGAGAGTCCGCGCGCCAGCGCGGTCTCGTCCAGCACGACGATCACCGGCTCACCGGCGGGGCCTGCCACCGTCACCTCGAGCGGGTCCACGCTCGCCCGGTTCAGCACGGAGCGCAGCGACAGGTCCAGCAGCGGATAGCGCTCCGCGCAGTGCAGGTCGGCCGCGCAGACATCCAGCAGGTGGCCGATCGCGGCCGAGAACGCGGCCGGCTGCTCCTCGAAGACGTTCACCTCCGGCGGAAGCGGGCTGTCGAGGATGACAGCGCGCAGGCCGTCCGGCTCGTCACGCAGCGCGGTCATCGCGAGCCGGGTGCCCTCGCCGATGCCGTACAGGTTCCAGGCCTCGTAGCCGAGCGCGGCGCGCAGCGCCATCAGGTCGGACACGGCCCGTCTGCTCGAGTACGCCGAGAGGTCCACCCCCTGTGCCGCCAGTGTCGTCTGGCAGGCGTTGAGCGCGCGCCGACGCTGGGCGTCTGCGCGATCGCCGGTGAGCAGGGCGCCGTCGGCGATGAACCGGTCGGCGTCGATCTGCGGACAGTCCAGGGCAGGAGCGGCGTACGGTCCGCCTCGCCGCTCCAGCAGGATCACATCGCGGGTGTCGGTCGCCCAGTCGGCGTCCGAGACGATGTGCGCGAGCTCGTCGAACACGCTGGTGCCGGTGTCGACGACGATCACGACCGGGTCCGGTTCCGGAGAGCGCGACGCGCTGGACACGACGGCGTAGGGGAGCTCGACGGTGCGCTCCGGATCGCTGTCGCCCGATGTCTCCGGCACGGTCAGCACGCCGCACTGCACACGGCCGCCGGCGCCACGCGGCACCGGGACGGGGCAGTCGGCGAGCGCGATCGGCGAGGGGGTCTCGTCGACGGCGAGCGGGGCGGGCTCCGGGGCGGCCGCGGCGGGGGAGACCCCGACGCCCGCGCCCACCAGGCCGGCGAGCACCACGGCCGCGAGCGCCACACCGGTCCTGCGCACGAGCGAGGGTAGCCGGCGTTCCGCGGTCATGCCCGCCAGCCTAACGGGGCCCCGCACCAGGTCGCCGGTTCGCGGCCCGCCCGACACGGAAAGGGCCTCCCCGGCGATCAGCTCACCGGAGAGGCCCGTTCGGACGATGACGTCAGTTGTTGCCGCGCGCGATCGCCAGGATGCGGAGGATCTCGACGTACAGCCACACGACGGTGACCATGATGCCGAAGCCGCCCAGCCAGCCGTACTGGCGGGGAGCCCCGTTGCGGACACCCTGCTGGATCGAGTCGAAGTCGAGCACGAGCGAGTAGGCGGCCATGATGACCACGAACACGCCGATGAGCACGCCCCACGGGATGCCGAACAGGAAGCTCGGCTCGCTGCGCAGGCCCCAGGCGCTGTCGGTGCCGCCGAAGATCATGATGAACACATTGATGAGCGAGAACACCAGGTAGCCGATCATGGCGACCATGAAGATCTTCGTGGCCCGCTTCGATGCGCGCACCTTGCCGCTGGCGAACAGCGCGAGGGTCACGCCGACGACGGCGAGGGTGGCCAGGGTCGCCTGGACGACGATGCCCGGGTAGAGCAGCTCGAAGTAGGCGGAGATGCTGCCCACGAACAGGCCCTCCGCGGCGGCGTAGGCGAAGATCAGCGCCGGGCGCACCTTCTTGCGCGAGGTGAAGATGATCACCATCGACAGGACGAACCCGACGAGGGCGCCGATGATCCACGGCATGATCGTGACGCTGGTCGCCTGCTCGGGCGACATCGCCCCGCCCAGGGTCCAGAACCATCCGCCGACCGCCGTGACCAGCAGGATGGCGAACAGGCCGACCGTCTTCATGACGGTGTCCTCGGTGGTCATGCGGCCGGTGTCGACGGCGCCGGCCGCGGGGGCGGCGTACGCGCCCTCGAGGTGGGCGCTCGCGGCCGCACTGGTCGCGGCGTGCTGCGTCGCGGCGTACTGCGTCTGTCCGCCCAGGTTCGCTGCCTGCGGGCCGCCGGGGTAGGTCTGCACGGCGCGCTGGTCCTGGAACGCCGGGTTGTTGAAGGCCGGGTTGTTGAGGGCCACTGCTCTCACACTCCAAGTTCGGGGGGTCACAGCTGTGTGCTGTCGAACAACGATATCCGAGTTCCCGCGGAATTCCGCCGCGCGCGGCTGAGAACGGCCTTTGAACAGCGGGTGACACGGCGCGCGCAGGTCTCCGCACGGTTAGCGTGAGCGTGTGACGGCTCGCGCTCCCCTCGTCATCGGCCACCGCGGTGCGCCGGGCTATCGTCCCGAGCACTCGCGCTCGGCGTATCGTCTGGCCTTCGCGATGGGCGTCGACGCGGTCGAGCCGGATGTCGTCGTCTCGGCCGACGGCGTGCTCGTCGTGCGGCACGAGAACGAGATCTCCGAGACGACGGATGTCGCCGACCGGCCGGACTTCGCCGACCGCCGCACGACGAAGACGGTCGACGGGCAGCGGCTCACCGGCTGGTTCACCGAGGACTTCACCTGGGAGGAGCTCTCGACCCTGCGGTGCCGGGAGAGGCTGCCCGCGCTCCGCCCGGACAGCGCCGCCTTCGACGACAGCGAGCCGATTCTTCGGCTGCGCGACGTGCTCGATCTGGTGCGGCAGGCCGCGCCGGCCGCGACGAGACCGCTGGGCGTGGTCGTCGAGATCAAGCATCCGACGTACTTCACGGCGCGGGGGTGGGATGTCGCGGCGCTCGTGAGAGGCGACCTCGAGGCCGCGGAATGGGTCGATGACCCGCCCGGTCCGCTCGTGATCGAGAGCTTCGAGCAGTCGGTGCTCGACGCGCTCGAGGGCGTGCCCGCCACGCGCGTGTACCTGCTCGAGGCCGACGGGGCGGCGGCGGACCTGGTCGCCCGGCGCGGGGCCGACGCGCCCAGCTACACCGCTCAGCTGCATCCCGCCGGGCTGGACGAGCTGGCGGGCGCGGTCCACGGGATCAGCGTTCCCAAGCGGCGTCTGCTGGCGCCCTCCCCGGGCGAGCCGCGCGACCTCGTCGCCGACGCGCACGCGCGCGGGCTCCTCGTCTACACGTGGACCTGTCGCCCCGAGAACGCGTTTCTGCTGCGACCCTTCCGCACGGCGGGCGGCCCCGCGGCGCACGGCGACGTCGTCGGGGAGTGGACCAGGCTGCGCGAGCTCGGTGTCGATGGCGTGTTCGTGGATCACCCGGACCTCGGTGTGCGCGTGTTCCGCGACGGCCCCGGCCCCGCACCGGCGGGTTAGCCTGACAGCGACGAAAGGACCCCGACATGACCCTGCGCGACATCCCGATCACCACCATCCGCGGTGAGCAGACCACCTTCGGGGCGCTCGCCGGTGATCGGCTCGTCCTCGTCGTCAACGTCGCCTCGCGCTGCGGGCTGGCCCCCCAGTACGAGCAGCTCGAGGATCTGCAGAAGCAGTACGGCGCGCGCGGCTTCACGGTCATCGGCTTTCCGAGCAACCAGTTCCTGCAGGAGCTGTCGAGCGAACAGGCTGTGCAGGAGTACTGCTCGACGACGTGGGGCGTCACGTTCCCGATGACCGAGAAGGTCCGCCTCAACGGCAAGAAGGCGCACGAGCTCTACAAGCAGCTCACCGAGACCCCCGATATCGACGGCGAGACCG
>JAUHYM010000070.1 GCA_030426515.1 Actinomycetes bacterium
CCATTGTGCAATATTCCCCACTGCTGCCTCCCGTAGGAGTCTGGGCCGTGTCTCAGTCCCAGTGTGGCCGGTCACCCTCTCAGGCCGGCTACCCGTCGACGCCTTGGTGAGCCGTTACCTCACCAACAAGCTGATAGGCCGCGAGCCCATCCCGGACCGAAATTCTTTCCAGCTGCTGAAGATGCCTTCGCAGCTCGTATCCAGTATTAGACGCCGTTTCCAGCGCTTATCCCAGAGTCCGGGGCAGGTTGCTCACGTGTTACTCACCCGTTCGCCACTGATCCAGCAGAGCAAGCTCCGCTTTCACCGTTCGACTTGCATGTGTTAAGCACGCCGCCAGCGTTCATCCTGAGCCAGGATCAAACTCTCCGTGAAGAAATTTTGCTGTCTCGACCGGAATAGGGTCGATGCAGCGAGTTTGATCTGACCAAAGGGATGTCATTGCTGACTATCCGTTGCCGGCACATCATGTGCCGGTCTTTGATCCAAAGGAATTCTCAACCAACCGAGGTTGGACGAGGATTATTTGGCATTTGACAAGTGCACGCTGTTGAGTTCTCAAGGATCGGATGCTCCTGCCTTCCAGCCTCTCGGCCTTCGCTGCAGGGCAACTTCTCTAGCTTACCTCTCGTGATCCGCTTGTCAAATCGGCGTTTTCCGCAGACCCGAAGGCCGGCGAAAGCTGTCAGTGACTGCTTCTCACAAGAGAGATCAGGTGCTCTGCGTTTTCGGCTGTTCGCCGTGCCGCAGGGCAACTTCTCTATCTTATCCCTTTCGTTTCCCTTGTCAAATCGGCTGTCCGTGACTATTCATTGGCGTCTCCGGCAGCGCACATTGCGCGGTCCACGAAGGGAACCTCCATCTTAGACCCGAAGGTCTGACACGATCTATGTCGTGTTCTGTGATGGGGGGCGGTTCGCTGCTTGAGGGGGCGGGGCTCTCGGCCTCTCCGCTCTCCCCTTTGGGGCGAACAACGAATACATTACGTGGCAGGGCAGGGTGTGGCAAATCACCCTCGTTTCCCGGGCGTGTCGCGTATGTTTCCGGGGACTGGACGCCTCGGCCTCCGGGAGCGGGCCGGTGGGCTGAAGGTCTCTTACCCCTGCCCGCGCGCGGCGCTATCGTCGGCCGCAGAGCGGCGTCGAACGGTCGCTGCCCAGAGAGGACCCCATGCCTGCCGTCACGCGCGCGATCCCCCTGCCCGCCGGGTTCAGTCCCGCAGACCCGGGACTCATCGGGCTGCTCGGCTTCGTCCTCGCGACTTCTACAGCCCAGCTCGGACACCTCGGCATCCAGGAGGAGAGCTCCACCTTCTGGGTCGGTGCCGTGTTCGGCGGCGTCGTGCAGGTCATCGCGGGCATGCTCTCGTACTTCAAGGGAGACAACTTCCACTTCCTCGTGTACAACGCCTTCGGGTTCTACTGGATCGTCGTGCCGGGGTTCCTGCTGGGCGAGCAGCTGCAGCTGTTCGAGGTCGCCGGCGGCGATCGCGGTCTGTTCGCGCTCGCGTTCTCGATCCTCGCGTTCGTCTTCGTCGCCGCTGGCGCCACGCACAACACCGTGCTGCCTCTCACGCTGCTGTGCGTGGGAGCCGGTCTCGGCCTGGACGCGATCGCCTCGTTCGCCCATGTGGACGCCTACGGGATCGCCGGCGCCTGCCTTCTGCTGGTCGCCTCGGCGATGGCCGCCTACATGCTCGTCGAGAAGTTCTACTCGCTGACCCTCGGTCGCCGGCTTCTGCCGGTCGGCCCGCCGTGGTGGGGCTACGCCGGTGACACGGCGTCCTGATCGGCATCGGATCCCCCGGCTCGGCGCGCTCGCACGACGGGAACCGTGGCGCACGCGCCCGCGACGAGCACCCCCCACGCGGCGCAGGCGGGGGGAGCTGTCAGATACCCGAGGTGCGCGAGCGTGAACGTCTCATCCAGCGGCCCATAGACGGCCAGGCCCCAGCCCGCCGCGGCCCCGAGGAAGACCGGAAGCGACACCCAGACGGCCACGCGGGCCGCCGTCGGGAGGACGCGCACCACCGGCTCGCGCCTCCGGCGCGCCAGCCACCACGTCCCCCAGACGACCAGGACCGCACCGGCCACGAGCGTCGACCCGTGCTGCAGCCACCGGTACCCCGGAAGCGGACCCCACAGAGCGCCGAGGGCCGGGATGGCGACGGTGCCCCACCGTCCTTCGTGCGTGAACAGGTCCCACATGATGTGCGATGCGACGCCGATCGCGAGGGATGCCGCCAGCACCGCGAGGCCGGTCGCCGCGACGCGCCCGCTCGGTGCGACGGTCTCGCGCCATCCTGCCGCCGCGGTGTCATCCCATCGCGCCGGCAGACGCGTGGCCAGGACGTCGGGGAGGAGCTCCCTCACCCCCGGGCGCAGAATGCACCGCCACGCCAAAAGCAGAGCGAAGGCCAGCAGCACCGTCCCGGGGAGCCACCGCAGGTCGTGCGTCGCCGCGTACGACAGGCCGACCCCGCGGACGAACAGCGGAAGATCCGGAGTCATCGCTCCTACAGCGATGGCCGCCGGCACGAGCGGCGTGCGCACGAACGGCAGCGCGACGACCGCGTGGCTCGGCGTGAACGGCACGCCCGGCTCAGCCGCCGGTGAGTACGCCCGCGAGCGTCTTCTTGCCGCGGCGCAGGACCGATACGCCGCCCGGGAGTGCGCCGGTGACGACGGCATCCGGATCGTCGATCTTCGCACCGTCGATCGAGACGCCGCCCTGCGCGATCGCGCGGCGGGCCTCCCCGAGGCTCGTGACCAGACCGGTGTCGACCAGCGCCTGCACGACGGGTGTTCCCGTCGGCGCGTCGATGTGCGGAAGCTCCGCCAGCGCCTGGCGCAGCGTCGCCGCATCGAGAGTGGTCAGGTCTCCCTTGCCGAACAGCGCCTCGGATGCCGCGATCACCGCGTCCGTCGCTTCGGGCCCGTGCACCAGGGCGGTGACCTCGAGGGCGAGACGCTTCTGGGCGGCACGACGGAAGGGCTCCGTCTCGACGAGCTGTGCGTACTCGTCGATCTCGGCGCGCGTGAGGAAGGTGAACACCTTGAGCCGGTCGATCACGTCGGCGTCGGCGGTCGAAAGCCAGAACTGGTAGAAGGCGTAGGGGCTGCACATCTGCGCGTCCAGCCAGATCGCGTTGCCCTCGCTCTTCCCGAACTTCGTGCCATCGCTGTTGGTGATCAGGGGCGTGCCCAGCGCATGCACCGACGCATGCTCGACGTAGTGGATCAGGTCGACGCCGCTGGTGAGGTTGCCCCACTGATCGCTGCCGCCGGTCTGCAGCACGCAGTCGTAGCTGCGGTACAGCTCGAGGTAGTCCATGCCCTGCAGGATCTGGTAACTGAACTCCGTGTAGCTGATGCCGGCGTCAGAGTTCAGCCGCGCGCTCACGGCATCCTTCTTCAGCATGGTGCCGACGCGGTAGTGCTTGCCGATCTCGCGGAGGAAGTCGATGGCGCTCAACGGCGCCGTCCAGTCGAGGTTGTTCACCATGCGCGCGGCGTTGTCCCCCTCGAAGCTGAGGAACCGCTCCACCTGTCCGCGCAGGTAGCCCACCCACTCGGCGACGGTCTCGGGCGTGTTCAGGGTCCGCTCCGCGGTCGGACGCGGGTCGCCGATCAATCCCGTCGAGCCGCCGACCAGACCCAGCGGACGGTGACCGGCGAGCTGAAGTCGGCGCATCGTGAGCAGCTGCACGAGGTTGCCCAGGTGCAGGCTCGGGGCGGTCGGGTCGAACCCGCAGTAGTACGTGACCGGGTCTCCGGCCAGCAGCGCGCGCAGCGCCTCCTGATCGGTGGACACATGCACCAGTCCGCGCCAGACCAGTTCGTCCCAGATGTTCTCGAACGAGGGGTCGACGGCGGGCGCGACGGCACTCACAGCGGCGGATGACACGCGCATCAGGCTATCAGCGGCCGGGCGGGTCGCCCGTCGGGGCCGCGTGCCAGACTGGCCGCATGCCGTACGTCGTCCCGGAGGCCCTCCTCGCCGCGATCCTCGCGATCTTCGTCTTCCTCGCGCTGTGCGCGGCACTGGTCCTGGTCACCGTCAGCATGCGGCGCCCGTCGAACCTGCCCTTGCTGGTGGCAGGCATCCTCATCGTGCTCAGCCTGCTCGCGGTGACCGTCGCGCCACGCAACGTGCCGGGCATCGCGGCGATGATCATCGCCCTGCTGGGAACAGCACTGGCGACGGTGGGTGGCGACCCGGTCACCCGCCGTGTGCTCGACATCGCCACCCACGGCACGGTGCCCGAGGGGCCGCGCGGCGGCATCCTCATCGCGGGCAGCGCGCAGACGCCGGGCGGCGAGGAGCAGGAGATCCTTCGGGGCGGCACGACGATCGGATACCTGGAGCGCCTCGGCACGGCGGTGTCGATCATCGCGGGCTTTCCCGAGGCGATCGCCGTGGTCGTCGCCATCAAGGGCATCGGACGATTCTCGGAACTGGCGACCTCCGCCGCGCGCGAGCGATTCATCATCGGCACCCTCGCAAGCCTGCTCTGGGCCAGCGCGGTGGGCGGACTGGTGCGCCTCGCGATCTGGTGACGATCAGAGCTCGTCGACGAGCAGGGCGAGTCCCTCGACCACTTCCGCACCGCCGGACCCCGACAGCGCCTGAGAGACGGCGGACTGACTGATCCCCTCCTCCGCGGCGATCGCGGTCTGGGTGCGCCCCAGGCACCGGCCGTAGAGGATGCGGCGGGTGCGGTCGCTCATCTCGGAGACGAGGCGGTCGCGGGCCAGCGCGTACGCGGTCGCGCGTGCGGCGACACGGTGGATGTCGGCGGGCTCGCCCTCGGCGGCCGTCACCCAGGTGCGGGCTCCCGGCGCCGCCCGCTGCTGCTTCTCGTGGAGCGTCTCGATCGCGGCGCGCGCCGCCCACCAGGCGGGGCCGTCGGCGAGATCGCCCACGGCGCTCGGGACCGTCTCGAAAGCGCCGATCCCCACCCCGTATCGGCACTCGATCCCCTCGGGCAGTGCGAGTCGCAGCAGGAGGATGCCGGCGAGCGCGCGATCCACGTCGTCGTACGCACCCTGGAGCTCGTCGCCGACCACCGCCGTCAGCCGTCGCCGCGCCAGCGGGCGATCCTCCTCCACGCGCGCGACAGTCTGCTCCAGAGCGCGCTGCGCCTGGGCGCGGTCCGAGAGTCGGCGCGAGCCGATGATGTCGGCGATCACAGCGATGGGCATACCATCAGCATATAGCTGATATTCACTGAATATAAGTCATTGGCTTATTTCGACGGGATATCAGAGGCCCAGGCTGTGAGCGACGCTCTGCGCACGCGCGACCAGGGACGCCCGCTGCTCGGCGACGCGCGACGGCGCGGTTCCGCCGACGCCATCGCGGCTCGCGACCGAACCCTCGATCGACAGGACCTCGCGCACCTCACGCGACAGCTCGAGCGAGACCGACGCCAGCATCGCGTCGGTCACCTCGTGCAGCTCGATTCCTCGCTGCTCGCAGAGCTTGACGAGGGATCCCGAGATCTCGTGCGCATCGCGGAAGGGCACGCCGCGCTTGACCAGCCACTCCGCGACATCCGTCGCCAGTGAGAAGCCCTGCGGGGCGAGATCCGCCATGCGCGCGGTGTCGAACCGCAGCGTCGCGATCATCCCTGCGAACGCGGGAAGCAGCAGCTCCAGCGTCTGCACCGCATCGAAGACCGGCTCCTTGTCCTCCTGGAGGTCGCGGTTGTAGGCGAGCGGCAGCGCCTTGAGCGTGGCGAGCAGCCCGGTCAGGTCGCCGATGAGACGCCCCGCCTTCCCCCGCGCGAGCTCCGCGATGTCGGGGTTCTTCTTCTGCGGCATGATGCTCGACCCGGTCGAATACGCATCGTCGAGGGTGACGAACCCGAACTCGCGCGTGTTCCAGACGATGATCTCCTCCGCCAGGCGCGACACATCGATGCCCACCATGGCTGCGATGAATGCGAACTCCGCGACGACATCGCGCGAGGCAGTCCCGTCGATGGAGTTCTCGGCCGGACGCGCGAGTCCCAGCTCGTCGGCGACCAGCTGGGGGTCGAGACCAAGCGTGGATCCGGCCAGCGCTCCCCCGCCATAAGGCGACACCGACGCGCGCGCACTCCAGTCGTGCAGGCGCTCGAGGTCGCGCACCAGCGGCCAGGCATGCGCCTGGAGGTGGTGGGCCAGCAGCACCGGCTGCGCGTGCTGCAGGTGGGTGCGGCCCGGCATGATCGCGTCCGGATGGGCCTCTGCCTGGGCGACGATCGCATCGATGACGCGAAGGATGTCACGGGCGATCGTGCGCGCGTGGTCGAGCAGGTAGAGCCGGATGAGGGTGGCGATCTGATCGTTGCGGCTGCGCCCGGCACGCAGCTTGCCGCCCAGTGCGGGGCCGACCTCGGCGATGAGTGCCTGTTCGAGGGCGCCGTGGACGTCCTCGTCGCCGGGCGCCGCCGCCAGAGTGCCGTCCGTGACGCCGCGAGCGAGGGCGTCCAGCCCTGCGTGCATCGCGGCCTCTTCGTCAGCGGTCAGGAAGCCGGCCGCCGCGAGCGCCTTCGCGTGAGCGTGGGAGCCTGCGATGTCGTAGAGCGCGAGGTCCCAGTCGAAGTGCGTCGACTTGCTGAGCGCGGCGAGCTCGGGTGAGGGACCACCCGCGAATCGTGCGCCCCACAGCGCGCCCTGGTTGGTGCCGTCGCCTTTTGCCTCGCTCACCGCTCCAGCCTACGCGTCGCGCACGTCGCCGACGATCGCACGGCCGAGCCGGTCGACGAGCCACTCGAGCGGACCGCGGCCGACCAGCAGCGCCCAGGCGGTGCAGCCGACGATCGTGGTGATCGCGAAGGGCCAGAACGGGTCGAGTGCGCGGAAGCCCGTCTGATCGCGCACGCTCTCCAGGGCGAGACTGGTCCAGACCCACCAGCCGATGATCTGCGCCGTGTAGGCGGTGAGCGGCATCGACCCCACCGCCCGCAGCGGCAGCAGCAGCCAGCGCAGCGGAGACGCGCACACCAGCAGGCACGCGCCGATGACCGCGATGGCGACGCCGCCTGAGCCGACGATCTCGCCGATGCCGCTCGAGTGGGGCTGCGCGCTCCATACCTCGGCGACCGCCGCGGAGCCCGGGCGGACCACAGCGGCCGCGCCGTAGCCCGCGAGCGCGATCGCGGTGCCGGCGCCGACCAGCGCCGTCGGAGTGCGGATGCCGTCGAGGTCGAGTCGCCCGATCCCGACCCCGGCGAGGACGAACGCGATCCACACCGCGAACGGATAGTGCCAGCCCAGCAGGGAGTCGGCCTCCGCGCCGATCGGCGTGGACCACACCGGGAGCGCATCGATGATGGCCACCGGCCACGGCATCACCACGGCGATCACCGCGGCGAGGAGGAACAGCACCCGCGGGGTGAGGAAGAGGAAGGGCAGGGCGAGCAGGAAGAGCACGGCATAGGCGGGAAGGATCACCACGATCGGCACGCCGAGCGAGATGAGCACCAGTCCGAGCGCCCAGATGCACACGGCACGCAGCGCGAGCCGGCCGGCCGCGGTGCCGCGCCGCGCGCCCGTGAAGGGCCTCGAACCGCCGGTGAGCAGGGCGAGCGAGACGCCGGCGATCGTGGCGAACAGGATCGACGAGCGGCCTTCGACGAAGGCGGTCCACGTGCGGGTGTCGGTCAGGTCGAGGTCGGGGATGACGAGCAGGTGGGCGGCGAACATGCCGAGCACCGCCGCTCCCCGCGCGAGGTCCAGCCCCTGCAGGCGCGGGGGCTGGTTGAGCCGCCGCCACCGGGTCGTGAACCACCCGGTGCGCGCGAGGCTCAGTCCTGGCGCAGCAGCCACACCAGCAGCGCCTTCTGGGCGTGCAGGCGGTTCTCGGCCTCGTCCCACACGACGCTCTGCGGTCCGTCGATCACCTCGGCGTCGACCTCGTACCCGCGGTCGGCGGGCAGGCAGTGGATGAAGATCGCGTCGTCATCGGCGAGCGACATCAGCTCCTGCGTGACCTTGTAGCCGCCCAGGTCGCGCAGACGCGCGAGTTTCTCCTCCTCCTTGCCCATCGAGACCCACGTGTCGGTGACGATGATGTCTGCTCCGGCGGCCGCCTCGTTGGGGTCGGTGTACAGAGTCACCGATCCGGCGGTGTCGGCCGCACGGCGGTCGGCGTCGGCGACGACGTCCTCGCGCGGCGAATACTCCTCGGGCGAGGCGACGCGCACGTGCATTCCGGCGGTGACGCCGGCGAGCATGTACGAGTGCGCCATGTTCGACCGGCCGTCGCCGAAGAACGCGAGCGTGAGCCCGGCGAGCTCGCCCTTGTGCTCACGGATCGTGAGCAGATCGGCCAGCAGCTGGCATGGATGGAAGTCGTCGCTGAGCGCGTTGACGACGGGTACGCGGGTGCCGCGCGCCATCTCCTCCAGACCCGCCTGCGCGTAGGTGCGCCACACGATCGCCGCGACCTGCCGCTCCATGACACGGGCGGTGTCAGAGGGCGTCTCCTTGCCCCCCAGCTGGCTGTTGGCGGTCGAGATGATCAGCGGCGTGCCGCCGAGATCGGCGATGCCGACCGCGAACGAGACGCGGGTGCGTGTCGAGGACTTGTCGAAGATCACCGCGACCGTCTGCGGACCCGCCAAGGGCGTGAGCTTCCAGCGGTCGGCCTTCAGTGCGACGGCCAGATCGAGGATCTCGGCCTGCTCGGCGGGGGTCAGGTCGTCGTCGCGGAGCAGGTGACGGGTCACGCGGAAACCTCTTCTGTGTCGGGGGCGTCTTCGAGCAGCAGCGCGTCGGCGACCGTGCGCAGGCTGGCCGTGAACAGGTCGATGAATTCGGCGATCTCGTCGTCGCCGATGGTCAGAGGCGGGGCGAGGCGGATGGTCTCGTCGTTCGCGGCGTTGACGATGAGTCCGTGCTCCTGTGCCGCCGCGACGACCGCCTTGGCGACCGGGCGCGACAGCCCGATGCCGATGAGCAGGCCCTGCCCGCGGCATCCCGCGACCAGGTCGGAGTCGATGGCTTCGACCGCCTGGCGGATCTGCACCCCGCGGCGGGCGGCGTTCTCGACCAGTCCGGCGCTCTCGATCTCGCCGAGCACCGCGCCGGCGACCGCGGTGCCCAGCGCGTTGCCCCCGAACGTCGACCCGTGGGTACCGGGGTAGAACAGGTCGCTGGCCGCGCCGTACGTGATGAGCGCACCGATGGGGAATCCGCCGCCGATGCCCTTGGCGACCGTGATGGCGTCGGGGGTGATGCCCGCGTGCTGGAACGCGAACCACTCCCCCGTGCGCCCGGCGCCGGTCTGGATCTCGTCGATGATCAGCAGGGCGCCGTGGCGCTCGGTGATCTCACGCGCGGCGCGCAGGTAGCCCTCGGGCAGCGGTATGACGCCCGCCTCGCCCTTGATGGGCTCGAGGAACAGCGCGGCAACGTGCTCGTCCATGGCCTTCTCGAGCGCCTCGACGGTCGAGTCGAGGAACTCGACGCCCGGGACCATCGGCGCGAACGGCTCCTGCATCCAGGTCTTCCCGGTCAGCGCGAGGGTGCCCATGGTGCGCCCGTGGAACGCATCGCGCAGCGCGAGGATCCGCGGCCGCGCGGTGCGCGCGTCGACCGGCCGCCCGTGCAGGCGGGCGAGCTTGAACGCCGCCTCGTTCGCTTCGGCACCCGAGTTCGCGAAGTACACACGCCCGGATTCGCCGGTGCCGGCGAGCCGCTTGAGGGTGGCGGCGAGCGCGAGCTGCGGCGGAGTGGCGAAGTAGTTCGAGACATGCGCGAGCTTGGCCGCCTGCTCGGCGACCGCCGCCACGAAGACAGGATGCGCGTAGCCGAGCGAGTTGACGGCGATGCCCCCCAGGAAGTCGAGGTAGCGCCTGCCGTCGGCATCCCACAGGTGCGCGCCCTCGCCGCGCTCGAACAGCTCCATCCGCTCGCCGAAGCTGCGTACGAGGTCGCGCGAAGCGTCATCCCTCCATGTCGTCGTCATGCGACCACCTCCGTTCCGATGCCCTTCTGGGTGAAGATCTCGACGAGCACCGAGTGCGGCACCCGCCCGTCGATGATGGCGGCGGACTCGACGCCGCCGGTGACGGCATCCAGGCACGCCGTCATCTTGGGGATCATCCCCGACTCCAGCCGCGGCAGCATCTCGCGCAGCTCGTCGGCGACCAGATGCGAGACGAGCGAGTCGCGGTTGGGCCAGTCCGCGTAGAGCCCGGGAACGTCGGTGAGCACCACGAGCTTGGACGCCTTCAGGGCGACGGCCAGAGCGGAGGCTGCCGCATCGGCGTTCACGTTGAGCGAATGGCCCGGGTGATCGAGGTCGGGGGCGATCGAGGAGACGATCGGAACCCGTCCGGCCGCGAGCTGATCGTGGATCGGCTGCGGGTCGACCTGCACCACATCGCCGACGCGTCCCAGGTCGTGCTCGACGCCGTCGACGACGACGCCACGGCGGCGTCCGCCGAACAGGCCGGCATCCTCACCGCTGAGCCCGGTGGCCAGCGGCCCGTGTGCGTTCACCTTCGCGACCAGCTGAGGGTTGATCTGGCCGGTGAGCACCATCCGCACGACCGAGATCGCCTCGGTGTTGGTGACCCGGTAGCCGCCCTTGAACTCGCTCGGGATGTCGAGCCGGTTCAGCATGCTCGAGATCTGCGGTCCCCCGCCGTGCACCACCACGGGCTTGACCCCGACGTATCGCAGGTATGCGATGTCGGCGGCGAAGGCATCCTGCAGCTCTTCGGAGACCATCGCGTTGCCGCCGTACTTGATGACGATGACCTGATCGCGGAAACGGCGCAGCCAGGGCAGCGACTCGATGAGGGTGAGCGCCTTCGCGCTGGCCGCGGCGGGATCGGTGTCTTGCAGATCGGTCATGAGGAGTAGGCGCTGTTCTCGTGGACGTAGTCGTGGGTGAGGTCGTTGGTGAGGATCATCGCCGCCGCGTCGCCGACCTTGAGGTCGATCACGACGGTGGTCTCGCGCGGGGTGAGGTCGACCGCCTCGCGTGGCGCGTCGGGGCCGCCGGCGGTGCACACGCGCACGCCGTTCATCCAGACGTCCACGTCGTACGGGTCGAAGGCGGCGTCGGTGGTGCCGATCGCGGCGAGCACGCGCCCCCAGTTGGGGTCGTTGCCGAAGATCGCCGCCTTGAAGAGGTTGTTGCGGGCGACCGAGCGCCCCACGGTCACCGCGTCGTCCTCGTCGGCGGCTCCGATGACCTGGATGCGGATGTCGTGGCTCGCGCCCTCGGCGTCGGCCT
>JAUHYM010000071.1 GCA_030426515.1 Actinomycetes bacterium
ACTCGGGCACCGTGATCAGCGGCACCTTCCGCACCGCGGCGCACCGTCTGCCGGAGGTGGCGCGGATGGGGTTCGACGTCGTCTACCTGCCGCCGATCCATCCCATCGGCCGCAGCGGACGCAAGGGGCCGAACAACACCCTGGACGCCGCCCCGACCGACCCGGGCTCGCCGTGGGCGATCGGCGCCGCCGAGGGCGGACACGACACCGTGCACCCTGACCTGGGCACCCTCGAGGACTTCCGCGCGTTCGTGGCCGTCGCGGCCGAGAACGGCCTTGAGATCGCGCTGGACTTCGCGCTGCAGGCCGCGCCCGACCACCCCTGGGTCACGGAGCACCCGGAGTGGTTCACGACCCTCCCCGACGGGTCGATCGCCTACGCCGAGAACCCGCCCAAGAAGTACCAGGACATCTACCCGATCAACTTCGACAACGACCCGATCGGCATCCGGGAGGAGTCGCTGCGGGTCATCCTGCACTGGGTCGCCCAGGGGGTGCGCATCTTCCGTGTCGACAACCCGCACACCAAGCCGCTCCAGTTCTGGGAGTGGCTGATCGCCACCGTGACGGCGCAGCATCCCGACGTCGTCTTCCTCGCCGAGGCGTTCACCCGGCCCACGCCGATGCGCGCGCTCGCCGCCGCCGGGTTCCAGCAGAGCTACTCGTACTTCACGTGGCGCAACACGAAGGCCGAGCTCGAGGAGTTCCTGGGCAGCGTCTCTGCCGAGACGAGCGACTACATGCGCCCGAACCTGTTCGTCAACACACCGGACATCCTCACCGAGTACCTCCAGTTCGGGGGCCGCCCGGCCTACAAGGTGCGTGCGGCGATCGCCGCGACCTCGGCACCGCTGTACGGCGTGTACGCCGGGTACGAGCTGTTCGAGAACGTGGCGCGGCCCGGGTCGGAAGAGAACATCGACAACGAGAAGTACGAGTACAAGATCCGCGACTGGACCGCCGCCGAACAAGCGGGCGCGTCGCTCGCACCCTATCTGCGCCGACTCAACGAGATCCGGCGCTCCCACCCCGCGCTCGGCCAGCTGCGCAACTGGTCGGCGCACTGGAGCGACGACGATGCGATCCTGGTGTACTCCAAGCACATCGACGCGGCGCTGAGCCCGACGGGCGCCGCCGACACGATCATCGTCGTCGCCAACGTCGACCCGCACTCCGCACGACAGACGACCGTGCACCTCGACACCCGCATCTGGGGTGTCACCCCCGGCGACGAGTACGAGGTGCAGGATCTGATCACCGGATCGGTCTGGACGTGGACCGACCACAATTTCGTCCGGCTCGACGCGTTCGACGAGCCGGTGCACATCCTGCACGTGAAGGAGTCCCGATGACCGATACCGACATGCAGCTGGTCGACACGGTCGCCACCGGCTCGCACCACGCACCGCACAGCATCCTCGGGGCACACAGGGTCTCGGACGCCGACGGCGGCCTGAGCGTGGTCCGCGCGCGCCGCCCCCTCGCCGCGACGGTCACCGCGGTCCTCGCCGACGGCGAGAAGGTTCCGCTCGAGCACCTGCGAAACGGCGTCTGGGAGGGCCGGTTCCGCGGCGATGTCCAGCGATACGAGCTCGTCACCACGTACGAGAGCGGACCCGACTTCGTCGCCGACGACCCGTACCGGCACCTCCCCACGATCGGCGAGCTCGATCTGCACCTGATCGGCGAGGGCCGGCACGAGCAGCTCTGGGACGTGCTGGGCGCCCATGTGCGCGAGCACGACGGCTCCCCGGGGACCGCGTTCACCGTGTGGGCGCCGAACGCACGTGCTGTGCGCGTGGTCGGCGACTTCAACGCGTGGGACGGCGCAGGCCACGCCATGCGGTCCATGGGATCGAGTGGCGTGTGGGAGCTGTTCATCCCCGGTGTCGGCGCCGGCGCCGTCTACAAGTTCGAGATCCTCACACGCGCCAGCGCATGGATCATGAAGGCGGACCCCATGGCTCGTCAGGCCGAGGTGCCGCCCGCCACGGGATCGGTCGTCACCGCGTCGGAGTACGCGTGGGCCGACGACGCATGGATGAGAACCCGGGCGAAGACCTCCCCGCTGGATCAGCCGATGTCCGCCTACGAGGTCCACCTGGGCTCCTGGCGTCCCGGCCTGTCCTACCGCGAGGCCGCCGACGAGCTCATCGACTACGTCACCGCGCAGGGCTACACCCACGTGGAGTTCCTGCCGCTGGCCGAACACCCCTTCGGCGGGTCGTGGGGGTACCAGGTCACCGGATACTACGCGCCCACCAGCCGCTTCGGCCACCCCGACGACCTGCGCTACCTGATCGACCGGCTCCACCAGGCCGGCATCGGCGTGATCGTCGACTGGGTCCCCGGGCACTTCCCCAAAGACGCCTTCGCCCTCGCCCGCTTCGACGGCGAGGCCCTGTACGAGCACCCTGACCCGCGCCGCGGCGAGCACAAGGACTGGGGCACGCTGATCTTCGACTACGGCCGTCGCGAGGTGCGGAACTTCCTCGTGGCCAACGCGCTGTACTGGTTCGAGGAGTTCCACGCCGACGGGCTGCGGGTCGACGCGGTGGCCTCGATGCTCTACCTCGACTACTCGCGCGAGGACGGCGAGTGGACACCGAACCAGCACGGCGGTCGGGAGAACCTCGAGGCGATCGGCTTCCTTCAAGAGGTCAACGCGACCGCGTACAAGCGATACCCCGGCATCGCCATGATCGCCGAGGAGTCGACCAGCTTTCCGGGGGTCACCGCCGCCACCGAGCACGCCGGCCTCGGCTTCGGGTTCAAGTGGAACATGGGCTGGATGAACGACTCGCTGGAGTACATCAAGCGCGACCCCCTGTACCGCTCGCACCACGAGGGCGAGCTGTCGTTCTCGTTCGTGTACGCCTTCAGCGAGAACTACATCCTCCCGATCAGCCACGACGAGGTCGTGCACGGCAAGGGGAGCCTGTTCGGCCGGATGCCGGGCGACCACTGGCAGAAGCTCGCGAACATGCGGGCCTTCCTCGCCTACATGTGGGGCCATCCCGGGAAGAAGCTGCTGTTCATGGGCCAGGACTTCGGCCAGATGTCGGAGTGGTCCGAAGGACGCTCGCTGGACTGGTGGCTGCTGGACCAGCCGAGCCACGCACAGCTGCGGGATTTCGTCGGCGAGATGAACCGCGTCTACCGTGCCCACGCTCCCCTGTGGGCTCGGGATTCGGATGGGTCGGCCTTCACCCGACTGGGCGCGCCGTCGTGGAACCCGAACGTCCAGGCCTTCGCGCGGCGCGACTGGCACGGCAACACGATCGTCGTCGTGTGCAACTTCGCCGGCGAGCCGATCGGACCGTTCGAGCTCGAGATGCCCGAGGCCGGGATGTGGGAGGAGATCCTCAACTCGGATGCCGAAGCGTTCGGCGGATCCGGCGTCGGCAACATGGGCGTGGTCTCGGCAGACGGCGACACGCGTGTCGCGTCCTTCACGCTGCCGCCTCTGGGAGTGCTGTGGCTGCGCCATCAGCACAAGGCGCACATTCCCTCGCCGACGCGAGGCTGACCCGCGACCGCGGGAGCGACCTCAGAACAGCAGCGACGAGAGACGGCCTCGCGCGCGGATGACGCGCGGGTCGGCATCGCCGACGAGCCCGAACAGCTCGACCAGCCGGTCCTGGACGGGGCCGCGGGCGTCGGACGGAAGCCCCGCGAACAGGTCCAGCAGGCGTCCCAGCGCATCCTCGACGTGGCCGCCTGCGACATCGAGGTCGGCGATGGTGAACTGCGCGTCGAGATCGGTCGGGTCCGCGGCGGCTGCGGCCCGCGCGGCCTGCAGGTCGACACCCTGGACCCGCTCGAGCAGGCGCACCTGGCCGAGACCCGCGCGCGCCTCCTCGTCCCGCGGGTTCTCCCGCAGCGCCTTCTCGTACGCGGTGACCGCACCGGCGTAGTCGCCGCGTTCGATCGCGTCGAACGCCTCCTGGTGGAGCGGTGGCACGGGGGCTTCCTGCTCCTCCTCGGCGTCCGCCGCCTCGGGCTCGACCGTTCCCGTCACGCCGTGCTGAGAGGCGAGCTGCAGAAGCTGCGCGAAGACCTCGCGGACCTGCTCCTCCGGCACGGCCCCGTTGAACAGCGGGACGGGCTGACCGGCGATGAGGGCGACCACCATCGGGATCGACTGGGCGCGGAATCCCTGCGCGAGCTGGGGGTTCGCGTCGACGTCGACCTTGGCCAGCACGACGCGGCCCGCGTACTCGGTCACGACCTTCTCGAGGATCGGACTGAGCTGCTTGCATGGCCCGCACCACTCGGCCCACAGGTCCACCACGACGGGCACCCGCTGGGAGAGCTCCAGCACCTGCGGGAAGGTCTGGTCGGTCACGTCCATGACCACCGACGAGGACGTCGCCGGAGCGGCGCTGCCGGCGGGCGCCTGCGGTCGGTTCTTCAGGCTGGACAGGTCGACGGCGCCACGCATGACGGCGCCCGGGGAGGGCTGACTCACTCGATCACCTTTGCACTCAGGATGTTGGACCCGTAGCCCAGGAGTTGGATCTTCTCATCCGATCCCTGGCCCGGCACGTAGAAGAAGAGCTGGTCGCTGAACGTCGTGGTGAAGCCGTCTTCCGACTGCGACTCGCCGGTCAGCGCCTTGACGGTCGTGTTGTCGTCGAGCTTGATCACCGCGCGATCATTGGTGGGACGCACCGTGTCGGTCTCGAAGAGGTCGACCGCGACGATCGCCCCTGACTCGATGGTCGCGAGCGCGAGGGGCGCGTGGTCACCCGCGGTGGCCGCGAAGGTCATCTTGGCGGTGTCCTCGCCGGTCTCGTTGAGGCTGTCGAGGCGCTGATCGCGGTCGGCGGCGACGGAGACGCGGAACTGATCGGTCTCGGGATCGAACAGCTCGTAGTACTCACTGTCCTCGCCGTTGTCGAGCACGTCCGCGTACGCGGCCGACAGCTCTTCGGGCGGAAGGATGAGGAACGACGAGTCCGGCGGAACCTGCGTTGCGCCCAGCCACGCGGGAGCGAGACCCGGCAGCTCAGCGGACGCCTCCATGCTGGCGGTGTAGGTGAGCTTGTAGTTCGCCCACGGGTCGGCCTGTGTGAGCATCATCATGGTGGGCGCGACGGTGGTGTCGTCCTCATCGCGCACGATCGCCATCACGGTGCGCGGCCAGCCGTCGTACGCCTGCGGAAGGAGCACGGCGATGGGCTCGGCGGGGATGGCGGTCAGAGGCTCGACGTCGTCGACCTCGTCGCGCAGCGCATAGTTCGTCTCGCGCTCGGCGAGGACCGAACCTGCCAGGCGCGTCGCGGCGAGGTCTGCGTCGAGGTTCTCATCCGCCTCGGCGATGGTCGCCGAGACCTCGCGGACGATCGAGGCCGCCTGACGCTCGGTGACGGCAGGCGCCTGCTGACCTTCGGGAACGACGGTCGTGGTGGGGGTCGGAGTCGGGCTCGTCTCGACAGCCAGTTCCGGCCAGGCATCGGCGGAGCAGCCCGCGAACAGCAGGGCCGACACGGCGACGATCGGCACGGCGGTGAACGCGCGCTTTCCCCGAGGCAGGGCCCCGCGGCGTGTGGTCGGGGTGGACGAGATGACACCCTTCTCCTGTCCGGCTTCGACCTCGGCGACGTCGATGGGCTCGGTCGGCGGCAGAGGCGGCGGGCCCTTTCGCCGCGGCCCGCGCGACCGACGGTGGTGATGGATGCCGAGCATGTAGAGGATCAGCCCCACGAGGACCATGAGTCCGCCGGCGGCGATCAGCGGTCCGGCCCACGGTGTCGAGTTGTCGATCGACCAGGTGACCGTCAGGTCAGACGGCGCCGGCTGCTCGCCGTCGGCGGCGACGAGCACGCTCATGTCCGCGGGAACCTGGAGCGGCGTGATCAGCGAGCCCTCCTGCGCGAACTCGTCGAGCCACAGGTCGCTGCCGGCGGGGTTGCGCGTCGGGTACTGCGGTTCCTCCTCCGCGCCGGCCTCGTCGGCGGCCGACTCCTCGGTCTCCTCGGCGTCCGTCTCGGCCGGGTCGACCTCCTCGAGCGGGGGCTCGGGGATCACCACGTCCGACACGATCTCTCCGTCGTCGATCGAGACGGCGTTGTAGGGCGCATCCGACAGCCAGGCGGTCATGTCCGACGTGCGGCCGTAGGCGGTGTAGACGGTCCCTTCGCCGCGGGCGACGAGGGTCTGCGCCCCCGGAAGGCTTGCGAACACATCGCCGTCGATGACGGTGTACGACAGCGTGTCGTCCACCGGGATCTCGGCCTGCGCGGAATCGGGCCCGAGGAACACGGTGCGCTGGGCGATGCCCGCGCCGATCAGCACCGCCGCCAGGGCGAAGGCGACGACAGCCCACACGAATCGCACGAATAGTCTCCATCCGGATCCGGCGGGACGCGCCGGATCGCACACTCGACGTTCCAGAGTAGCGAAACACGCCTGGGGAATCCGTGTGCGCCGCCCGGCCCGCGGCTCGCGGCGTGGGTATCCTGACGACAGCGGTGCCGACCACACCGCGAAGGAGCGCGGATGAAGATCAGCAACGCGTTCCGCACGGCGCTGGTCGCCACGCTGGGCGTGGGCCTGGGGATCGTCATCATCACGAGTGTGGGCACGCTGTCCACGATCCTTCTGTACGTCGGGACCGCGCTGTTCCTGTCGCTGGGTCTCGATCCGATCGTGGCGTGGCTCGAGCGACGGCGGCTCCCCCGGTGGGCCGCGGTGCTGATCACCATCCTCGGTGTGCTCGCCGCCTTCGCGGGGATCGTGCTCATGGTCGTGCCGATCCTCGTGGGGCAGATCTCACAGCTGATCACGTCGGTCGACCGCCTCATTCGCTTCGGGCAATGGGACGACACCGTCGAGGTGATCACCGAGTGGCTCGAGACGACCTTCCCCAACCTACGCGTCGATCTGGTGTGGCAGTACGTGCAGGACTGGTTCGAAGGGCTGGACTTCGGCGAGATCGGCGGCTCGATCGGGGGAACCCTCATCAGTCTCGGCGGGACGCTGCTGGCAGGTCTGTTCGGCGCGTTCATCGTGCTGATCCTCACGATCTACTTCACCGCCTCCACTCCGTCGCTGAAGGCGGCTGTCTACCAGCTCGTGCCGGCGTCGCGTCGGGCCCGGTTCATCGACCTGGCCGAGCAGGTGACGGACTCCGTCGGCTACTACGTCATGGGGCAGGTCAGCCTCGGTGTGATCAACGGAATCCTCAGTGCCATCTTCCTGTCGATCATCGGCGCCCCGTTCCCTGCGGTGCTGGCGGTCATCGCCTTCTTCTTCTCGCTGATCCCCCTGGTGGGAACGCTGACCGGATCGACGATCATCGTCCTCACCTGTCTGATCCCCGGGCTCGGGTCGCCGACCACGGCGCTCATCGCCGCGATCTACTACCTCGTGTACATGCAGATCGAGGCGTACGTCATCTCGCCGCGCATCATGAGCCGCGCCGTGTCGGTGCCGGGCGCCGTGGTCGTCGTCGCCGCGCTCTCGGGCGGTGCGCTGCTCGGCCTCCTGGGGGCGCTGATCGCGATCCCGGTCGCCGCGTCGATCCTGATCGTCTACCGGCAGGTGCTGATCCCGCGTCAGAACCAGCGCTGATCCGTCGCGCGGCGCCCAGCCGCTCCGGGATCAGGGAACCGCACCGTCCCACTGGGTGGGCAAGGGGAGCGCCTCGGGGCGCACCGCCGCCGTGATCTCGGTGAGCACACGACGCGTCTGCGTCTCCCCCACCCAGAGGTGCCGTCCTCCCTCGACCGCGATCAGATGCGCATGCGGAATCGACGCGAACCGCTGCCGCGCCTCATCGGGCTGCAGGAAGTCGTCGTGCTCGGGCACCAGGATCACCAGGGGACGGGGGTCGTCGGCCCACGCCGCGACCTCGTCGTCGCTGGCGCGGTGCAGCGGTGGCGAGAGCAGGATCACGCCCTCGACAGCGTGGTCGCGTCCGTACTTGAGGGCGAGCTCGGTGCCGAACGACCACCCCACCAGCCAGGGACGCGGCAGCCCGCGCTCGGCGGCGAAGTCGACGGCCGCGGCGACATCGAACGCCTCGGCACGTCCGCCGTCGAACTCGCCATCGCTCGTTCCGCGCGGAGAGCTCGTCCCCCGCGTATTGAAGCGGAGCACCGCGAGGTCCGCCAGGGCGGGAAGCCGCGCGGCGGCCTTGCGGAAGATGTGCGAGTCCATGAAGCCCCCGGCCGTGGGCAGAGGGTGCAGCGTGATCAGCGTCGCCGCGGGCGGCTTCTCCTCCGGCGTCGCAAGCTCACCCACCAGGGTCAGGCCGTCGAGCGTCTCCAGCGTGATGTCCTCGCGGTGCGCGGGAAGCAGGACCGGTCCGCGAATCTCGATGGTCATGCGATCCTCCAGCAGGGCGTGTGCCAGTGCCGACGAGCGGCGAGGCCGGCGGCATCCCCCATGATGTCGTCGGCCCGCCAGACGACGACGTGCGCGACGCCCTGTCCGATCGAGCGCCCGCAGTGCGGACAGGTGTACTCCTTCTGCGCCTGGGCGGCCGAGATCGGCTGCACCGACCACTCGATGCCCCGACGCACCTCGGTGCGCCGGAAACCGGCGATCAGGCGCTCCAGGGAATCGGAGCCGGGATCATCCCGGCGTCGACGGTTGGATCGGGGCATCCGATCAGTACCAGCCCGTGGCCTGCGAGTGCCCCCACGCACCGCACGGGGTGCCGTACCGGCCCTGGATGTAGCCGAGCCCCCACGTGATCTGTGTCGCCGGGTTCGTCTGCCAGTCCGCACCGGCGGAGGCCATCTTGTCGCCGGGCAGCGACTGCGGGATGCCGTACGCACCGCTCGAGGCGTTGTACGCGTTCACCCGCCAGCCGGACTCCTTGTTCCAGAGCGCGACGAGACAGGAGAACTCGCCGTCGCCCCAGCCGCGGGCCTTCACCATGTCGTAGGCGATGGCCTGAGCGCTGCCGGGGTCGGGGCTGACGAACGGCGGAGACCAGCCGCTTCCCGATGAGGAGGTGCTCGTGGATGCGACCACCGGCTCGGGTTCGGGAGTCGGGGTGGGCGTCACGTAGACGGAGTAGCTCTCACGATCCAGCGCGACCGGCTCGACCTCGATCACCGGTGCGTACGTCTGCACCTGCGCTGCCGCGCTCGCATACAGCGATGTCGACTCGGCTTCCGCCTCGGCGATCGCGGCACCCGTCGGCCCCACGTAGGCGGCGACGAAGCCGAGGGCGGCGATCGACGCGAAGACCGCGAGGACGCCCCGGCGACGCGACCAGCGCGGCGCCGGCTGCGGACGTCGCGGCGGCGACGCCACAAGCACCGTCGACGGGGTGTATGCCACCTCGGTCGACGGTGTGGGAGTGATCTCCTGGTCTGCGGTCACGATGGCCCGATTGTACCGGTCGAATGTCAAGCCGCGTCACCGCACGGCGAGCATCACGTCCACGACCGCGTCGAGCACAGCATCCACCTGCGCTTCGTCGTACCCGCGCCGCTGCATGCGGAAGGCGATCTGCCGCACCTGCTCCACCGAGACCTGCTCGCCGGACTCGAAATAGGCGGCAAGCTTGTCGGCGACCATGTCGACCTCGTCGACGCGGTAGCCGAAGCGCATCATGCCCGTGCGGCGGAACTTCTGCCGGTCCCGCCGGCGCAGCCGGTCGAGGATCTCCTGCGCGCTCCCCCGCGCCGCCGCCACCCACGCGTCGACGCCGGCATCGGCGATTCCCGCATCGCGCTCTCGGGCGGCGAAGGCATCCTCGATGCGTCCCAGTGCCGCGTCGACGGCGCCGACCGCGTACCCGCGACGTGTGAGCGGGAAGGACCACTCCCGAACGGCGGCGCTCGTGAAGCTCGGGTCGAGCTCAGGGTCTTCGTACGCGACGCGCGCATGCTCGAGGAACGCCGTGACCGCGTCGGTGTCGTATCCCTTGGTCCGTCCGGAGGTCAGCGGGAACGGGGCCGCGACGGGCGGAGCCTCCGAGGTCGCAGACGCGCCTGCCGCCGCGTGATGCGGCATCACGGTCTCTTCGGCGGCGAAGTGATCGGCCGCCACCTGCTCGGGGGTGCGGCCGGTCGTCGCACTCTCGGAGGGCGTGGGCGACGATCCGTCGTCGCGAGAAGCGGTGTCTGTCATGGGGTCACCAGGGGAGAGAGAAGGTAGTACAGCCCGAGAGCGGGGACGGTCGAGAGCAGCACGGAGTCGAGCCGATCGAGCACTCCCCCGTGCCCGGGCAGCCATGAGCTCATGTCCTTGATGCCGAGGTCGCGTTTGATCATCGACTCCGCCAGATCGCCCAGCGTCGCGGTGACGAGAATGACGACGCCGAACACCACGCCCGCCCACCACGGGATGTGAAGCATGAACAGCGCCAGCAGGACGCCGGCCAGGATCGCGGCGGTCGCCGCTCCGGCGAAGCCCTCCCACGTCTTGTTGGGGCTGATCAGCGGAACCATGGGATGGCGACCGATGGCGACCCCGACCGCGTAGGCACCGGTGTCGGCGGCGACGGCGATGATCACGAACGCGAGGATCCACCACTCGCCGTCGGGCTCGCGCAGCAGCATCATGCAGACGCTGGCCAGGAAGGGGACGTAGATCTGCAGGAGCGCGGCGCTGCCGATGTCGCTCGCGACGTCTCCGTACGTGCGCCCGTCAGCGGCGTGCATCTGGCCGATCAGTCGCCACACGACGACCACGGCCACCGCGGCGAACAGCGCGATCCAATGCAGCCACGGCGACGCGAAGGCGCCGGTGACCACCAGCAGCGAACCGACGACGAGGTGCGGCGCGAGGTCGATGCGACGCCCACTGACCTGGAGCGCTCTGGCCAGCTCGACCGTCCCGATGATCGACGCCGCCAGCGCGAACAGCACGAACAGCCACTTCAGGAACAGCAGCGTCGACAGCACGGCGGCGCCGAGCGCCAGTCCGATCGCGATGGCGACGAACAGGTCGCGTCCCGTGCGCTCCTTGATCTTCTCGTTCGCCTGATCGAACTGGTCGCGACGCCGCGTGACCTGGGACTCGAACTCCTCCCGCGCGTGCCGCAGCTGCGCGTGGAGCGCCTCCGACCTCTCCGCAGGCTCCGCGGGCGCGGACGACCTCAGGTCGCGTCGACGGACGCTGGGCGGAGCGGCCTCGGCCCCGTCGTCCCCGCTGGTCGGATCGGTCATGGTCGCGTACGAGGCGTCAGACCTCGAGCAGCTCCGCCTCTTTGCGCTTGAGCGCGTCGTCGACGAGGTCGACGTGCGTGCGGGTCATC
>JAUHYM010000072.1 GCA_030426515.1 Actinomycetes bacterium
TCAGCGTCGTCCTTCCCGCGCACAACAACGACGGCGCGGGCTTCAGCGTGCCGGAGGACTTCGGCGACCTGCACGGCAACCTCTTCCAGGCTTTCCTCGCCTCGGATGCCTACGTGCAGCACTTCGCAAAGGCGCCGGTGATCTGCCTGAGCGTGTCGAGCACCAAGACCTACGACCGCACCGCGAACGAGCATCCGATTCTCGGCGTCGAGTACCGCCAGAGTGCGTTCTCGCTCACCGACGACTACTTCGCGAAGATGGGCCTGCGCGCGCGCTACTTCATGCCGCGCGGCAGCGCGGCGCCGCTGGCGTTCTACTTCAGCGGGGACCTGCTGGCCGACTACACCAACCTCGAGCTGATCGCGACGATCAGCACGATGGAGACCTTCCAGAAGATCTATCGACCCGAGATCTACAACGCGAACGCCGCCGCGGGCCAGAGCTACCGGCCCAACCTGGAGCACCCCGACTACTCGACCACGCAGGTCGTCTACGACCGCGAAGAGCGCAGCCGGCTGGCGGTGGAGCAGGGGCGGTTCGCCGAGGAGCACCTCATGAAGCCCTACAAGACGACGCTCGAAGAGTGGTCGGCCCGCTACGCTGCGGGCGACCGCGAGCTGGAAGGCGCCCACCGATGAACACCCTCCTTCCGACCTCCACCGCCGGCAGCCTTCCCAAGCCGTCGTGGCTCGCCGAGCCCGAGACCCTGTGGTCGCCGTGGAAGCTGCGGGACGAAGAGCTCGCCCGCGGAAAGCAGGACGCCCTCCGCCTGTCGCTGGCCGACCAGACCCACGCGGGCATCGACATCGTCGGCGACGGCGAGCAGACCCGCCAGCACTTCGTCACGACCTTCATCGAGAACCTCGAGGGTGTGGACTTCGAGAAGCGCGAGACGGTCCGCATCCGCGACCGCTACGACGCGTCCGTGCCGACCGTGGTCGGCGACGTCGCCCGCAAGCGGCCGGTCTTCGTCGAGGATGCCGCGTACCTGCGCCAGCACACCGATCGGCGCATCAAGTGGGCTCTGCCCGGCCCGATGACGATGATCGACACGCTCTACGACGCCCGCTACGGCAGCCGGGAGAAGCTGGCGTGGGAGTTCGCGACGATCCTCAACCAGGAGGCGAAGGAGCTCGCGGCCGCGGGCGTCGACATCATCCAGTTCGACGAGCCCGCCTTCAACGTGTTCTTCGACGACGTCAACGACTGGGGCATCGCCACCCTCGAGCGCGCGATGGAGGGGCTCGAGTGCGAGACCGCCGTGCACGTCTGCTACGGGTACGGCATCAAGGCGAACACCGACTGGAAGAAGACCCTCGGGTCGGAGTGGCGCCAGTACGAGCGGATCTTCCCCAAGCTGCGCGCGTCGCGCGTCGACCTCGTGTCGCTGGAGTGCCACAATTCGCATGTGCCCATGGACCTGATCGAGCTGCTGCGGGGCAAGAAGGTCATGGTCGGGTCGATCGATGTCGCCAGCACCACCGTCGAGACGCCGGACGAGGTCGCCGACACGCTGCGCCGCGCCCTCCAATTCGTCGACGCCGAGAACCTCTACCCGTCGACCAACTGCGGCATGGCGCCGCTGGCGCAGGATGTCGCCCGCGGCAAGCTTGCGGCCCTGGCCGCCGGCGCAGAGATTGTGCGCGGCGAGCTCGGCGGCTGAGGCGACAGCGTGTCAGCTGATCGGCTCGGGGCGCGGTTCCTCCAGGACCCCCTCACGCGGGCGTTCAGCACGGTGCTCGCCGACGTTCGCTCGCTGGACCTCGGAGGGCAGGTCGCCGACTACATCCCCGAGCTCGCGAACGTCGACGCGGACGCGTTCGGGATCGCGGCCACGAGCATCGCGGGCCACACCTATGCGACCGGCGACAGCGCGACCACGTTCACGATCCAGTCGATCTCGAAGCCCTTCGTGTTCGCGTTGGTCCTCGCCGAGATCGGCTTCGACAGGTTCCTGGAGCATGTCGGTGTCGAGCCCAGCGGCGAGGCGTTCAACGCGATCAGCTTCGATGACGCGGGCCGCCCGGCGAACCCTCTGATCAATGCGGGCGCCATCGTCACGACATCCCTGATGCCCGCGACCAGCGCGGACGAGCGCTTCGCGCGCATTCGCGACGGGCTCTCGGTCTTCGCAGGGAGAACGCTCGCGATCGACCAGCGCGTCTATGACTCGGAGTCGCGCACCGGCAACCGCAACCGTGCGCTGGCGACGCTCGCACTGTCGACGGGCGTGCTCGCCTCGTCCGTCGACGGGGCGGCCGAACCGTACTTCCAGCAGTGCTCGCTGCTGATCGACACGGCCGATCTTGCGCTCATGGGCGCGACACTGGCGAACAACGGGGTCAACCCTCGCACGGGTGTCCGAGCGGTGTCGGCCGAGGTCGCCCGACACGTGCTCTCGGTGATGTCTGCCTGCGGTATGTACGACAGGTCGGGCGACTGGATGGTTCGGGTCGGGATGCCTGCGAAGTCCGGCGTCGGAGGGGGCATCGTCGCCGTCGCGCCGGGTGAGTACGGCATCGGCGTCTTCAGCCCGCCGTTGGATGCCTTCGGCAACAGCAGCCGCGGTGTCGAGACCCTGCGCACCCTCGCTGCCCGGTTCGGCCTCCACCTGTTCCGCCACGCCGACCAGCCCGGGTCGCTCGTTCAGGCGATCGAGTTCGACCCCGAGACCGCGACCCTCAGCGTCCGGGTGCGCGGCGCGCTCGACTTCGTCGATGCCGAGCGGGTGGTCCATGAGACCCTCGCGGCGGCCACCGCGCATGAGTTCACCACCCTGGTCTTCGACCTCTCTGGCGTGACGGAGGCGACTCCGTTCGTCGCCCGCGTGCTGCACGACCTGCTCGAACAGGCGCGCAGCGCCTACACGGTGACGGCCGTCGACCCGGGCGGCATCGTCACCGGCATCCGCTGACGAGGAGGCCCCGCGACGGGCCCGTGGGCGACGGATTCCTGCGAGGAGAGCGGGTCAGGCCGACGTCTCCGGCGCCGCCGGGGCTGATCCCCGCGCGCCGGACGGGACGTGCGGCTCATCCGGTTCGGTCTTCGAGGTCGCGTCTTCCGGCTTCCGTCCCGTGTAGGCGACGACCAGGCGGAACACCGCCCACGCCACTCCGAGGACCGCTCCGGCGACCAGGGTCAGGCCGAGGTCGGGCTGAAACAGCGCGATCGTCCCCAACGGCGCCCCGATGAGCCGGGGAACGAGGTCGAGGACGACCCACGCCGCCACGAGCGTCGTGAGCAGGGGGAACCACAGGCTGAACAGGCCGAATCCATGAGTCTTCGTGCGCAGCCGGTCGCGGCGCATCCACGCCCAGACCATGCTCGTGACGTAGACGATGGGCAGAAGAACGAGACCGATGAAGAGCGCCTTCAGGTCCCAGCGTCCACCCTCGTCCGCGACCTCCCCGCCGAGGGCAAGCGTGGTGATGCCGTTTCTCAGTGCGACGGTCTCACCGAAGCCCATCCCGCTGCCCGCGTTCACCAGCACGACGGCCGCGGACTGATCGGTCGGGCTCATCGTCGCGAGTGTCTCCACACCGGGGGTGGATCCTGCGTGCCAGACGGTGCCGGCCTCCTCGTCGATGAACCAGCCGAACCCGTAGAACGGCGAGGCTGCGCTCGCGGGGCGCATCATCATCGCCTTGCTTTCCGCGCTCACCACGTCGTCTTCGCCGTTCATCATCATCTGCAGGTAGAGAGCCATGTCGCCGGCGCTCGAGATGACACCGCCCTGCGGCGCCGTCACACGGTCGGTGCTGTTGTCGTCGAGCGGAAGCCTGCCGGCGAACCAGGGCCGATGCCCGGTCGCCATCTCGTCGTGGACTTCGCCGTCAGCGACGAAGCTGTGGGTCATCCCCACCGGCTCGAGGATGTGCTCGGCGACGTACCCCTGGTAGTCCTGTCCACTGACGACCTCGATGACTCGGCCGAGCACCTGGTAGTTCGTGTTCGAGTACTCCCAGCGCGCGTCGGGTGCATACGCCGGCACGACCGACGCGATCCCTTCGACGGCGCGTGCCAACGCGTCCTCACCGGCACCGTCGTCGGACCGCGACTCGTTTCCCTGCAGGGTCGAGTACCCGCTCGTGTGGCTGAGCAGCTGCCGGATCGTGATACCCCCAGCAGGTGAACCCGCGAACCCGTCGAGGTAGCTCGCCACCCCCGTGTCGAGATCGATCTGCCCCGCCTCGACGAGCTGCATGATCGCCAGCGCGGTGACGCTCTTCGAGATCGAACCGATGACGAACGGCGTGTCGGGGGTGACCTCGGCGTCGCTTCCCTGCCGGACCACCCCGCGTGACCCAACCTCGGCGACGCTGCCGTCGTCGACGACCGCATACGCCAGGCCCGGGGCGCCGGCGGCGGGAATCTGGTCGTCCACGAACTCGTCGATCGCGGCACTGTCGACCGCAGCGGGCGCGATGACTGCGAGGCTCAGCGCGAACACGGCGCAGATCTTCCACCCGGACATCGTGACCTCTCGGGAGTCGGGGACGTCGATTCGTACCGAGTACGACAGTTCGAACCTGTCGCAGTTCGTACGCGCACGCAAGCCCGATCGACGAGAGCACGCGGGCACCTCAGGCGTCGAACACGACGACCTTGCCGATTGCTCGGCCGGACTCGACGATCCGGTGCGCCTCACGCAGCTGCGCGGGATCTATCGGGGAGAAGCGCTGAGTCACGGTGCTGCGCACCCGTCCTTCATCGAGCAGCTCGGCAACCTCGTTGAGGATGCGGTGCTGCGCGATCATGTCGGCGCTGTGGTGCCGCGACCGGGCGAACATGAACTCCCAGTGCCACGACAGCGCCTTGCCCTTGAGGCTGACGACATCCAGATGGTGCGGATCGTCGATCGCGACGATCTGTCCGAACGGCTTGCTGATCTTCACGTAGGCGGCCACGGCGCCGGGCTTGTCGGATGCCGCGGTGAAGATCCAGTCGACACCCTCGGGGGCGACGGCGAGCACGTTCTCGGCGAGGTCTCCGCGGTGGTCGACGACCGCATCTGCGCCGAGTTCGGTGACCCAGGCGACCGTTTCCGGACGCGACGCGGTCCCGATGATGCGGACGCCGGGTGCCTTGACCTTCGCCAGCTGGATCATGATCGAGCCGACGCCGCCGGCTGCCCCGACGATGAGGAGCGTGCCCTCACTCGACGGGTCGAGGCGGAGCGTGTCGAACAGCGCCTCGTAGGCGGTCAGGGTCGTCAAGGGCAGAGCAGCCGCGTCCGCGAAGCTGAGCGACGCGGGCTTGCGCCCGACGATGCGCTCGTCGACCGCCTGCAGCTGCGCGTTCGAGCCCGGCCGATCGAGCGCGCCGGCGTAGTACACCTGGTCGCCCTTCTCGAACAGGGTTACGGCACTGCCCGTCTCGACCACCACACCCGCCGCGTCATAGCCGAGCACGCGGAAGCCGTGTGCCGCCGCACGCGCCCGCTGCTTCACATCGACGGGGTTCACGCTGACGGCCTTCACGTCGACGAGCAGATCGTGAGGCTCGAGCAGTGGTCGCGGCACCTCGCGAGCGATGAGCGATTGCGGGTCATCGAGGGGCAGGTTCGCGGTGTAGCCGATCGCGCGCATCGTCGTGCTCGGCTGGGCGGGAGCGGGTGCATCCTGAGTCATGAGGCAAGGATGCCGTCGAGGAACTGGTTACCCGCAAGGGACATAAGTACCCATCGGGTATCATCGACACATGTCGATCACTCACACAGCGAGCGCAAGGGATGCCCATGCGTGCGATCGCAACGATGTGTACGCCGCCGCGTGCCCCTGCCGCGACATGCTCGATCTGCTCGCCAACAAGTGGAGCGCACTCGCGATCGGCGCGCTCGAGGACGGGCCGATGCGCTTCGGGGAGCTCAAGCGCACCCTGGAGGGAGTCAGCCCGAAGGTGCTCTCAGCATCCCTGAAGCGACTCGAGGATGCCGGACTGGTCGACCGTGAGGTCTTCGCCGAGGTTCCCCCGCGGGTCGAGTACTCGCTCACGCCCCTCGGGGTCGGGGCGTCCGCCCCGCTCGCCCACCTGCGCGACTGGGTGAACGAGAACGTCACCCAGCACTGAGCGGATCGCTATCGGCGCGGATGTCTACTCGAGGCTCTTCGTCGCGGCGCGCGACGACCGCAGCAGGCCGAGCAGCACGACCGCGAGCGCGGTGACCCCGGCCGCGAGCAGGGTGAACAGGATGCGCTCCAGGTCGCCCTGCAGCAGCTGGTCATGGTCGAACGTGAGCATGACGACCGAGATGGTGACGGCCGTTGCCGACTGCCAGTAGGGCGCGCCGCGCACCGTGAGCACGACGTTGGCGGCGAGCGCGACGAATCCGAGGATGGCAGGAGCGACCGCCGTGGGCAGCACCAGAGCCAGGATGGCGGCGACCCCTCCCCCGATCAGCGTGCCCAGAACGCGTGCGCCGAGCTTCGACCACAGCCGGTCTCGCGTGGGCTGCAGGATGATCGCCACGGTCAGCACCGTCCACCACGCGTTCGAGTCGGGGAAGGCCAGCAGGCTGACGAGCGTGAACCCGCCCGCGAGGATCGCCAGCAGGATGCTGTAGGGCACGGTCGGGGTCGGAAGATCCGGGCCGGGCAGGCGGTGCCCGCGGAGCGCGAGGGAGAGCACCCCGGCGATCCACGCCGTCGTCGCACCGACGACTAGGGCGACGAAGAGCGCAGCCGCCCACGGACCCGCAGCATCCACAGGAGTCGCCACCGGCTTGATCACGAGCAGCGCGCCGATGGTCACCACCATCGCGCCCGAGCTCGTGAGACCGAGCCGGGGAAGCGCGCTCGTCGCGAGAGAGGCGAGGACGACGAGCGCGGTGCCGACGACCGGCAGCGCATCGCCGGTCGTCGCCGCGAGCGCGGCCAGCAACGCGATAAGCGCGGAGGAGGCCGCCATGCGCCACATCGCGGGCGCACCTCGGCGCACCGATCCCGCGGTGGCGATGACTGCCAGCACGGTCGGGCCCAGTGCGCTGGACAGCGGCGTGGCCGCCACGATGATCAGGGGCGCGAGGACCACCGCGACGAGGACGGCGAGGCGTGCGGGGCTGATCGGCAAGGCCATGAGGCGATCCTCTCAGCTCATAGCACCTGCCACGGCAACCGCGGTCCGAGTGCCCCGGTCGCGCACGCTTCGGCCGACGCTTCGGAGCAGGCGTGCGACATGAGAACCGCCAAGTGCTGTCGCTTGATGGTGTACGCCGAGGTCAGGACGTCGACTATCGCGGGGGTCGCGCGGGAGAGCTCACCCATCTGGCATCTTGGCCGTTGAGTACAGCATTGGCCTGCAGGCGATCTCCTCATTAGTTCACGCGCCTGTTCACGGGCGCGTGGGCGATCAGATCCCCATGACGAGGCGGATGCCGTCGGCGATCTTTGTCACCACGTAGCCCGGGGGGTGTCCGACAGAGTAGGGATCAAGGAACTCCCGCGAGACGGAACCGACCTGCGAGACCAGAGCGACGGAGTCATCTGGCCGATCCGGTCGGCGGCCGCCGCGAGGAACGCGCGGGCGCGCGCCTGGTCGGGGACGACTTCCTCGATCCGTCGCGCGGCGACAAGGGCATCCACCGCTTCCTGCTGCGTGGCGGTCAACGGCGTCACGGCCACTGGTCACCTCCCATGATCGGCACTGTCGGACTGCTGCGCACCTGGTCGAGGAACCCGGACTTCTTCCGGGCCTCCGCGGGAGTGAGGATGGTCGCGTTGACAGGGCGACGCACGGACTCCTCGACACGGTCGGCCGCCTGATAGACCGCCTCCGGATCGGGCGTCCCGATGACCATCACATCGATGTCGTTCGGCGACGCACCCTCGACGCCCCGCATGCGCGCGGCGAACGACCCATAGATGAAGGCGGCCTCGATCCCGTCGAGCCGCGCGAACTCCTCCGTGAGCAGCACCACCGGCCCCGTCGCGATCAGCAGGATCTCGCGCAACGGAGGGACCAGCGGACTCGTCTCGTTCGGCCGGAGCACCCGAGTGCGACCGACCAGACGCTCGGCAAGGATCCCGGCATCCAGCAGTCGCGCCACCTCGCGATGCGCGGTGGCATACGCCAGGTCGGCACGCGCGGCGAGATCGGTCAGGCTCATCTCACCGTCGCCGAGTATGACGACAGACAGCAGGCGCGCTTGACCGTCCGACCGGAAGATCGGAGCGAGAAGCGGCGCCTCAGTTCTCATATGACGGATATTATTATCCAGAATATCGATACGTCAAACGATGTCGGACGCAGCGCCCCCTCGCGCGTCCGCCATGCCGGTCGACCGCAATGCGGGAGGCGCTATCCCGAGCTGCTGCTCGATCCGGGATACGGATCCGCTCGCCTGACCGACATCGGGATACCCGCGCAGAAAGGGAAACAACCCGCGAGACGGCTCAGGGGCTTTCACTTTAGGCACCCCCGTAAACGCAAAGCCCGCCCCGCCTGACGAGGCAGGATCGGGGTTCACACCCGGCGGCGGGCTGCGAGGAAGCGCTCGACCTGCTCTGACCGCACGTGGTCGGGAGGCACACTGCGGCACTCGAGCGCGGCGCTGGCACGGGTAGAGCGTTCGACAGCGCGACGCAGGGCATCAGGATCAACCCGTCTGTGCAACGTCTTGCCTCGCGCACGCGGGTCCTCCAAATCGCACACGTCCTTGAGATACGCGCGGATCCGCCGCAGCACCTGACGATCGAGCTTGCGCGCCGCCCTATCGAACTGCGCCGAGGTCTCGAGGTGCCAGCGCGTCACACGCCCAGCTCATCCCACAAGTCCCCCGCCGGACGCGACGTCTTCCCCGACGACTCCCACTCCCGCACCACAGAGTCCGCCCAGTAGCGCTCCTCGAGCTCATCCAGATGCGCATGGATCGCCTCCCGCACATAGAACTTCGCGGCGCGGCGGCACTCGGCTTCGAGGATGCTGTAGAAGTCCTGGGCTTTGGAGTCGGCGCGACGGAGCCCACCAGCGACGAGCCACCAGAGCGTTGGAATTGCTTCCGGAGCTTCGGTGACCCTCCCGCCCGCGCCGCGGTGTTCGCCGACCTTCACTTTGAACCAGACGCGATCATCGATCGCGAGCATCCGCTCCGCGCCACCGGAGGCGGACTCGTCCGGCAAGCGCTGAGCCTTCGCGACCAGGTCGTGCTCAGCCTGATGCAGCGGCACCTCGAGCGGCGGGAATCTCAGTTCAAGATCATCCAAGCATCGCTTCGTTGGGCGCACAGCACTCATAGACATTCAGGCTATAAGCGGCGCCCGACAACGAGTCAGCCGCGGAAGCCGCCAAGCTCGTCGAGTTCGTCGTCGCTTGCGCCTGTCAGCAGCTGAACGGCGCTCTTGGTGGACCCATCGAGCGTGCGGAGCGCTTCGAGTGCAGCCTTCTGAATCTCCTCGCGGTGATGCTCAACGTACTCGCGCACGGCGACATCAACGACGTCCTTCTTGGACGAGCGCAGGAAGTGGGCAGCGTGCGAAATGAGAGCGTCGGTCTCGCTGTCCACTTTGATCGGGGCAAGTGTGCCAGCCATGGTGGTGTCTCCTTGTGAGTGGTACCAAAGTACCTCAAGAACCTGAGAGGCACCAGGCCGAGTTGCGGATCAGAAGGCACCCTCTACCGCGATGATGCAGGAGGAGAAGTCGGCGTCGTGGCGACTCGATGAGGCTCGACCCGCATTGACACGCATGCCCGCCGGCTTGCTCGGATCACCGCCGGGGCAAGGTCAGTGAAGCACGGCAGCCCGATGCCGATCGAGCACTGGAGGCTAAATCCAGGTCGCCCTCAATGAGCTCGGCGTACGCGTCGAGCGTGTGTCCGAAAACCGCGAACCGTCGCACGGCTTTGCGCACTCCTTGCTCGCCACCCGTTCGACGCACCCCGAGAGCCCAGTGTTTTCAAGGCATCGCGACCACCTCCGATGGGTGATCGACCCACGGTAGATCGACCACCCTCACGGAAGCCCCTCGACGCGGGTAGAACCGCGGAATCCTGCGGGAATCGTCGGCGACGATGGTCCCCGCGGGCAGGGGTCGGGTTTTCCGAATCTCACTTTGTTCTTTCTCACGGGAGCCCCGGACGGGCTGGTCGCCGACGGGTACCCTCCGCGCGCGACCGGGTCACGTTGGACGGCGATCGCGAGCGGCATAGCGAGAGAGTACCGCGCGCGGCGCGGCGCCCACAGGGGTGGCCTGTTCTCGACGATTGAGTTCTCAGCCGTAGATATCGGGGCGGTGTCCAAGCCCGGTGTCAGTCCCAAGAAGATAGCGAGTCAAGGTCGCACCGACGCCGTCGGTCATGAGTCAGCGAGGTCGTGTCGGGTGGGGAGGTTGGCGCCGTGGCGTTGGACGGTGATCGCTGCGGCGCGGGTGGCCCACTCCCCCACGTCGTGGAGAGTGTCGCGGGACAGGTCCAGGGTCGGGGTGGCCTGGAGTGCGTCGATGAGCGCGGCCATGAACGTGTCACCGGCCCCGACGGTATCGACCACCCCCACGGCCGGGGCGGGGACCCGGACCCGGACGGTGGGGGTGGTCAGGATCGCGCCGGCACCACCGAGAGTGACCGCGACGACGTCCGCGCCGAGGGTAAGGAACCGGTCCAGGACCTCATCGATGGTGTGGTCGGGGTAGAGCCAGGCGGCGTCCTCGTCGCTGAGCTTGACGACGTCCGCGAGACGAGCGATCCGCTCGACCCGGGCGACCGCAGCCTCATGGTCACCCACGAGCGCGGGGCGGATGTTCGGATCGAACGTGACCCGCGCCGCCCCACCGATCCCGGTGAGGAACCGTTCCAGGGTCGTCGCGCCCGGCTCCAGGAACACCGCGACCGACCCGACATGCACCACCTCCTCCCCGGCCAGCACGGGAAGGGTGGGGAGTTCCCAGTCGAGATCGAAGTCATAGACCGCAGCCCCGGTCTCCCCGATGCGCGCGACCGCGGTCGACGTTCCCGGCAGGGACCAGGATGCCGGGTCGATCACGACACCCGACGCGGTCAGATGCCCCGCGATCCGTTTCCCCCGCGGGTCGTGGCCGAGCGCGGTGTGCAGTCGGACCGGGACGGTGAGCCTGCCCAACCCCAACGCGACGTTCGCCGGCGACCCGCCGACATGCTCGACCACGGGCACCCCGGGCCGGTCGACGATGTCGATCAGCGCCTCCCCCACCACCAGCACCCCACCCCGGCCACCATCTGCA
>JAUHYM010000073.1 GCA_030426515.1 Actinomycetes bacterium
TCGCCGAGGCCGCCAAACAGGGGATGCCGGCGATCGCCGTCACCGACCACGGCAACACGTTCGGGGCGTTCGAGTTCTACAAGGCCGCCACCGACGCCGGCGTCAAGCCCATCGTGGGCATCGAGGCGTACGTGACCCCGGGCACCCACCGGTCCGACAAGTCCCGCGTGCGCTGGGGCGGACCCGAGCAGAGCGACGACGACGTCTCGGGCGCCGGCGCCTACACGCACATGACGCTGCTGAGCCAGAACAAGGCCGGCATGCACAACCTGTTCCGGCTGGCCAGCCGCTCCAGCATCGAGGGCTACTACTTCAAGCCCCGCATGGACCGCGAGCTGCTGCAGACCTACAGCGACGGCCTCATCGCGACCACCGGTTGCCCGTCCGGCGAGGTCCAGACCCGCCTGCGGCTCGGGCAGTACGACGCCGCCAAAGCCGCGGCCGCCGAGTTCCAGGACATCTTCGGCAAGGAGAACTACTTCGCCGAGATCATGGATCACGGCCTCGGCATCGAGCGCCGCGTCATGAGCGACCTGCTGCGGATCTCGAAGGAGCTCGACATCCCGCTGGTGGGCACCAACGACCTGCACTACACGCACCAGCACGATGCCAACAGCCACGCCGCCCTGCTGTGCGTCCAGTCGGGGTCGACGCTCGACGACCCGAAGCGGTTCAAGTTCGACGGTGACGGGTACTACCTGAAGTCCGCCGCCGAGATGCGCCAGGTGTTCCGCGACCACCCCGAGGCCTGCGACAACACCCTGCTGATCGCCGAGCGATGCACCACCGAGTTCGACACCAGCGCGAACTACATGCCGCGCTTCCCCGTGCCCGACGGCGAGACCGAGGAGAGCTGGTTCGTCAAGGAGATCGAGACGGGTCTGCACGACCGCTACCCCGGCGGCATTCCCGACGAGGTCCGCAAGCAGGCCGAGTACGAGACCGGCGTCATCGTGCAGATGGGATTCCCCGGCTACTTCCTCGTCGTCGCCGACTTCATCAACTGGGCCAAGGACAACGGGATCCGCGTGGGCCCGGGCCGCGGCTCGGGCGCGGGCTCCATGGCCGCCTACGCCATGAAGATCACCGATCTCGATCCGCTGCAGCACGGCCTCATCTTCGAGCGATTCCTGAACCCCGATCGGGTGTCGATGCCGGACTTCGACGTCGACTTCGACGACCGTCGTCGCGGCGAGGTGATCCAGTACGTCACCGAGAAGTACGGCGACGACCGGGTCGCGCAGATCGTCACCTACGGCACGATCAAGGCGAAGCAGGCGCTGAAGGATGCCGGCCGCGTCCTCGGGTTCCCGTTCAGCATGGGCGAGAAGCTCACCAAGGCGATGCCGCCGGCCGTCATGGGCAAGGACATGCCGCTGACGGGCATGTTCGACCGCGAGCACCCGCGCTACAAGGAGGCGGGCGAGTTCCGCACGCTGATCGAGACCGACCCCGAAGCGAAGACCGTCTTCGACACGGCCGTGGGCCTGGAGAACCTCAAGCGCCAGTGGGGCGTGCACGCCGCGGGCGTCATCATGTCGAGCGAACCGCTCATCGACATCATCCCGATCATGAAGCGGGAGCAGGACGGCCAGATCGTCACGCAGTTCGACTACCCGGCCTGTGAGTCCCTGGGGCTCATCAAGATGGACTTCCTCGGGCTGCGCAACCTCACGATCATCGACGACGCGCTCGACAACATCGAAGCCAACCGCGGCGAGAAGCTCGTGCTCGAGGAACTCGACCTGACCGACCGCGCCTCCTACGACCTCCTCGCACGCGGCGACACCCTGGGCGTGTTCCAGCTCGACGGCGGACCGATGCGCTCCCTGCTGCGCCTCATGAAGCCCGACAACTTCGAGGACATCTCGGCGGTTCTCGCGCTGTACCGCCCCGGCCCGATGGGCGTGAACTCGCACATCAACTACGCGCTGCGCAAGAACCGGCAGCAGGAGATCGAGCCGATCCATCCGGAGCTCGCCGAGCCCCTGGCCGACATCCTCGACACCACCTACGGTCTCATCGTCTACCAGGAGCAGGTGATGGCGGTCGCGCAGCGCGTCGCCGGCTACACCCTGGGTCAAGCCGACCTGCTGCGTCGCGCGATGGGCAAGAAGAAGAAGTCCGAGCTCGACAAGCAGAAGGAGATCTTCTTCGGCGGCATGACCGAGCGCGGGTTCTCCGACGAGGCGCAGCAGACCCTGTGGCGGGTCCTCGAGTCGTTCGCCGACTACGCGTTCAACAAGGCGCACACCGCCGCGTACGGTCTGGTCTCGTACTGGACGGCCTACCTGAAGGCCCACTATCCCGCCGAGTACATGGCCGCGCTGCTGACGAGCGTGGGGGACTCGCGCGACAAGCTCGCCATGTACCTGAACGAATGCCGCCGCATGGGCATCAAGGTACTGCCGCCCGACGTGGGGGAGTCGATCCGGTTCTTCGCGGCCGTCGGCGACGACATACGCTTCGGGCTCGAGGCGGTGCGCAACGTCGGCGCCAACGTGGTGGAGGCGATCGTCGCGGCCCGTCAGGACGAGCCGTTCACGTCGTTCCACGACTTCCTCGCCAAGGTGCCCGTCAACGTGGCGAACCGCCGCACGATCGAGTCACTCATCAAAGCCGGCGCCTTCGACACCCTCGGCGCCACTCGCCGGGCACTGGTCGAGATCCACGAGCAGGCCGTCGAATCGGCCGTCGACGTCAAGCGCAACGAGGCGACGGGGGCGATCGGCTTCGACTTCGACAGCCTCTACGAGGCCGACGAGGTGCAGCCGCCGCAGGTGCCCGACCGGCCGGAGTTCACCAAGAAGGACAAGCTCGCGTTCGAGCGCGAGATGCTCGGGCTCTACGTCTCCGATCACCCGCTCGCCGGGCTCGAGGTGCCGCTGGCCAAGCATGCGTCGACGTCGATCCACGACCTTCTCGCCGACGAGGACATCCCCGACGGTGAGCAGGTGACGGTCGCGGGCCTGCTCACCAGCGTCCAGCATCGTGTGGCCAAATCGAGCGGCAACCCCTACGGCATGGTCACGGTCGAGGACTTCAACGGCGAGATCACCGTGATGTTCATGGGAAAGACCTACACCGAGTTCCAGCCGATCCTGCAGGGTGACGCGATCCTCGTCGTGCGCGGACGGGTGTCGCGCCGCGACGACGGCATGAATCTGCATGCCGTGTCCGCCTTCGCGCCCGACCTCGGGTCGATGGACGCTTCGGGTCCGCTGGTGCTCGTGATGCCCGAGCACCGGGCCACACAGGGCGTCGTCGAGGAGCTCGCACAGGTGCTCGAGCGTCACTCGGGGGAGACCGAGGTGACGCTGCGCCTGCACAAGAACGGCATGGCCAAGGTGTTCGACGTTCCCCGCCCCGTCACGGTGACAGCCGACCTGTTCGGCGAGCTCAAGGGGCTGCTCGGCCCGCAGTGCCTCGGCTGAGCGACGCAGGTAAGATCTTCACGGCGCCCTCGCGCCATCCCCACCTCTCGGAAGGAGCTCCGCTGTGGCCGACGACACTGCCGACCTGATCGAGACCGATTCGGATGCCGCAGGCACCGAGCCGGTCGCTCCCGCCGAAGACGCCCCCGCCGACGGGCAGTACGGGGTGGGTCCCTTCACCGTCCGCGAGGTCGCGATCATCGGGACGTGGCTGATCGGCTTCGTCGTCTCGTTCTTCTCGCTGGCGCTCGTCCGATTCGACTCCGTGTGGACCTCGGGGCTGATGTGGATCCTCACCATCGGCGTCCCGACCGTCGCGGTGTTCCTCCTCGTGCTTCGTCGCCTCTCGCCGGAAGGCATCCGTCGCGTCGGCTCGCTGGGAATCGACCAGTTCGCCTCCGTCGCCTTCTCGGTCTCGGCGATGGTGTGGGTCCAGATGATGTGGGAGACGGTCGCCTTCGCGATGTCCGGCGGGCCGTTCGTGCGCTCGTGGGTGATGTGGGTCGAGCTGGTCGTCATGCTCATCCTCGTCGTGCTCACCGTGTTCGCGCCGCTCATCCCCGTCCTGCGCGAGGACTTCGAGGGCCGGCCCGAGGCCGGCGCGCACCGCAACGCGCGCCCCGTCCGCGCCGTCGTCTCGCGCCCCGCGCCCGCAGCGGTTCCCGTCACCGAGGAGCCGGCCCACGCGGCACCGGCCGAGGACGCGACGGCGCCTGTCGCCCAGAGCCCGGAGGACGAGCAGGCCGAGGCCGCGTCGCAGCCCGCCACCGCGCCCGTCGGCCCGTTCTGGGCTCTCGCACCCGTCGAGCGCGACGTGCACGACGAGCAGGGCGAACCGCTGTTCACCGTCGGCCCCACCGCCTGGGCGCTGGTGATCGAAGACCGCGGCGAGGTGTACGTGATCCAGCACGAGGACGGACGCGTCGGATACCTGCACGACGTCACCGGCGTCACCCGCGGCTGACATGCGCACCATCGACCTGCGCGGTCGCCGCCTGTCCACGCGCGAGCTGCTCGCGGCCGTGCCGCGCGCCGCGGCGGCGCGTGCCGAGGCGCTGGAGGTCGCGGCTCGGGTCGTGGCCGATGTCCGCGACCGCGGCGAGACGAGCCTGCGCGAGCAGGCGGAGAAGTTCGACGGAGTCAGCGGCCACGCGATCCGTGTGCCCGAGGCGCACCTCGTCGAGGCGGAGGCGGCCCTCGACCACACCCGCCGCGCCGCGCTGACCGAGGCCATCAGGCGTGTGCGCGAGGGCTCCGCCGCTCAGGTGCCCGATCCGCGCACCACGCAGATCGGTCCCGGAGCCCGCATCGTGCAGCGCTGGCAGCCGGTCACCCGCGCCGGCGTCTACGTGCCCGGCGGCAAGGCCGTGTACCCCTCCAGTGTCGTGATGAACGTCGTGGCGGCCCAGGTCGCCGGTGTCTCGGACGTTGCACTCGCCTCGCCCGCCCAGCGCGACCACGACGGTCGTGTGCACCCGACGATCCTCGCGGCCGCGCGCCTGCTCGGCGTCGACGAGGTGTACGCGATCGGCGGGGCCGGCGCCATCGCCGCGCTCGCCTACGGCGTGCCCGAGATCGGGCTCGAGCCTGTCGACACCGTGACCGGGCCGGGCAACAACTTCGTCGCCGCCGCCAAGCGCGCCGTCGCGGGCGCCGTCGGGGTCGACAGCGAGGCGGGCGCGACCGAGATTCTCATCCTCGCCGACGACTCGGCCCAGCCGCGGCTGGTTGCCGCGGACCTCATCAGCCAGGCCGAGCACGATGAGCAGGCCGCCGCCGTTCTCGTCACCGACTCGGAGGAGCTGGCCGCGCGGGTCGCGGACGAGGTCCACAGTGCGTCGTCGGCGACGCTGCACGCCGAGCGGATCGCCGTCGCGCTGTCGGGCCCGCAGTCTGCGATCGTCCTCGTCGACGACCTCGACGAAGCGGTCGCCTTCAGCAACGCCTACGCGCCCGAGCACCTCGAACTGCACACCGCGGGCGCCGACGCCCTGGCGCAGCGATGCGTCAACGCGGGCGCGATCTTCGTCGGCGACCACACACCGGTGAGCCTGGGGGACTACCTGGCCGGCAGCAATCATGTCCTTCCCACCAGCGGGCAGGCACGGTACGCCGCCGGGCTGGGCGCCTACACGTTCCTGCGCCCGCAGCAGGTGGTCGAGTACGATCGCGCGGCCCTGCAGGAGGTGGCGGCGCACATCGTCACCCTCGCCGACGCCGAAGTGCTCCCCGCACACGGCGAGGCCGTGCAAGCCCGGTTCGACGAGGTCTGAGCGCGTCGGACCATGCACTGCCCGTTCTGCCGCCACCCGGACTCGCGCGTCATCGACTCGCGCACGAGCGATGACGGACTCTCGATCCGTCGCCGCCGCCAGTGCCCCGAGTGCTCCGGTCGCTTCTCGACCATCGAGACCGCCAGCCTGAACGTCATCAAGAGCAGCGGCGTGATCGAGCCGTTCAGCCGCGACAAGGTGATGTCGGGTGTGCGCAAAGCGTGCCAGGGGCGCCCGGTCACGGATGCGGATCTCGCCGTGCTCGCGCAGACGGTCGAAGAGGCGGTCCGCCAGACCGGCGCCTCGCAGGTCGACACGAACGAGATCGGCCTGACCATCCTCGGGCCGCTGCGCGAGCTCGACGAGGTGGCCTACCTCCGGTTCGCGAGCGTCTACCAGGCCTTCGAGTCGCTCGACGACTTCGACGCCGCGATCGCGCAGCTGCGCGTCGACCACGCCGACCGACACTCGGCCGACGCGTCGGCGTCCGACGACCGACCCGTCGCCGAGTAGCCTGGGCGACGATGTATCCGTTCCTGTTCCGTCACGTGCTCGCGCGGTTCGACCCCGAGACCGCCCACCACCTGGCGATGGCGGTGATCCGCGCTCTGGGCGCACGCGCCCTCGCTCCCGCGGTGCGCCGCGTCACCGCACCCGACGCGACCCAGAGCGTGCGTGCGCTCGGGCTCACGTTCGACTCGCCGTTCGGCGTGGCGGCAGGCTTCGACAAGGACGTGAAGGGCGCCGCCGGACTGTGGGCGCTTGGCTTCGGCCACGTCGAGGTCGGCACCATCACGGCGCTCCCGCAGGACGGCAACCCCAAGCCGCGGCTGTTCCGCCTGATCACCGATCGCGCGGTCGTCAACCGGATGGGTTTCAACAACGGCGGCGCCGAAGCGGCCGCCCGGCGCCTGGAGAAGCTGCGGCGGCGCGCCCACCGTCCGGTGATCGGCGTGAACATCGGCAAGAGCCGCGTCGTCGACGTGGCCGATGCGGCCGCCGACTACGTGCGCAGCGCGACCCTGCTGGCCCCGCTCGCCGACTACCTGGTCGTGAACGTGTCCTCGCCGAACACCCCGGGGCTGCGTGGGCTGCAGGCGGTCGAGACTCTCGAGCCGCTGCTGTCGGCCGTCGCCGACGCCGCCGGCGGCACGCCGCTGCTGGTCAAGATCGCGCCCGACCTTCCGGACGACGAAGTGGAGGCCATCGCGCGCCTCGCCGTGCGGCTGGGGCTGTCGGGTCTCATCGCGACGAACACCACGATCTCGCGTGACGGCCTGCTCACGGACCCCGAGACCGTGAGCGCGGCCGGGGAGGGCGGACTCTCGGGTGCGCCGCTGAAGAAGCGCTCGCTCGAGGTGCTCCGTCTGGTGCGCGCTGTCGTCCCCGAGGACTTCACGGTGATCTCGGCCGGGGGAGTGGAGACGAGCGCCGACGTCGCGGAGCGCCTCGCCGCCGGGGCCACGCTCACACAGGGCTACACCGCGTTCCTCTACCGCGGCCCGCTGTGGGCGCGGCAGATCAGCAGGGGGCTCAGCGCTTCGGAGTGACGGGCGCGCCGCCGCGGCGCAGCTGAGGCTTCGGGATGCGCAGGAACCGCATCTGCACCTGCCGCATCGCGGCGTACCATCCGAGACCCTTCTCGGTGCGGTCGCCCCACTGCTCGCGCGCCGCCTTCTTGACGCGCGTCGAGGTGATCACCATCTCGATGATGACCAGGAAGATGAAGCCCCACAGCGCCACGAACGACCAGAACACCATCACCGAGCTCGGGATGAAACTCGCGACGATCACCACCAGCATCAGAGGCATCACGAACTCGGAGAGGCTCCAGCGGCTGTCCACCCAGTCGCGCACGAACTTGCGCTGGGGGCCCTTGTCGCGTGCCGGCAGGTAGCGCTCCTCGCCGGCGGCCATGCCCACACGTGCGCGCTCCCGCTGGGCGTTGAGCTCGGCCCGCGCCCGCTGCTTCGCCTCTTTGGTGTCGGCGACCAGCGGTCGCCGGTTGGCGGCCTCCTGCTCGGCGCGGGATGGGGTCGGCCGCCCCTTGCCCTTCAGCGGATCGGCGTCGGCGTCGGACGGGGTGGCGGCAGGGGGTGTCTTGGACACGGGAAACCTCGGTGGTGCGGGACAGGATCACCTTAAGATTACCCGCATGAGCTCCGACCCCACCCGTGACCAGTCCGTCCGAGACGCGGCATCCGCCGCGGTCACTCCCGCCCTCGCCGACCTGGGCGCCCTGGTGCGCATTCCCTCGATCGCCTTCCCCGGCTTCGCACCCGAGCCCCTCGAGCGCAGCGCGCACGCCGTCGCCGACCTGGTGCGCGGCCTCGGCCTGTTCGAGACGGTGGATGTGCGCACCGCCGCGATCCCCGGCACCGACGAGACCGGCAAGCCCGCGGTGCTCGCCACCCGGGCGGCCCGGGCGGGACGCCCGACCATCCTCCTGTACGCGCACCATGACGTGCAGCCGGTGGGGGACGAGTCGCTGTGGGAGACACCGCCGTTCGAGCCGACGGTGCGCGACGGCCGTCTCTACGGGCGCGGCGCAGCCGACGACAAGGCCGGCATCATGACGCACATCGCCGCGCTCAGGGTCCTCGCCGAGGTCACCGACGGCGACCCGGACCTCGGCATCGCCCTGTTCATCGAGGGAGAGGAGGAAGCGGGCTCTCGATCGTTCACACAGTTCCTGAACGACAATGCCGCTGCGCTCGCCTCCGACGTCATCGTCGTCGCCGATTCGGGGAACTGGGACAGCCGGACCCCCGCCCTCACCGTGAGCCTGCGCGGCGCTGCGCGCTTCACACTCACGGTGAAGACCCTCGACCATGCCTCGCACTCGGGCATGTTCGGCGGGGTGGTCCCCGACGCCATGCTCGCCGCGATCCGTCTGCTGAACACGCTGTGGGACGATGCCGGCGCCGTCGCGGTCGACGGACTGACGTCACACGAGGCGCCGACGCCCGAGTACAGCGAGGACACCCTGCGGGACGAGACCGGGCTGCTCGGGGGCGTGTCGCCGATCGGCGCCGGGTCCCTCCTCAGCCGCATCTGGTACCAGCCATCGGTCACCATCACCGGCATCGACGCACCCAGCGTGCAGAACGCCTCGAACACGCTGTCGCCATCGGTGAGCGTGGTCGTCAGCGCTCGGGTCGCCCCCGGCCAGTCCGCCGCCGACGCGTACGCCGCGCTTGAGGCGCATCTGCGCGCCCACGCGCCCTTCGGCGCGCAGGTGAGCTTCACCGATGTCGACCTCGGCAACGGATACCTCGTCGACGACGGCTGGGCCGCGCACCTCGCGCGCGAGGCGATGGCCGACGGCTACGGTGTGCCCCCGGTGGACATCGGCGTCGGGGGATCGATCCCGTTCATCGCCGACCTGGTCGAGCAGTTCCCCGGTGCGCAGATCCTCGTGACCGGCGTCGAGGACCCGCACGCGCGCGCTCACAGCCCGAACGAGTCGCTGCACCTGGACACCTTCCGCCACTCCGTGCTCACCGAGGCGCTCCTGCTGAGCCGGCTCGACCAGCGCTCCGCCTGACCCCGCGCGCCCTGTCGGGCGGTAGAATCGGACGCGACCTGCCGCGCCAGCGGCCCGCACCCGCGAGGAGAGTCATGACCGACACCGCACTTCAGACGGAGACCACCGCCCCCGCACACGGCGTGAGCCTGACCGACGCGGCCGCGTCGAAGGTGAAGAGCCTGCTCGAGCAGGAAGGGCGCGACGACCTGCGTCTGCGCGTGGCCGTCCAGCCCGGTGGCTGCTCGGGCCTGATCTACCAGCTGTACTTCGACGAGCGATTCCTCGACGGCGACAACGCCGTGGAGTTCGACGGCGTCGAGGTCATCGTCGACGAGATGAGCGTGCCGTACCTCGACGGCGCGGCCATCGATTTCAAGGACACGATCTCGGAGCAGGGTTTCACGATCGACAACCCGAACGCCGCCGGCAGCTGCGCCTGCGGCGACAGCTTCCACTGATCAGACGGCGAATCCACATCGAACCGGGGCCCGCGAGCCCCGGTTCGGCGTACCCGGGCACGGGCGGACGACACGGTCCGCTCCTGGACGGTCGTCCTGAATCAGGTGTGAGGTTGCCCTAGACTGACTCCTGTCACATCCGCGTCCTGGAAAGGTGCACCGTGCGCTCGAAACGCCACCTCCGCTGGGCCGCCATCCCCGTTGGGATAGCGGCGGTCGTCGCCCTCGCGGGCTGCACTCCGACGGAGCTGCACGGATACCTTCCGGGATTCGTAGAAGACGGCACCCCCGCCACCGACCGCACCGAGATGGTCGCGGGCCTGTGGACGACCTCCTGGATCGTTCTGCTCGCCGTCGGCGTCATCACCTGGGGTCTCATGGGCTGGGCGGCGATCGCGTACCGCCGTCGCCGCGGCCAGACCGGCCTGCCGGTCCAGCTGCGCTACAACATGCCGATCGAGATCTTCTTCACGGTCGTGCCGCTCATTCTCGTCGTGGGCTTCTTCGCCTTCACGGCGCGCGACCAGAACGTGCTCGAGACGCAGTACGAGGACCCCGACGTGTCGATCGTCGCGATCGGCAAGCAGTGGGCGTGGGACTTCCAGTACAACGGCGACCAGGAAGACGGCTCTGACGCCGTCTGGACGATGGGCGTGCAGGCCGACCCCGAGTGGGAGACCGGTGACGTCGACCAGTCGGCGCTGCCGACGCTCTACCTGCCGGTCGACAAGACCGTGCGCATCGACCTGCAGTCGCGCGATGTCATCCACTCGTTCTGGATCATCGACTTCCTGTACAAGAAGGACATGTACCTCGGCCACGACAACTCGTGGTCGTTCACCCCGACGCGTGAGGGCACCTACGCCGGCAAGTGCGCCGAGCTGTGCGGCGAGTACCACTCCGCGATGCTCTTCAACGTCGAGGTCGTGAGCGAGGCGGAGTACGAGCAGTACCTCGCGTCGCTGCGCGCCGCCGGCAACACGGGCGACATCACCGACGAGTACGACCGGCTCGCGAACTTCCCGGGCACCGGGGCGCAGGGCGAAGAGGAAGGACACTGAGATGGCGACCACTCTTCCGCTCGAAGAGAGCTCCCCTCACCGCACGACGACCCTGCCGCCGCGCCAGGCGGCCCTGCTCAGCGCCTCGCGCGTCGAGCAGAAGGGCAACATCGTCGTCAAGTGGCTGACCTCCACCGACCACAAGACGATCGGGTACATGTACCTGATCTCGTCGGTGCTGTTCTTCATGATCGGCGGCGTGATGGCGCTGATCATCCGCGCCGAGCTGTTCGCTCCGGGCATGCAGATCGTGCCCACGAAGGAGCAGTACAACCAGCTCTTCACGATGCACGGCACGATCATGCTGCTGATGTTCGCGACCCCGCTGTTCGCCGGGTTCGCCAACGT
>JAUHYM010000074.1 GCA_030426515.1 Actinomycetes bacterium
GGCCCAGGCGCACGGTGAAGCCATCGGGGAGCTGCGCGCTCATGCGTGCCGTCGTCCGTCGGCCTCGACCACCTCGGAAGCGAGATCGGCCCACGTGCGGTCGACCACCGAGGCGAACAGCATCCGGCCTTCGTGCGCCGAGGCGCCGACGGGGTTCCCGAGCACGCCGTTGGGCGACATCGCCGCGACGCCGCCGTCGCGCAGCAGCGGCAAAATCTCGGCGATCGGCCGTGTGTCGCCGGCTGCGGCCCGATCCATGCGCACCTCGTCGGGTCGCAGCTGGAGCATCAGCGACGTCTCGTATCGACCCGCGTGCGCGTCGGGCGGCGCGACCTCAGCGCCGGGGGCGCACATGAGCCACGAGGCATCCCGCCCTTCGCTTCGCAGCAGAGGCACCGCGCGACGCAGAGCGTCGAGGTTGCCGCCGTGGGCGTTGACGAAGACGACGGCGTGCGCCCACCGCGTCGCCGAGCGGCCGATCTCGACGAGCACCGAGGACAGCGCGTCGGTGCCGATCGAGATCGTGCCCGCGAACCCTTCGTGCTCGCCGCTCGCGCCGTATGTGAGCGGGGGAGCGGCGACGACCGACAGGTCTGCCCCTCGCGCCCGCTCGGCGAGCGCCTCGGTCACCGCGCCCGCGATCACCGCGTCGGTGCTGAGCGGCAGGTGAGGACCGTGCTGCTCGAGCGATCCGACCGGCACGAGCACGGTGTCGTGCTCGACCTCGGGCCAGGACAGGTCGCCGAGCGCGGAGTCGAACGGATGCATGGTCGGCATCCTGCCATCACTCCGCGCCCGCGGGCACCTCGCCGTCCTTGGTGGCATCCGCCGGCGTCGCCGCGGCGACTTTCGCCGTCGACGCCTTCGTGCGCCGCGGCCGCGACTTCGACGACGCGCCGCCCGCGGCTGCGGCGCCGTTCCGCGCCGCAGGGCCGTGCGCCCCGAGCACGCGCTCGAAGTCGGCGGGCACCCACAGATCGGCGCGGCTGAGCTCGGAGATGGATGCGTGACCGAGGCCGAGTACGGCCGAGTCCAGGCCCATGCGCATGAGGTCGAGCACGTTCTCGACGCCGGTCTGACCGTTGGCGCCGAGGCCCCACAGGTACGCGCGGCCGATCATGACCGCACGGGCGCCGAAGGCGAGGGCCTTGGCGACGTCGCCGCCGCGGCGGATGCCGCCGTCGAGCAGCACCTCGACCTGGTCGCCGACCGCGTCGGCGACCGGTCCGAGGCAGCGGATGGATGCCGGGGTGGTGTCGAGGTTGTTGCCGCCGTGGTTCGACACGCTGATGGCGTGCGCGCCGATGTCGACGGCGCGCTTGGCGTCGTCGACGCGGGTGATGCCCTTGAGCATGAACGGCCCGCCCCACTCGGTGCGCAGCCACTCGACGTCCTCCCACGACGGCGGAGGCGTCTGCATCCACTCGTAGTACGCACCGAAGAAGGTGGGTGCGGGTCCGTCGGGCGGCTGCAGGTTGGGGGCGGTGAGGTCGGGCAGCCCGCTGCGCAGCCATTCCAGCGTCCACCCGGGTCGCTGGATCGCCTCCGGCGCGAACTTGATCATCGCGGACAGGTCGAGCTTCTCGGGGATCGAGGGACTGCCCCAGTCGCGCCCGACCGAGAACGACCAGTCGAGGGTCGCGATGAGCGCCTTCGCGCCGGCCTGGCGGGCGCGGTCCATCCGACGGACCATGTCATCCTTCGAGCCGGTCCAGTACAGCTGGTAGAAGGTGTTCGGATTCGCCTCGACGACCTGCTCGACCGGCTTGCTCGCGAACGAACTGAGCCCCATGATCGTGCCGCGGGCGTTCGCGGCGCGCGCCACCGCCACCTCACCGTCGGGATCGATCGCCTGCACTCCGGTCGGCGAGATCAGCACGGGCAGCGAGATCGGGATGCCGAGAACGGTCGTCGACAGGTCGCGCGGCGACTGGTGACCGGCCACGTGCGGAGCGAACTCGAGTTCGGCGAACGCGTCTGTGTTGTCGCGCGGGGTCGCACCCCGCTCCGAACCCGCCACGAGTGCGGCATACACCGATGGGGGCAGCCGCTTCTTCGCGCGCCGCTGCGCCTCCAGCACCGATTCGAACCACGGGTTCTGCCGCCACGGCCACCAGCTCATCGCGTTTTCATTCCTTCCTGCACCGCGATCGGTGCCTTCCTCGTACCAGCGGGCTCAGCGGCCCGCGAAGATCTCACTGACGGCCGGCGCGACATCGCGATAGCCGTGGATGACGCGACACACGCCGCGCCCGCGCGCCGCGAGCTCGCGCCCCAGCGCCACATCCTTCTCGCCCGTCGCATCGAGCATCACGTCGAGTCGTGGCAGCCGCGCCGCCAGTGGGCGCGGATCGGGGCCGGCGTTGTGCACGCAGTCCGACAGCAGCACGACTCGGGCGTCGCGTGCGGGCACCCTCTCGAGCTGACGCTGGGCGATCTCGAGCGGGAACGCCACGTTGGTCAGCCCTCGCGCCGGAATGCGCAGGATGCTGTCGAGCAGCTCCATCGGCCGCACGGCGTCGCCGAGCTTCAGCAGCAGCGCGGCATCCGACCAGAAGGCCACTACGCCGAGGGCGTCGCGGCTCAGCTCGGACGACACCGCACCCACCGTCGCCGCCGCGGTCTTGATGCGCTCGCCGCGCATCGAGCCCGACACATCGACCAACAGCACCACCGAGCGCGTCGTGCGCATGCGTTCGCGCACGACGATGTCCTCGTCGTCGGGCACCGGATGCTCGGCCAGCACCTCGATCGTGCGGTCGAGGTCGATCTCGTCGGACGTGCCGCGATAGGGCGTGCTCACCAGCTCGCCGATGCCGCGTCGGGTCGTCACATCCCGTCGCGCACGGCGCACCGACAGCCGCGAGGCGATCTGCCGGGCCACCGCGTGCACTCGCGGGTCGACGGTCGACGTCTCGTCGGGCGCCGCGACCAGCGACCCCTGCTCGTCCGTCTCGCCGGGTGCCGTCGAGCCGGGCTTCGACGGGCCCTGACCCGGGCGTCCGCCGCGCGCCGTCAGTACCGGGCCGCCACCGGTTCCCGTCGCGTCGAAGACCGTCGGCTTCTCGTCGAGCTGCTTGGGCGTGCGCGACAGCGGGGTGCCCCGCGTGCGCGACGACGTCCTCCGCTTGCCCGAGCTCAGCGGCGAGTCCGCCGCGACCTCTCTTCATCCGGGTGCCGCCTTGTGCGGCTCGAGGATGAAGCGGTCCTCCCAGATCTCGCGCAGGACGGCCTCGGGGGTGGTCTCGGCGGCTTCGTCGAGGTGGATGCGGCCTGACAGGGCGACGATCATCGCGTCGTGGAACAGTTCGGGGTACGCCTCGTCATCCGGATCGTCGAGGTCGCGCAGGGTGGCGAGGCGCAGCGCGACGAGCGTCGCATCGATCGCGCCCCGCACGCTCGAGCCCTGCCGGATGTCGGGGTGCTCGCGGGTCGCGCGCGTGACAGCGACGGCATCCGCCACTGCCCGCTCGGCAAGGCGACCGGTGGCCTCGGTGCGCAGCGCGACGATGCGCTCCTCCTCGTCGGCCGACTGGTAGTCGACCGACAGGCGGTTGAGGCGGTCGTGCACGCTCGTCGACAGCCGGGTGGTGCCGACGTTGTCGTAGGGGTTCATCGATGCGATGACCCGGAACGTCGGCAGCGCCTCGATGCGGCCCACGCGCGGCACGGTGATCGAACGATCCGCCATCGCGGTGAGCAGCGTGTTGAGGGTGTCTTCGGGCGCGCGGTTGAACTCCTCGATGTAGAGGAACCCGCCGCGCTGCATCGCTTCGAGCAGCGGCCCGGGCACGAAGTTCTCGGGCGAGTAGTCCTCGCGCAGCACGCGCGCGGGATTGTGGTGCCCGACGAGCTTGGCCGGCGTCAGATCGGCGTTGCCCTCGACGAACATGAGCGGGATGCCCCACTCCTCGGTGATCGCCCGCAGGAGCGTCGTCTTCGACGTTCCGGGCGGGCCCTCCAGCACGATGTCACGCCCCGCCGCGACGGCGGCGAGTGTGAGTTCGAGCTCGCGCTCGCGACCCACGACCTTGGACCCGATCCGATCACGGCTCGCGGCGAGGTCGCTCGAGCCGTCGACGGCGGTGCGTGTCATCGTCATCCTTCCGATCCTGCTTCTACTTGACGGCCGCGCCGGCGTCGATGGGCAGCGGCACGCCAGTGACGTACCGCGCCTCGTCCGAGGCCAGCCACAGCACGGCGTTCGAGATGTCGACGGCTTCCACCCACGGGATGGGCAGAGCGTTGATGCCCATCGCCGCCTCCTTGAAGTCGTCGACGCCGGGATGCTCGAGGTCGGGCCGGAACAGCGTGTACGTCGCCTCGTTGTTCACCATCGGGGTGTCGACCACTGTCGGGTGGACGCTGTTCACTCGGATCATGTCCGGCGCCAGCTCGAGCGCGAGGGTGCGCATGAGACCGACCACGCCGTGCTTCGCCGAGACGTAGTGGGCGAGGTTCGGGAACGCGAACAGACCGGCATCCGAGCTTGTCAGCACGATCGAGCCGCCTCCGGATGCCTTGAGGTGCGGGATCGCGGCCTTGCAGGTGCGCCAGACCCCGTTCAGGTTGACGTCGATCATGTCGACCCAGATGTCCTCGGACAGATCCTGCGCGGGGGCCATCGTGGTCGAGATACCTGCGTTGGCGGCGACGATGTCGAGGCGGCCGAGCTGGGCCACTCCGTCGTCGACCACCTTCTTGAGCGCGTCGAAGTCGCGCACGTCGGCCTTGGCCGCCACGATACGGCGGTCGAGTGCTTCGACCTGCGCGACTGTCTCGGCGAGATCCTCCTCGGTCGCCGCGTCGTACGGCGCCCCGGCGATCGGCTCGAGCACGTCGATCGCGATGATGTCGGCGCCCTCCTGTGCCAGCCGGATGGCGTGCGAGCGTCCCTGCCCGCGCGCGGCTCCGGTGATGAAGGCGACCTTTCCTTCTACTCGTCCCATGATTCTCCTCTTCTCCTTGTTCTCACTTGATGACGGCGCCGGCGTCGACCGGCAGCGGGACGCCGGTGATGTACCGCGCCTCGTCGGATGCCAGGAACAGCAGCGCGTTCGAGATGTCCACGGGCTCGACCCACGGGATCGGCAGTGCGTTCATCGCCATCGACGCCTCGGCGAAGTCCTCGAGGGTCGGGTTCTCCTTGTCGGGGCGGAACAGGCGCATGATCGTCTCGTTCATGATCATCGGCGTGTCCACCTGCGTGGGATGGATGCTGTTGACCCGGATCATGTGCGGCGCCAGCTCGAGCGCGAGGGTGCGCATGAGACCGACCACGCCGTGCTTGGCGGCGACGTACGACGAAGCGTGAGAGTACGCCTGCAGCCCGGCCGCCGAACTCGTCAGCACGATCGAACCGCCGTTGCCGGCCTCGATCATGTGAGGGATCGCCGCCTTGGCGGTGCGCCACACCCCGATGAGGTTGACGTTCTGCATGTCGACGAAGTCGTCTTCGCTGGTGTCCTGCGATGCCGAGGGCAGCATCGCGATCCCGGCGTTGGCCGAGACGATGTCGAGCCGACCGAACTGTGCGATGCCTTCCGCGACCACGGCGTCCAGTTGCTCCTGGCTGCGCACGTCGGCCTTCTTGGCGATGATGCGCCGGTCGAGTGCTTCGACCTGCGCGACCGTCTCGGCCAGGTCCTCCTCCGTTGCGCCGACGACCGGCGTGTTCGGCTGAGGCTCGAGCGCGTCGATCGCGATGATGTCGGCGCCCTCCTGTGCGAGGCGGATGGCGTGCGAGCGTCCCTGCCCGCGCGCGGCTCCGGTGATGAAGGCGACCTTGCCTTCGACCCTTCCCATGTCATGTCTCCTTTCGAAAGACGGTTGTCGGGGTGTGTTCAGTACTGGGTGTTGCCGGCGTCGACGGTCATCGACAGTGCGGTGACGTAGCGCGCCTCGTCGCTGGCGAGGAACAGCACGGCGTTCGACTGGTCGCGCGGCTGCGTGACCTGGATCGGCAGCATGTTCGCCATCATCCCGCCGAGCGCAGGGTTCTTCTCGAGCAGGGGCGGGAACGCCTCGCCCATCTCGCCCATGGCCGTCTCGACTCCCGTCGGATGCAGCGTATTGACGCGGATGCTGTGCTGGGCGAGTTCGGCGGCGAAGGCCTTGCCGAGCCCGTTGACGCCCCACTTCGACGCGACGTACGGCGTGAGGAAGGGGAGGCCCTTCAGGCCGGCTGCCGAGCTCGTGAGGATGATCGAGCCGCCCCCTGACGCGATGAGGTGCGGAGCGGTCAGCTGCACGGTGTTGAAGACGCCGGTGAGGTTGGTCGAGATGGTCTCGTTCCAGATCTCGGGGGTCACGTCCTCCCACCCGGCGATGATGCAGATGCCGGCGTTGCCGACGACGATGTCGAGCTTGCCGAGCTCGGCGACACCCTCGTCGATCACGGCCTTGAACGCATCCCGGTCGCGCACGTCGGCCTTGCGCGCGACGATGCGGCGGTCGAGGGCCTCGACCTGGCGGACGGTCTCAGCCAGATCCTCCTCGGTCGCCGACGAGTACTGCAGACCCGGGATGGGTTCGCAGATGTCGACGGCGATGATGTCGGCGCCCTCCTCGGCCAGCCGCAGCGCGTGGCTGCGACCCTGACCCCGTGCTGCGCCGGTGACCAGCGCGACCTTTCCTTCGACTCTGCCTGCCATGGCGATCTCCTTTCGGGTTCGAAAGCGCACAAGACCACCGCGACCGCGGCGCGATCGTCGGATTGACAGTGATCTCAGGCGTCAGTGGGAGCGGATGCCTCCCCGTGCAGCTCCGCCCTCGTGGGCGGTCTTGTTCACGTTCGTGGGGTCGAACCCGGCGAGGGGGCTTTCGGCGCAGGCGCTGACAGGGGGTCGGGTGATGTCGTCTCGCCGGCCGATGCTGACCCGGACGGGTCGCGGTCGGGGTGGGGTGGTGCGGTGGGAGTGGTCGCCGGACGGGGTTTGCGGGGTGAGCTTGTCCTTGTCCTTCAGCATCTCTTCGCCGAAGCCGCGGACGCATTCGGGGTCGGGTCCGTCCAGGGGCAGGCCGGTGAAGAACTTCGCGGCCATGCATCCGCCCTTGCAGGTGTCGAAGAACTGGCAGGACGAGCAGGCCCCGCCGGACTGCGGGGAACGCAGTTTCTGGAACAGCCCCGACTCGCGCCAGACGTGCGCGAAGCCGTGGTCGCGGATGTTGCCGGCGAGGAACTCGTCGTGGATCGCGAACGGGCACGCGTACACGTCGCCGATGGGGTCGATGAGACACACGACCCGGCCGGCGCCGCAGAGGTTGAGGCCGGGAAGGGCTTGTCCGTAGGCGGAGAGGTGGAAGAACGAGTCCCCGGTGAGGACCTGGTCGCCGTGGGCGACGAGCCAGTCGTAGAGCTCGCGCTGCTGATCGGGCGTGGGGTGCAACTCGTCCCACACGTCCGCACCCCGCCCGGAGGGCCGCAGCCGGGTGAGCCGCAACTGGGCGCCGTACTGGTCGGCGAGGGCTTTGAACTGGTCGAGCTGGCCGATGTTGGTGCGGGTGCACACCACCGACAGTTTGAAGTTCTTCATCCCCGCGTCGTGCAGGTTCTGCATCGCACGGATGGCCATGTCGTAGGAGCGGCCGCCGCGGATCGCGTCGTTCACGTCCGCGGTCGCCCCGTCGAGACTGATCTGCACATCCACGTAGTCGTTCGCGGCGAGCTTAGTCGCGATCTCGGGGGTGATCTTGACCCCGTTGGTGGAGAACTTCACCCCGACATGGTGGGCGGTGGCGTAGTCGAGGAGTTCCCAGAAGTCGGAGCGGACGGTGGGCTCGCCGCCGCCGATGTTCACGTAGAACACCTGCATCCGTTCGAGCTCGTCGATGATGCCCTTGCACTCCGCCGTCGACAGCTCCCGGGGGTCACGACGGCCCGAGGAGGACAGGCAGTGCACGCATGACAGGTTGCACGCGTACGTGAGCTCCCACGTCAGACAGATCGGGGCGTCCAGGCCCCGCTCGAAGTGGTCGACCAGCCTGCCCGGTCCCGGGGTGGGGGGTGCGTGCGTGATCAGGGTCATGCTGCACGCTCCTCGATCATCGTCGACACCGCCAAAGTGTCCAGCGCCCGCAGGTACTTGCCCCGATCCTCGACCGGAACCCCGGCCTGGTCGCACGCCGCCACCGCGGACGGCGCCTCATCGAGGTGCTCGACCACAGCCAGCAGCATCCGGTCCTTCAGGAACGACAGCTTCCGGGTGCCGAAGTGATACAGCAACGCACCGAACGGTTCAGGCCGCACCGACACCTGCGGGTTCAGCCGCCACGCGGCATCCACATCCACGGCTCAGTACACGCCACACATACCGTCGATCGAGACCTCCTCGACCAACTCGTCCTCCACGACCACCACCTCAGCAACAGTGCTCTCGGTGCTCTCGACGACCTCGGGGTTCATCAGCTGATCCTCCGTCCGGAATCCGACCACCTTGGCGAATCCCTCGTTGCGGCCGATACTAATGACACTCAGTGCCGAATGGAAGGGTGTCGGCGAATCCGCACCACGAGCGGCTCGATCGGTGACACGCTGTGGGAGGTGAAGACGCGATGACGGTGGATGCGACGACGCAGACGCCGGGGGACGAGCGCCCCCGGATCGGCCGCGCGCCCGCAACCACCCACGGCGAACTGAGCCACATCGCCCTCCAGCTCTTCCACGAGCACGGTTTCGAAGAGACGACCGTCGACGACATCGTGCGTGCCGCGGGCATCGGCCGTCGCACGTTCTTCCGCTACTACCGGTCGAAGAACGACCTGCCATGGGGCGACTTCGACCACCTGCTCGACCAGATGCGCGCCCACCTGGCCTCGCTGCCCGACGACCTGCCGCTGCGTGACGCGCTGCGCCTGGCGGTCGTCGAGTTCAACCGCTTCCCGGCCGATGAGATCTCGGTGCACCGGGAACGGATGCGGCTGCTGCTGAACGTGCCGAGCCTCATGGCGCACTCCACCCTGCGCTACACCGAGTGGCGGCAGGTCATCGCCGAGTTCGCCGCCGACCGGCTCGGCGATCGCGCCGATGACCTCGAGCCGCAGGCGATCGCGTGGGCGTGTCTGGGCCTGTCGCTCGCCGCGTACGAGCAGTGGCTCGCGCACGACGACGCCGATCTGCTGCCCCTCATCGATGAGGCCTTCCACCGGCTGAGCGCCACGTGGGGCGCGCCCCACGCATGACGCGCACCATCGTCGTCGGGGGCGGGGCGGCCGGCGCGGCGCTGGCCGCGCGCCTCAGCGACGACCCCGATCGCGAGGTCACGCTCGTCGAAGCGGGCCCGGCCGACGGCGTGTACCCGCCCGACCTGCTCGACGCCTCCGGCATCCCGGGGGCGGTGACCGGGCATCCCGCCAACTGGGCGCACGAGGCGCACCTCGCCCCGGGCCGGCCCTACCGCGTGGCGCGCGGGAAGATCCTCGGCGGGTCGACCACGATCAACGGCGGGTACTTCGTGCGCGCGCGGCGAGGTGACCACGACGTGTGGGCGGATGCCGGGGGACCGCGGTGGTCGTACGACTCCTGCCTGCCGGTATGGCGGGCGATCGAGACCGATGTCGACTTCGGCGAGACCGCGCTGCACGGCGGTGCCGGACCGATGCCCGTGCAGCGCTACGGAGGCGGACCGCTCGCCTCGGCGTTCATCGCGGCGGCGGTCGCGCGAGGGCATGCGCTCGAGCCCGACAAGAACGGCGAGCAGCCGGCCGGAGTGGGGCCGGTGCCGTCGAACGTGCGAGGAGACGTGCGCGTCAACACCGGACTCGCGTACCTCGAGCCGGTGCGCAGTCGGCCCAACCTGACCATCGTGGGGTCGACGACGGTGGGTCGCATCCGCTGGAACGGCACGCGCGCGGTGGGCGTCGAGACGGATGCCGGCGAGCTCGACGCCGACGAGGTCGTGCTGTGCGCGGGCGCGATCGGCTCGGCCCGCATCCTGCTCTCGTCGGGTGTCGGCCCGCAGGGGCCGCTGTCTGCTCTCGGTGTGCCGGTGCGGTCCGACCTTCCCGTCGGCGCGGCCTTCGCCGACCACCCCGACATCGCCGTCGCCTGGCGACCGCGCGGGGTGATCCCCGACTCCGCCGACGCGTTCCCCTTCCCCGTCGCGCTGCACTGGGATGCCGCCGGCCGCGAGGGCACGGACGGCGACCTCGAACTGCTGCTCGCGGCACGCCCGCTCGAGCAGCTGCTGAACGGCTCCGCCGATCCCGACGCCGACCTGCAGGTGATCCTCGGCCTGCAGGCGCCGACCGGTCGCGGCGAGCTGACGCTGCAGTCGGCCGATCCGGCCGCGCCGCCGCGCATCGACTACCGCTACCTCGACGAGGCCTCCGATCGCGATCGGCTGCGCGCCGGCATCCGTGAGACCGCCGCACTGCTGCGGACGCGGGAGTTCGGTGTGCTGTGCGCGGGCCTCAGCGACCTCGGCGAGGCCGAGCTCGACGACGACCGCGCCCTCGACGACTGGATGGCCGCGCGCTTGGGCACCGCGATCCACATGTGCGCGACGGCTCCGATGGGTGTCGTCGTCGACGGTGCCGGACGGGTCAACGGAGTCGACGGTCTGCGCGTCGCCGACACGTCGATCCTGCCGACCGTGCCGTCACGCGGGCCTGCGGCATCCGCCGTTCTCGTCGGCGAGGTGATCGCTCGCGCGATGCACGCCGGGGACTGAGCGCGAGCGCGAATAGGCTGGGGCGGTGGCAGACTTCCGCATCCGGCCGGCGACCGCGCGCGACGTGCGCGGCATCCAGCAGATCCTGGAGCCGCTCGTGCAGCGCCGCATCCTGCTCGGCAAAGACCTCGTGGTCCTCTACGAGGCGGTGCAGCAGTTCGTCGTCGCCGAGGACGAGAATGGCCGGCTCATCGGCTGCGGCGCTCTGCACGTGATGTGGGAGGACCTCGGCGAGGTGCGCACCCTCATCGTCGTCGACGAGTGGCTGCACCGCGGCGTGGGTCGTGAGATCGTCGAAGCC
>JAUHYM010000075.1 GCA_030426515.1 Actinomycetes bacterium
TCACGGTCACGAAGCGGGTGATGGCGGTGCCGGAGTTCGTGATGAACTGCTTCGCGCCGTTGAGCACCCACTCCTCGCCGTCGCGTCGTGCCGTCGTGCGGGTGGCGCCGGCGTCAGACCCCGCCTCCGGCTCGGTGAGTCCGAACCCGGCGAGGGCGCGGCCGGCGAGCAGATCCGGCAGGTGCTCCGCACGCTGAGCGTCGCTGCCGAACCGGTGGATCGGCATCGCGCCCAGGCTCACGGCGGCTTCGAGTGTGATCGCGATGGACTGGTCCACGCGCGCGAGCGCTTCGATGGCCAGGCAGAGGGCGAAGTAGTCACCGCCCTGACCGCCGTGGTCTTCGGGGAAGGGCAGACCGAACAGGCCCATCTCCCCCATCTGCGCGACCACGTCGAGAGGGAGCGTCTTGGTGCGGTCCGCCTCATAGGCCTGCGGTGCGACGACCTCGTCGGCGAAGTCGCGGACGAGGCTCGCGAGCTCGCGTTCCTCGTCGGTGAGTGTGTAGCTGTCCATGGTTCTCTCCGATGTCAGGAGTCGGTCGGGTGAGCGGTGACGTGGGCGATCGCCTGGTCGCGGCGCACCTGATCCCCCACCACGACGTGGAGGCGCACGGTGCCGTCGTGCGGCGCCAGCAGCGGGTGCTCCATCTTCATCGCCTCGATGGTGAGGATCCGCGCGCCGGCGGCGACCTGCTCGCCGTCCGCGACGTGAAGAGCGACCACGGCGCCGGGCATCGGCGCGCGCACCTCGGGATCCGCCACGGCGGCACCCCGGTCGAGCGCGACGAGCCGGCGCTCCATCGCCTCCCGCCGAGTGAGGGGTGTGAGGCGAGTGTTCGCGCCGTCGGCGTGCACCCACACGCCTCCCTCGGCGTCGAGCACCACCGTCGCGCCCTCGGGTGGGGCCGTTGGAGGGACAGCGTGATGCACGACACCCTGCGCGTCGGCGAACCAGCGCTCCACCGGTGCGGCGGATGCCCCGGCCCGCCACCCGGTCGCGGTCGCCCACAGAGCGCCGCTGCGGGGCGCCGTCGAGGCAGCCTTCGCCTCGGGCGCCGATGCGGCGGCGGCGATCGCGTTCGGTGACGGCGTCGCCTCGGCCATCGCGGGCATGCGGTCGATCAGTCCGGTGTCGAGGTCGCCGGCACGCACCGCCGCGTCATCGAGCAGCGTGCGCAGGAACCGGATGTTGCTGTCGACGCCGAGCAGCACCGTGTCCGCGAGAGCCTCATCGAGGCGCCGCCGCGCGTCCTCGCGGTCGTCGCCGTAGGCGATCACCTTGGCGATCATCGGATCGTAGTCGGCCGTCACGGTGGACCCCTGCTCGATCGCCGAGTCGGTGCGCACTCCGGAGGGCTCTCGCCAGGCCAGCACATCGCCGGTGGCGGGGAGGAATCCGCGCTCGGGGGCCTCCGCGTACACGCGGGCCTCGATGGCATGACCGGTCAGCGACACCGCGTCCTGCGTGCGCGAGAGCGGGTCACCCGCGGCGACGCGCAGCTGCTCCTCGACGAGGTCGACGCCGGTCACCAGCTCGGTGACGGGATGCTCCACCTGAAGCCGCGTGTTCATCTCGATGAAGAAGAACTCGGTCGGCCGGTCACCGGCGACGAGGAACTCGACCGTCCCCGCACCGCGATAATCCACGGATGCGGCAGCCGCGCATGCGGCTGCTCCCAGGCGGGCGCGCGTCTGGGCATCGACCACCGGCGACGGCGCCTCCTCGATGACCTTCTGGTGGCGGCGCTGCAGGGTGCATTCCCGCTCGCCGAGGTGGATGACCTGGCCGTGAGCGTCTGCGAGCACCTGAACCTCGATGTGTCGGGGCGCCTCGATGAGGCGTTCCAGCAGCAGAGTGTCGTCGCCGAATGCACTGCGGGCGACGCGCCGCGCCGTGCTCAGCGCATCGCTGAGGCTGTCGCGCGCGCGCACCACCTGCATCCCCTTGCCGCCGCCGCCGGCGGAGGGCTTGACCAGGAGGGGGTAGCCGGTGTCCTCCGCCGCCTGCGCGATCTCGGCGTCCGTCATGCCGACGGCGCTGAACCCGGGAATCACGGGGACGCCGTGGGCAGCGACATGCTCCTTCGCGCGGATCTTGTCTCCCATGACCTCCAGAGCACGTGCCCCGGGGCCGATGAAGACGATTCCCGCCGCCTCGCAGGCTTCGGCGAACGCCGCGTTCTCGGAGAGGAACCCATAGCCGGGGTGAACCGCCTGTGCGCCGCTGGCACGTGCCGCCTCCAGCACGCGATCGATCGCCAGGTACGATTCGGATGCTGCGGCGGGGCCGAGACGGACCGCGACATCCGCCTCGTGCACGTGCGGAGACCCGGCGTCCGCGTCGCTGTACACCGCGACGGAGCGGATGCCCAGGCGGCGAAGCGTGCGGATCACGCGACGCGCGATCTCGCCGCGGTTGGCGACGAGCACGGTGTCGAAAGCGGTGACGGGTGCCGGAACGTGAGTCATCTCGGTCACATCCTGAACAGCCCGAACCGGGGTTCGGGCAGCGGGGTTCGGGCGATCACATCGAGCGCCAGTCCGAGCGTCGTGCGGGTGTCCGCCGGGTCGAGGATCCCGTCGTCCCAGAGACGCGCCGTGGCGTAGTAGGGGCTGCCCTGCTGCTCGTAACGGGCGCGGATCGGGGCTTCGAACGCCGCCTGGTCGGCATCCGACCAGGCCTCGCCCCGCGCGTCGAACTGGTCGCGCTTCACCGTCGAGAGCACCGACGCCGCCTGCGGACCGCCCATCACCGAGATCCTGCTGGCCGGCCAGCTCCACAGGAATCGCGGCGAATACGCCCGTCCGCACATCGAGTAGTTCCCCGCGCCGAAGGAGCCGCCGATGATCACCGTGAGCTTGGGCACGCGGGTGGTCGCCACGGCGGTGACCATCTTCGCGCCGTCCTTCGCGATCCCCCCGGCCTCGGCGTCACGCCCCACCATGAACCCCGAGATGTTCTGCAGGAACAGCAGCGGGATGCCGCGCTGATCGCAGAGCTCGATGAAGTGCGCCCCCTTGAGCGCGGACTCGCTGAAGAGCACGCCGTTGTTGGCGACGATGCCGATCGGATGACCGTGAAGGTGCGCGAAGCCCGTGACGAGGGTGGTGCCATAGGCGCGCTTGAACTCCTGGAACGCGCTGTCGTCGACCAGTCGCGCGATGACCTCGCGCACGTCGTAGGGCTGGTTCACGTCCACAGGGACGACGTCGTAGAGCTCCTCGCCGGCGTGCCGCGGCTCGATCGTGGGCTGCACCTCCCACGCCGGCTGCGGCGGCACCGGCAGGGTCGCGACGATGTCGCGCACGATCTCGAGCGCGTGCTCGTCGTCGTCTGCGAGGTGGTCGACGACACCCGAGCGCGTCGCATGGAGTTCACCGCCGCCGAGGTCCTCCGCGGTGACGACCTCGCCGATCGCCGCCTTCACCAGCGGCGGACCGCCGAGGAAGATCGTCCCCTGATCGCGGACGATCACCGTCTCGTCGCTCATCGCCGGCACGTAGGCACCGCCGGCGGTGCAGGAGCCCAGGACCGCCGCGATCTGCGGGATGCCCGCGGCCGACATCCGCGCCTGATGGAAGAAGATCCGCCCGAAGTGGTCGCGATCCGGAAAGACCTCGTCCTGCATCGGCAGGTACGCACCGCCCGAGTCGACGAGGCTGATGCACGGCAGGCAGTTCTCGAGCGCGATCTCCTGCGCGCGCAAGTGCTTCTTCACGGTGAGGGGAAAGTACGTGCCGCCCTTCACCGTCGCGTCGTTGCAGATCACCATGACGTGTCGGCCGTGGACGAGCCCGATGCCGGCCACGACCCCCGCGGCCGGTGCCTGACCGTCGTACAGCCCGTCGGCAGCCAGCGGAGACACCTCCAGGAACGGGCTGCCCGGGTCCAGCAGCCGATCCACCCGGTCGCGCGGCAGGAGTTTGCCCCGCGAGATGTGTCGGGCGCGGGCTGCTTCGCCCCCGCCCTGGCGGACGCGAGCCAGACGGTCGCGGAGCGCTGCCGCGAGGGCGCGCTGCCCGCGCGCAGCGGATTCGTCGGCTGCGGGCGGGCTCTCGGACGATTCCATGCTGTCTCCGTCGACGTCACGATCCGGTCACATGCGTTGTCTGTGCGCGTGACATTCGGTTAGTGTTCACTAACCAGGTACCACGTTAGCGAGGATTAACTGAAGTGGCAACCCCGATGACAGGCCGCGACCGTGCCAAGGCGGATCGCCACGCCGCGCTCCTCCACGAGGCCGCCCGACTGTTCGCCGAGCACGGCTTCGGCGGGGTCAGCCTGGACGACCTCGGCGCCGCGGTCGGCATCAGCGGACCGGCGATCTACCGGCACTTCGCCAACAAGCAGGCCGTTCTCGGTGCCGTGCTCGTCCAGGTCAGCGAACGTCTGCTGGAGGGAGGTCGCGCACAGGTCTCCGCTCAGAGCCGCGCCGAAGCGCGCCTCGACGGCCTGATCGCGTTCCACGTCGACTTCGCGGTGCGCGAAGCCGACGTCATCCGCGTGCAGGACCGAGACCTCGCCTCGCTCACCGACGAGGATCGCGCCGCGGTGCGCCGCCTGCAGCGCAGCTACGTGGAGCTGTGGGTGGATGTGCTGCGCCAGCTGCACCCCGGGCGCTCCTCGGAGGCCCTTCGTGTCGCCGCGCATGCGGCCTTCGGGCTGATCAACTCCACTCCGCACAGCGCGCGCGGCGCCGAGGCCGCGGTGCCGGACGCCGCGATTCGAGAGGTCCTGACCACCATGGCCTCGGCGGCGCTGCGCGCCTGACGCCTGCTCAGCTCAGCAGCATCGCTCGACCGGGATCGGCGAGCAGCCGTCCGACCTCCGCAAGGAAGCGCGCACCCTGCTCTCCATCGACCAGTCGGTGATCGAACGACAGCGAGAGGGTGAGCACCTCGCGCAGCTCGATGCCGCCCTGATGCTCCCAGGGCTGTCGACGCACCGCGCCGAGCGCGAGGATCCCCGCCTCCCCCGGATTGAGGATCGGCGTGCCGGTGTCGACGCCGAACACCCCGACATTGGTGAGAGTGAAGGTGCTCCCCGCGAGGTCTGCCGGAGACAGGCGCCCGTCCCGTGCAGCGGCCGCGAGATCGCCGATGTGGGCAGCGAGCTCGGCGAGGTCGAAGGTGTGGGCCTCCTTGATCGAAGGCACCACCAATCCTCGCTCGGTCGCCGCCGCGATGCCGAGGTTCACGAAGCGGAACTCGGCGATCTCGCCGGCGTCCTCGTCCCACGACGAGTTGAGTGCTGGGTGACGACGCAGCGCCAGGCAGACGGCTTTGGCGGTGACGGCGAGGATGCCGATGCGCGCGCGGTCCTCGCCCCGCTCCGCGCGCAGTCGGGCGATCAGCTCCATCGTGGGCGTGACATCGACGGTGAGGGAGGTGGACGCATGCGGTGCCGTGAAGGCGCTTCGCACCATCGCCTCCGCGGTCCGGCGGCGCACCCCGCGGATCGGCGTGCGCACGACCCGTGCCTCGTCGATGAGGGGCGGCGCGTCCTGTGCCGCGTTCTCTGCCGCGGGGACCGGCGCGGACCCGCGTGAGGATGCGGCGTGGCGGTCGACGTCGGCCCGAGTGATGAGGTGCTGCGGGCCCGTGGGGGTCACGCGCGTCAGATCGACGCCAAGCTCTCGGGCGTGCTTGCGCACCGGGGGCGTGGAGCGGGGGCGCTCGCCGGCGGCGGGCGTGGTGGTCGTCGTGTCGTCGACGACGTCGTGCGGCGCTGCCGCCAGGACCGCCGCATCGCGAGGTGCTGTCGCTGCGGCGCGTCGGGGACGCCGCGTGGGTCGACGGCCCGACGCGGCGACCGCACCGTAGCCGACGAGGGTAGCGGGGGGCGACTCGGCTGCCGTCTCGGGAGGATCGGCGCGCGCGTGCTGCGGCGCGTCGGCGCCGTCGGTCTCCGTCGTCTCCACGCGGGCCTCGGACGTCGCGGTGACGTCGTCGCCGGCGGCGGAGGTGAGCGCGAAGGAGATGAGCGGACCGCCGACCTCGATCACATCGCCGGGCTCGGCGTGCAGTGCCGTCACGGTTCCGTCGTACGGCGAGGGCAGCTCGACGACGGCCTTCGCGGTCTCGACCTCGGCGATCGTCTGGTTGAGGGTGACGGTGTCGCCGACAGCGACCTGCCATGCCACCAGTTCCGCGTCAACGAGCCCTTCGCCGAGGTCGGGGAGGCGGAAGTCGGTCGTCATGATCCCACCTCGGTCACGCTGTTCGGGCGCCCCAGGGCGCGGTCGACACCGTCCAGGATGCGATCGAGATCGGGAAGGTGGTGGCGCTCGAGCTTTGCCGGCGGGTAGGGGATGTCGTGCCCGGTGACCCGCACCGGAGCGCTCTCGAGATAGTGGAAGCATCGTTCGGTGACGCTCGCGATGATCTCGGCGCCGACCCCGGCTTCGCTCGCCGCCTCGTGCGTGACCACGACGCGGCCCGTCTTGCGTACGGATGCCTCCACGGTGCGGTAGTCCACCGGCGAGAGCGATCGCAGATCGATCACTTCCAGCGACAGGCCCTCGTCCTCGGCAGCGGTCGCCGCGTCCACGCAGACGGGCACCTGTGCGCCGTAGGTGAGCACGGTCACGTCGCTGCCGACGCGCGCCACACGGGCGACGCCCATCGGAGCGGCATCCGCGAGAGACAGATCGAGGTCGACCTCGCCTTTGGAGTGATAGAGACGCTTGGGCTCGAAGAAGACGACGGGATCGTCGCTGGCGATCGCCTGCCGCAGCATGACATAGGCGTCCTGCGGGTTGGACGCGGCGACCACCCGCAGCCCCGACGTGTGCACGAAGTAGGCCTCGGGTGACTCCGAGTGATGCTCGGCGGCGCCGATACCGCCACCCCACGGAATCCGGATCGTCAGCGGCATCGTCACCTGCCCGCGGGTGCGGTAGTGCAGCTTCGCGACCTGGCAGACGATCTGGTCGAACGCCGGGTACACGAATCCGTCGAACTGGATCTCCACGACCGGGCGGAATCCCCGGTAGGCGAGGCCGATCGCGGTGCCGACGATCCCGGACTCGGCGAGGGGCGTGTCGATCACGCGCGAAGCGCCGAACTCGTCGAGGAGGCCGTCGGTGATGCGGAAGACACCACCGAGCTTGCCGATGTCCTCGCCCATCACCACGACCCTGGGGTCGTCGGTCATGGTGCGGCGCAGCGCCTGGCCGAGCGCCGCACCCAGCGTCATCGTGCTCATCGCGCGACCTCCTCGTCGTCGAAGCCGTCCAGATAGGCGCGGTAGTTCTCGCGCTGTTCCTGCAGACCCGAGTGGGGCTCGGCATAGACGTGGTCGAACAGGGTCAGCGGGTCGCGTGTGACCCACCCCAGACACGCCCGGCGGATCTCAGCCGCGCGTCGATCCGCGTCCGCCGCGGCGTCTGCTCTCGCGTCGTCGGTGAGGATGCCACGCTCGCGCAGCAGCGTCTCGAACCGGTCGATCGGATCCTTCCGCCGCCAGCGCTCGAGCTCTTCGGCATCCCGATAGCGGGTCGGATCGTCGGCGGTCGTATGAGGGCCCATGCGGTAGGTCACGGCCTCGATGAACACGGGTCCCTTGCCTCGGCGCGCGTGATCGAGCGCCCATCGCATCGCGGCGAAGCTCGCCAGCACATCGTTACCATCGATGCGGACGCTGGGGATTCCGTACCCCGGCGCGCGACGCGCAATCGGCTGACGGGACTGCACCGCGACCGGCTCGGAGATCGCGTACTGGTTGTTCGAGCACACGAACACGACAGGAGCGTGGAAGGACGCGGCGAAGATCATCGCCTCGTTCACATCCCCCTGACTGGTGGCGCCATCGCCGAAGTAGGCCACGGCGACGGCGTCGTCGCCGTCTCGCTGCATGCCCATGGCGCACCCGACCGCATGCAGCGTCTGCGCGCCGATGATGATCTGCGGCGAGGCGACGTTCGTCTCGTGCGGGTCCCACGTGGCGTGCTCTTCGCCGCGCCAGGTCCCCACGAGGTCTGCGCCGCCGATGCCCCGCACATGAAGGACGCCCATCTCGCGGTAGCTGGGGAAGACGACATCCTGCGCGGCCAGCGCGCGGGCGGTGCCGACCTGCACGCCCTCCTGCCCCTGACAGGGCGGCCACAGTCCCAGCTGGCCCTGCCGCTGCAACGCCACGCCTTCGGCATCCATGCGACGGACGGCGACCATGTCGCGGTACATCGTCAGCATGTCGGTGTCGTCGACGTCGTGCACCCAGGGGTCGAGTGCGGGGTCCGACGTCCGGGTTCCGTCCGGGCGGACGAGCTGTGCGACGTCGTCGACGTCGACGTCCGGGGAACCGGTGGTCTTCAGGATCTGCGCCATTGTCATTCCTCCCGATTGCGCGGTCCGGCTTGTGGCGTTCCCGCGAATCCTCATCGGCGTCGTCGCCGATACCCCGAGGCTAGGACGACATCACACACAGCTCAAGCATCTGCGTGGTTCTTGAGCATGTTGCGTAGCTTCACTGCCGATGTGAGTGCTAATGTTGCGCACTATGAGCGCACTCGACCACGTGGACCTGGAGCTTCTCGCGGCGCTGTCCGATGATCACCGAGCGACCGTCGTCGCGCTCGCCGACCGGCTCGGGCTGTCGCGCAACACCGTGCAGGCGCGGATGAGCCGCCTCGATCGCGCCGGGGTCTTCCTCTCGTACGAGCGCGCTATCGCTCCCCGGTCCCTGGGATTCCCGCTCGAGGCGCTGCTGAACGTCAAGCTCCATCAGGGCGATCTGCCGCGCATCACCGAGGAGATCGACGCGATTCCCGAGGTCGTGCAGGCGCACGGTCTGAGCGGCCAGGTGGATCTTCTCGTGAAAGTAGCCTGCCGTGATGCCCATCACCTGTTCGACGTCGACGCACGCATCCTCGCGATCGACGGCGTGGAGCGCACCGAAACGCATCTTGTGATGGGCGAGGTCATCCCCTATCGCGTGGCGCCGCTCATGCAGCTCGCGCGCGACGCCGAGTAGGCGATCCTTCAGGGGGCGAGCACGTCGGCCAGGAACGGCGTGATCGCATCGGCTGCGGCCGCGGGAGTCTCGTAGTGGATCAGGTGCCCGACCTCGGGGATCTCCACCAGGCGCGCATTCGGGAACATGCCCACGAGCTCGCGCTCCTTCTCGATCGGGGTGATGTCGTCCTTCTGCGCAGCGATGAGAAGTGTCGGCGTCTCGACCTCTCCCGCGAAGGCACGGACGTCGTGTGAGACCGACGTCACGAACGCGTCGTGGAGGACGTCGCGGTCGGTGAACCGCGAGAAGTAGGTGTCGTGCTGGTCGTGCACGAACGCACGCAGCTCCTTGTCGCGCGTCTTCGCCATCGTCTGACTCATCACCCGCACGATCAGCCCGTTGCGCAGCAGTCGCTCCCCCAGCCCTGCGGGCAGTTTGGCGCCCGCGAGGTAGTAGAAGACGGCGAGGCGCGTCATGATGCCGCGCGGTCCCTCCAGCGCCGGCGCGCCGATCGGGTTCACGAGAACAAGCGCCGGCGTTCCCAGCCCGCGCGCGACGGCGGCGGCGGCCACGATCGAGCCGAAGGAGTGCCCGAGCACTACGGCCCCGGGGGCGACGGCGCCGGCGAACTCCTGCAGCCAGGTCGCGTACGTCTCGAGGTCGTGCCGGCGGGCCGGCACGGGCGCGGTCTCGCCGAACCCTGGCAGGTCGGGCATCACCACCCTCACCGCAGGCAGATGCGCGACGACGGGTTCCAGTCCGTGGTGCTCACCCCGGAAGCCGTGGACCGCCACGATCGTGGTCGCCGCATCCTCGGGGCCATAGGTCCAATACGCGGTCGTGCCACCCAGAATCTCCACCTCGGATCGGAACACCGGAATCGTCGCGAGCTGATCGGCGTAGGGACTGGGCGCGGGCACGCGAGAAGTCTACGTGCGCCGCCTACGGCATGCCTGAGCGTGGATGTCGGGGGTGCGGCATACCGTGTGAGGCATGACCTGGTCCACCGACGCGCTCTTCGATGACAGCACGTTCGACGCGGCCGGTGCGACGGTCGTCGCCCCCGCGTGGACGCAGACGCTGGGTGTCTTCGATCTGGAGACCACCGGAATCGACGTGATGACCGATCGCATCGTGACCGCGCACGTAGGTGTCATCGGCCCCGGGGGCGAGATCGTCAGCCAGCGAGCCTGGCTCGCCGATCCCGGTGTCGAGATCCCGACACCGGCGACCGATGTGCATGGAATCACCACCGCATATGCGCGCGAGCACGGCCGAGACGCGCGCGACGTCATCAGTGAGATCGTCCTCGCGCTCGAAGCGTTGTTCGAGGCCGGAACGCCCGTGGTCGCGTACAACGCACCGTTCGACTTCTCGCTGCTCAAGTACGAGGCGCTGCGCCACGGCATCCGCCCTATTCTCGCTCCGGCGCCGGTGATCGACCCGCTCGTCGTCGACAAGGCATTCGACCGCTACCGTCGAGGAAAGCGGACGCTCGACGCGGTCGCCGAGCACTATGACGTGCTGCTCGAGGCTGCTCACGATGCGTCCGCCGACGCCATCGCGGCGGGACGTGTCGCGCAGGCGATCGCCCAGCGGTACGCCGATCGTCTGCCCGCAACGTGCGGCGATCTCCACACGCGACAGGTCGCATGGGCGCGCGCCCAGGCCGAGAGCCTCACGGAGTACTTCGTCCGCATCGGGCGGATCGACGCTGACGACGTCGTCGACGGCAGCTGGCCGATTCGCTGAGCGCCTCCCGGGGCAGCCTGGCACCCAGAGACGCCGAAGGCCCCGCCGGAGCGGGGCCTTCGGTACAGCGGCTTACTTGCCGAAGTTCTTGAAGCGCTGGTTGAACTTCTCGACGCGGCCGGCCGAGTCGAGGATGCGCTGCTTGCCCGTGTAG
>JAUHYM010000001.1 GCA_030426515.1 Actinomycetes bacterium
TCGAGCGCTTCCACGCCCTCACGCTGCTCACGCCGACGCTCCTCACGCGTCCGCTTGTCAATCATGGTCATCAGTGTCTCCTGTCAGTTGGGAGCACCACCCCTCACACAAACCATCTGACACCCTCGACGCCCATCGTGCGAGTGTCGCACAGGGATGCCGCGCCGCGGCGCGACGCCAGACCCGTGACGCCGAGACCGCAACCCAGGCGACGCGACCATGCCGCGCCGTCACGTCCCCGCAGCCCTTGCGCGGCCCGCGCCGCCGGGAGCATACTCACACCAACGCTGGGCACGTTCGATACTGGGGGTTTCGATGGCGCTCGTTCTCACGGTGCAGTCGGCCGACGGTGCGACCGAGGTCGCCTCGGCCACTGCTGACGCGCGGTTCCCCGCGAGCGTGGGGGATGTCGTCACCCTCACCGTCACCGCAACGGCCGGCGAGGACCTCACCGGGGTGTCCGTCACCCGGCAGGAGAACCAGACGCCGCTCGCCGATCCGCTCACGGCATCCGCCGACGGCGCGTCGCACACCGGGCAGCTGACGATCGCCGCCGAGACCTTCGGCACCTACGTTGCCGCGACCGCGGCGGACCGCAGCGACGCCGTCGAGCTCACGGAAGCCCCCATCACGACGCCGGCGCAGCCTGGCGCGAACCAGAACCCCGAGCCCGACACCGACAAGCCCGCCGAGCTCGAGGTCGGCGAGCTCGACCGCCCGTTCGCGTACATCACGTTCTTCGCGTTCGTCGTTCCCGTCTCGGTGGCGATCGGCTGGCTGGTGTGGTCGATCGTGTCGCGCGTCGCGTTCCCCGATCCGGGCGTCACCTCCGCCGACGTCGGTGCGGTGATCGACGGGACGTTCCTCGAGCGCGCGGCGACGATGCTTCTGCTCACGGGCGCAGGTCTCGGCGGCATCGTTCTCATCGCCGGGGTGTGGCTCGCGGCGCTCGAAACCCGCGGGCGACTACGCAAGGCCGCAAAGCCCGGCGACACCACACGGGGCATCGACACGTCGGTCGTCGACAAGATCCCGGCGGTCCTCAAGGCGGCGTCGACCCTGCGCGGCACGATGGCGACGATCATCGCCGGCGCCGCGCTCGTCGCGGTCGCCATGTGGGGCATCAGCACGCTCGCGCAGAAGGCGCCCGCCGAACCTGCCCCCACGCCGAGCCCGACAGCCGTCCCGACCGACACGCCAACCCCCGACGACACCCCAGCCCCGACAGACACCGCAGCGCCCACCGAGACCCCGGCGCCCTAATGTCGAGCGCCGCACTGCTGGTCGGGGTGCCCGCGCCCGCGCCGTCGCAGATCGACGGCCGCACCGTCCCGTGGCAGCCGCTCCCGGGGGTCGCGAACGACCTCGCGCACATCCGCGACATGCTGCGCAGCGCGCCCGATGCGATCGACGAGACCGCGATCCTCACGCTCGTGCGGCCGCACGACACGACGCCCGACAACATCCTCGCCCAGCTCGACCGGCTGACCGCCCCGCTCGCAGCGGGCGACACCTTCGTGCTGTATCTGAGCGGTCACGGGTTCCACGTCGCGGACGACGACGGCGACGAGGCCGACGGGCGCGACGAGGTGTTCATCGCCTCGGACGGCACCCCGATGCGCGACGACCTGTTCGCCGAGCGGTGGCGGCGTCTGCCCGACGGGGTCACGGTGATCGGGCTCATCGACACCTGCTGCGCCGAATCGAACGCCCGCGCGCTCACCCATCCCGCGACGACGCTTGCCACCCCGCCGACGCTGGCGGCGACGACGCACACCGGCGGTGGGGCATCCCTGCTGTTTCTCGCCGCGTCGCTCGAACAGCAGAGCGCCTACGAGACGACGGTGACCGGGATGCCGCGGGGCGTGCTCTCGGCCGCGCTCACCGACGTGTGGCAGCTCACGCCGCGCGGGCGCGAGTCGCTGGGGTTCCTGTTCGGGTTCACCCAGCAGCTCGCGGCGATGTACGACGCGCGCCAGACGACGAACCTCACCTACATCGGGCGCGACTACCCGCTGACGATGGCGCGGGCGCCGTTCTCGGTGCCGCAGAGCTGAGGATGCCCCTGGCGAGCCGTCGCCCGCCGCCGCAGCCGCCGGGCCCCGCGCTCAGCGTCCCGGAATCCCGACGCGGCGCCGTGCTCAGCGCGCGGGCAACCCGATGCGGCCGAGCGGCCAGAACACGATCGCGGTCTTGCCGACGATGCCCTCGCGCGAGGCCCATCGCCAGCACTGGTCGGATGCCGCATCGCCGCGGCACGCGATCGCCGAGTCGCTGGACCCTGCCCGGTTGTCGCCGAGCATCAGGTAGGCGCCCGCGGGCACCTCGACGGCGTCGAAGCAGCGCAGCGAGCGGGGCGTCGTGTCGCAGTCGACCTCACCCGCGATGAACGGAAAGTCGTTCGACACGTACGGCTCGTCGAGGGGCGCCCCGTCGACCATGACGGCGCCGGAGGCCGAGCAGCACTCGACGGTCTGGCCCGGCGTGCCGATGATCCGCTTGATGAGGGTGTGCGGGCCGGACGGCCCGAACCCGGTCACCTCGCCGACCCACCGCAGCGCGTCGCGCAGGGGGCCGGCAGAGGGGCGGGGTGTGGCATCCCACTGCTCGTCGGCGTCGAACACGACGATGTCGCCGGTGCCGGGCTCGGCGCCCACGTAGGCGAGCCGGTTGACGAGCACGCGGTCGCCGGGCTGCAGGGTCTGCTCCATCGACCCCGAGGGCACCCAGTAGGGCTTGGCGACGAAGCTCAGCACGAGTCCGGTGACGACGAACGCGGCGATCAGCTGGAACCATCCGCTGCCGAGGATGCGCCGCCACAGCGGGCGCGGGCGTGGGGGTGAGGATGCCGCAGGCGCAGGCGCAGGCGCAGGCGCAGGCGTAGGGGAGGTGGGGGTCGCCGTCTGCCCGGCGGTGTCGTCACCCGTGGTCACGCGCGCCCCTCTCGTCACGCGTCACCCTATCGCGGTGCGCCGACGCACCCCGCACTCGCAGACCACCGCGCATGACCGCAGACCACCGCGCACGAACCACGCCGTCACCGCAACCGCACCACCGCGGGAGCCGCGCACGCTCAGACCGCGCGCTGCCACCAGTCGGTGCGGTGGGCGTCCTTCCAGCGGCCGTTCTCGCTGAGGTCGGCCAGGCGCGCCCGCTCGACCTCGTGGTCGCGGATCGCGGCGCGCACGCAGGTGGCGAAGACGTCTCCGCCGGCGGGCTCGGGGTGGATGCCGTCACCGGCGAGTTTCTCGGGCGATCCGGCGATGGCGCGGTTCCAGTCGGCGACCACGACGTTCTCGTGCCGGTCGGCGAAGCGGGCGAGGTCGGCGTTGACGCCGGGGATCCAGTCGCGGGCGCCGTGGGCGTTCACGAGCACGAGCGTGCGCTCGGGGCCGGCGATGCGGACCATCTCGGTCAGCGCATCCTGCGACACGGGCCCGTTGGTGCCGAGGGCGATGACGACGACATCGCGCAGCTTCTGACGATCGGCGAGCGAGCGCAGGATGCCGGGACCGGCATACGTCGACCGCGAGACGTCGGCGTCGATGTCGATGCCGCGGAACTCGTCGAGGAGGGCCGCTGCCGAGGCGAGCATGACCGAGTCGCCGACGGCGGTGATGTCACTGCCCGCGACCTCGGCCACCGTGGTCGGCTCGGGCCGGGCGGCGCCGGGTCCACCCGCACCAGGCTCGCCGGCTCCGTCGCCGCGTTCGCCCGCGCCGCGCCCGTCCGCCCCCTGCGAGTCCTCCGCGCCGGCCGCATCCTCACGCTCGGCCTCGGCGATCTCGTCGTCGATCCCGAGAGCCTCGACCGCGGTCGTCGGGCCCGCGGTGGGCGCGGCGGGGCCGGGGGAGGGGCCGCGCTGGTGCGCGGCGCCCGCGGGCGCCTGTCGCGCACCGGCATCCCCGCGCTCTGCCTGCGCGAGCGCGTCGGCACCGGCCTGCACGACCGCCTCGCTCGACGACACCTGCGGGGCCGCGGCGATCGCCGCCGACGTGCCGCCGAGCACCAGGGCGCCCGCGGCGAGCCCCGAGATCGCGGTGAGCCGGTGCCGCGGCGACGCGGCGAGTCCGGAGCGCAGACGCCGCAGCGCCGCCCCGAACCCGTACTGGCGGATGGGCTGCTCGAGCCATTCGTACGAGGCCTGCGCGAGGACGACGGTGAGCACGAGGGTGAGGATGCCGAGACCTGTCGGCACTTCGGCGGCGCCGGGGGCGAGCCAGGCGCCCAGCAGCACCAGCAGCGGCCAGTGCCACAGGTAGATGCCGTACGAGCGGTCGCCGATCCACCGCAGGACAGGCGCGTCGAGCCCGCGCCCGAACCAGGACCCGGGCCAGACCGCGGCGACGATGGCGAGCGCGGTGAGGGCGCTCGCCGCCAGCAGCGCACCGGGGAACGTCGCCGCCCCCTCGCCCGCGGGGATCATCGCGACGCCGATGAGACCCAGCACCGCGATGACGCCCGCGACACCCAGTGCGTTCCGCACAGCCGCGCGACGGGGCGACCCCGTGGTCACCGGCTGCGCCACGGTCCACCCGGTTGGCGGCACGACGACCGGCGACGTCGCCGGGGCGGCATCCGAGGCCCGCGGCACGCGGGGGCTGGTGAGCCGCGACATCCCGAACGCGACCGCCACCCCCAGCAGCAGGCCGAACGCGTGGGTGTCGGTGCCGAAGTAGGCGCGGGTGAGGTCGCCGCCCGAGGCGACGACGATCGTCATCCACCCGGCAGACGCTGCGGCCAGCAGCGCGGCGGCCGCGGCTCTGCCCCACCGGCGGGGGATCAGCAGGAACAGCGGCAGCACGAGCGGCCACAGCAGATAGAACTGCTCTTCGACGGCGAGCGACCAGAGGTTCTTGAACAGCTCGGGCGTGGTGCCCGAGAAGTAGCCGACGTCGCCGCCGAGGGCGAGCCAGTTGAAGCTGAAGGTCGCAGCCCCCAGCACCTGGCGGCCGATGCCCACGAGCAGGTCGCCGCCGATGAGCCACGCCGTCGAGGTGCAGACCGTGACCACCAGCGCCAGGGCGGGCAGCAGGCGACGGGCGCGGCGCCGCCAGAACTCCCGCAGCCGGATGCGGCCGTGGGCCGCGTGCTCGCGCAGCAGCAGGGTGGTGATGAGGAACCCGCTGATGACGAAGAACACGTCGACGCCGACGAACCCGCCGGGCACGACCCACCCCGGGAACAGGTGGTAGACCACCACGAGGATCACAGCCAGCGCGCGCAGGCCATCGAGGCCTGCCAGGCGGGGCAGGGCAGGGGGAGTGGGCATCACGTACGAGGGTCGAGCGGCGTGCGGGGGAAGGAGCGCCCCCGAAGTCTACGACCGCCGCATCCACGCCAGGTGTGAGGATGCCGGAGAGTCGTACGCGCGGCTCGCGGCGCCCGGCACCCGGCGCCGCGACCCGAGCCCTACGGCGTGTTGCTGACCTGCTGCTGCAGGGTCGGGGCGGGGCCCGCGTTGGGAGAGGTGGCGAGCCCGGTCATGATGACCGTGCCGAGCGCGGCGCGCGGCGTGGTGCCATCGCCGGGGAGGCGGAACTGCAGCTGGCTGGTCGGGCCGCCCGGGTCGGAGGCGATCGAGCCGGTCCAGTTGAAGACGTACTGGGCGACGCCGTTCGAGATCGTGCCGCTGTAGGCGACCCAGCCGGCACCGCCGGTGACGGTCGGCAGCGCCTGCACCATGCCGGTCGCCGGCACGATGAGGGTGACCTGGATCTCGGTGACCGTCGGGCCGCCGGCGGTGTAGTCGACGTACAGCATCAGGTTGCCGTCGATGCTCAGCAGCAGGTTCTCGGGCGCGTTGTAGTTGTACTCGGCATACGGCGACACGTTGGTGAAGCGCAGGGGGGCGACGGCGGATGCCGCGGCGGCGGGCACCGTGGCGGCGAGGGCGATCACCGGGGTCGCCCAGGCAGTCGCCTTGAGCACCTGGCGACGGGTCGCGCTGCGCGCGCCGGGGGCAGAAGCAGGGGAGGTCATGAGCCTCTTTCGTCGAGAGAGAACGGAGAACGCATCGCGGCGCACGCGATGGTCAGTATATCGGTGGGGCGGGCGGTGGCCCGGACCCGGATGCCGGCGGCGTCGCCGCGCGGGATCCGGGTCGTGGATCAGCCGCGGCGGCGGCGCGCGGCGCCCGCGAAGACGAGCGATAGACCGCCCATCAGCACGGCGGCGCCCAGCAGGAGTGCGGGAGCAGGCGAGGCGCCCCCGGTCTCGGGGAGTGTGCGCGCGGTGTCGGTCGACGCGGTGTCGCCCCCGTCGGTCGGGGTCTCGTCCGTGGGCGTCTCGTCGGTCGGCGTGTCACCGTCGTCGGTCGGGTCCTCGGGCTCGTCGGTCGGGGTGACCGGCGGCGCGGGCGGCACCTCGGAGTACGTGTTCGTGGCGACAACCCCGAGAACCTCGCGGTCCTCGATCGTGATCTGCGTGGGCGCGAAGCTCACTCCGCTGAACGTGTAGCCGGGCACCTCGGGGGCGGACGGCTCGTCGAAGGTGACGACCGTGCCGGCGGGAAGGTTGCGCGGACCCACGATGTACTCGCCCGAGGCGGGCAGCGCGAAGGTCTGCGACACGGCGCCGTCACCGGCATCCCACGTCGCGGTGATCTCGAACACGGTGCCTTCCGCGAACGCGGCCGCGTCGATGCCCGACAGCTGCTTGCTGAGGGCGAAGCCGCCCTGCGTGCGCGGGGTCGTGTCGATCGGGCGGTACGTGTTCACCGCGGTGATGGTGGGGTTGCCGCCGTCGGTGACGGTGATCTCGGCCGGGCTGAAGTCGACCCCGACGAACTCGAAGCCGTCGGCGGCGGGCGCGTCGGTCTCGTCGAAGGTGACGACGGTGCCGGCCGGCAGGTCCTGCGGGCCCGCGACGACCTCGCCGGTGGCGGGCAGCGCGAAGGTCTGGCTGACCTCGCCGTTACCGGCATCCCACGTGGCGGTCACAGCGAAGGTCGTGCCGTCGGCGAAGTCGGTGACCGCGGCGCCGTCGAGCGTCTTCTGCAGCGAGAAGCCGCCGACCTCGGGTTCGGGCTGGGGCTCGGGCTGCGGCTGCGCGCACGGCAGGACGCCGCGGAACAGGTTGGTGTGCAGCTCTTCGCCGCCCTGCAGCGCGGTGAAGCCCGCCGCGATCAGCTGGCCCTCGAACTGGGGCCCGCCGACGGGGAAGGTGATGTGCGCCTGCGGCGCGTAGATCGACCCGCGCACGCGGCTGCCGTCGGCGGCGGTCACGGTGACGTCTCCGGTGATCTCGCTGAGGTCCCACAGCAGGTAGCTCGGGCCGTCCGACGCGTTGCCCGCCGCACCGTACGAGGGCAGGGTGAGCATGCCGCCGACGACATCAGAGGGCGAGATCTTCACGATGAGCGGGGCGGTGGCGGAGTAGTCCTGGATGAAGAACTTCCAGACGCCTGCCAGATCCGAAAGGGTCAGCAGGTTGGGCCCTGAGGGGTCGAGCCACACCCGCACGTCGCCGTCGGTGGTGATCTCGCGCGGGCTGACGTAGTCGGCGTTCGCCAGGATGTCGGCACCCGCGTCGGTCGGGAAGTACGCGGCGAACGCGTTCTCGTCGGCGGCGAACGTGCCGCCGTTCCACGGCTGGGTCCACGACGAGATCTGCGGCGACATATTGCTGCCGCCGGAGGGCCAGAACGTCGTGCCGCTCGAGTCGAACGACGCGCGGTAGGTGTACCCGGCGGGGGTGGTGTCGTCGATCAGCTTCACGCCCGCATCGGCCGGGCCGCCGCCCTGGGTCTTCACCTGCACGACCTTGGCGGCGCTGGTCACCGGGGTGTAGCTGTTCAGCAGCACACGGTTGTTCTCGCCGTCGATCGTGGGCACCCCGTAGTCGGCGTTGCCGGCGATGGAATGGACGATCGGGTACTGGTTGCCGCTCTGGCCCGCCGGGTCGCCGAAGCGGGCCGTGCCGCCGACGGCGAGCGTCCCCTCGAGCTCGCTGTTGGCCAGCAGGGCGTCGCCGGTGACGAACAGGGTGTAGGCGTGCTCCGCGCCGAGCGGGGTCGCCCCGCTCATCGGGTTCACCCACCCGTCGGTGCACGCGGTCTCGGTCACCGGTGTGGCCGTGGCAGGCAGTGTGGATGCGGCGGCCGCGGTCGGTGCCGCCACCAGCAGGGCGCCGGCGGCGACGGTGCCCGCGCCGAGCGCAAGCGCGGTGGTCGCAAGCGTCGACAGTGCGGTGGTCAGGCGGCCGTGTGAACGGCGCGCGCGGGTGTGGCTCATGGTTCCCCCCATGGGTTGCTGGGCGTGCACGCACGGCAGCGCCGCGCGCTGCACGGCATCGTGCACGAAGAACCCGCACCGGGCGCTCGGGCAGCGCGAAGGAGCGGGTGAGCCTCACCCTAGCGAAGATGAGAACGCTCTCATGGAACGTTTCCGCTCTTTCGTGACGCTCCACAACCCCGCGGCACAGAACCCGCGTCGCCGTTGTGGGTTGTCGCCGAGTGAGTGGTGGCTGATCTGCGCGGAACCCAGCGGCTGTAGTCACACTTCGTCGTGAAAGTGTGATTATCGGCGAGACGTAACCATCGTCAGGCGGCGGTGTCGCCCGGCTGCACCACCGCGCGGGTGGTCTTGCCGAGGATCACGAGGTCGCCCACGAGCGACCAGTTCTCGACGTACGAGAGGTCGAGGCGCACCGAGTCCTCCCACGAGAGGGTCGAGCGCCCGCTGACCTGCCAGAGACCTGTGATGCCGGGCTTGACGAGGAACCGCCGGTGCACGTGCGCGTCGTACAGGTCGACCTCGCGGGCGAGCGGCGGGCGCGGGCCCACGAGCGACATCGACCCGCCGATGACGTTGAGCAGCTGCGGCAGCTCGTCGAGGCTGTGGCGGCGCAGGAACCGCCCGATGCGGGTGACCCGCGGGTCGTCGTGCATCTTGAAGAGCACGTCGTTGCCGGCATCCTGCCGATCGCGCAGCGTCGCCGCGAGGGCGTCGGCGCCGTCGACCATGGAGCGGAACTTGTACATGCGGAACCGCCGCCCGCGCAGGCCGACCCGCTCCTGCGCGTAGAGGACGGGGCCCGGGGACGAGACGGCGACCAGCAGCGCGAGGAGCAACAGCAGCGGCGAGAGGATGACCAGGGCAAGGAGGGACGAGACGAGGTCGAGCGAGCGCTTGACGAACAGCTGCCCGCGGCTGAGGTGCGGCACCTCGACGTGGATGAGGGGGAGCCCCGCGACCGGGCGGGTGTGGATGCGGGGGCCGGCGATGTCGATGATGCTGGGGGCGAGCACGAGGTGCTGGCGGCCGGCGACGAGGCTCCACGAGATGCGCTTGACGCGGTCGGGCGGCAGGTCGTCGGTGCCGGTGACGATCACCGTGTCGGCGTCGAACTCCTCGAGCGCGGTGCCGATCGCGTCGACGTCGCGGATCACCGGCACCCCCAGCTCGGGCGGCTTGGTGCCGTTGCTCGCCGGCACGCACGCGGCGACGACCCGGTACCCGGCGCTGGGATGCCGGTCGAGCTCACGGGCGATCTGGGTCACCGACGAGCGCGACCCGACCAGCAGCGCCCGCGCCGTGTAGGTGCCGCCCGCCCGCCGCCGCACGAGGAACTGCCGCCACCCCCAGCGGGAGGCCTCGAGCAGCAGGACGCCGGCGGGCAGGGCGATGAGCAGATACCCGCGGGCGACGTCGACGCGCAGCAGGAACGCGATGATCGCGAGGATCCCGAACAGCCGGAAGCTGGCGGCGGCGACCTGAAGGTACTCGGTGTTGCCGACACCGACCATCCGCATGGTGCGGGTGTCGGCGAACGCGAGGGCCCACATCCACATGATGATCAGGCCGGTCGAGAACACCCAGTACGGAACGGCGTTCGAGATGTCTTCGCTGCGGGTGACGACCCCGCGGTCGTCGAACCCGAACCAGAAAATCTGCGTGCCGAAGACGACGACTACCAGGACCAGCAGGTCCGTCAGCCACACGTTGCGCGTGAGCGTTCTCCGCCAGTCCTTCGCGTCTGGGTGCGGCGGGTGCGAGGGACCTGCCGACGTGGGGCGCGCGCCATGCGCGGAAGAGGAGCGCACCGGGCCAGTCGAGGGGTGAGACGCGTCGACGGTCATGGCGTTCAGAGGCCTAGGCCGCAGCCGACCGGCCGATGTGGGGCAGCGCGATCGGGCGGGCAACCTGCGCGGCGGTTCCACCGATCACGGCGTGGATGCGGCGGCCGAACGCGGCGGGTGAGAACTCGGCGGCGTGGGCGAGGATCGCCGTGCGCTTCCAGTCGTCGCCGAACGCGCGCACGGCGGTGATGACGTCGGCCGGGGTGTCGTTCTCGATGAACATGCCCGACACGCCCTCGGCGGTCGAGTCGAGGAAGCCCCCCGCCCGCAGCACGAGCGCGGGGGTGCCGAAGGCGTTTGCCTCGAGCGGGGTGAGGCCGAAGTCTTCGTGCGAGACCGACAGGAGGCTGCGAGCGTGCGCGTAGAGCCAGCGCAGTTCAGCTTCGGCTACGGCACCGAGTGCGCGGACGTTCGGGGGCAGATCGGCGTCGGCGAGTCGTGTGCCGACGACCACGAGCTGCTGGTCGGGAACCGAGCGGAAGGCCTCGGTGAGCACGGTCGTGCCCTTGTACCCGCGTGGGCGCGCGACGGTGAGGAAGAACCCAGCGTCGAGGCCGGGGATCTCCTCTTGCGGCCCGTCGACGTCGATCGAGACCGGCGGGTGCACGACAGTTGCCTCGATGCCGTAGGTGTCTCGGATGCGCTGTGCGACGACCGTGGAGTTCGCGACGTACGCGTCTGCGCTGTGTGCCGCGCGGCGATCCCACCGGCGAAGCCCCGGGCTGAGCGTCGCGAGGGCGGCGCGAACGGTGCGGGGCATGCCTCGCGTGTAGTCGTCGGGCTGGTAGAGCCAGCGCGCGGGGTTGTGGCAATAGACGATCTTGCGGGTGCCCTCGGTCGTGGGGATCCCATGTGACCAGCCAGAGCTCGAGCACACGACGGCCTCTGCCTCAATCGGGGCCGCCTTCGACCATGCGCGCGCGAGGAAAGGCAGTGCCTTGCGCGGATCGTTCGCGAAGCTGCGCACGAGCTTGGACCGAATCTCGGTGATCTGCAGGTTCGGATCGGGCCGGAAGGTCTGTGCGGGGGTGTAGACCGCCGTCACCAGGCGCCGCGCATCGAGCTGATGGGCAAGCTGAAGGGCCACACGCTCGGCACCGCCGTGTTGCGTCAAATAGTCATGCGCAACAACGATGTCGGCGTGCGGCTTCGGGTTTGCCGCCACGCTCATGAGTCCCCGCCTCTACTCCCCGCCCACGATTCGGGTTCGTGGTGATCGGTGGGTATCTCCCCAGGGCCACCGATCTGCAGGGTCACTATTGTCCCCGGTCCGGAAAGTCTAACCAGACTGTCGGCAAAGCACACCTGCAGGCACATACCGAGACCAGGATGTGACGGTCTGGGGGATGCCAGCGCGGTGCCCCGCGAGCGCTCTTCGGCGACGCGGCATAGGCTGATGCCCATGCGCCTCCGCCTCGACATCGCCTACGACGGCACGCACTTTCGCGGCTGGGCGCGCCAGCCCGCGCTGCGCACGGTGCAGGGCACGATCGAGCAGGCTCTTGCCCGCGTCGTCGGCGGCGATCCGCGGCTGGTGGTCGCCGGGCGCACCGATGCCGGCGTGCACGCGTCGGGTCAGGTCGCGCACGTCGACCTCGACGACGATCAGACGGGCCGCGTGCTCACCCAGCGTCGCGGCGACGACCGCGACCCGGTCAAGACCCTGGCCCGCCGCGTCCAGGGCGTGATCGGCGCGTACGCCGACGTGCACGTGCGGCGCACGACGGTCGCGCCCGAGGGGTTCGACGCCCGCTTCTCGGCGGTGTGGCGCCGCTACTCCTACCGGCTGGCCGACGATGCGACCGGGTACGACCCGATGGAGCGCCACCGCACCACCCAGCTGCGCGGCGTGCTCGACGCCGAGGCGATGGATGCCGCTGCGCGCAGCCTCATCGGCCTGCACGACTTCGCCGCCTACTGCAAGCCGCGTGACGAGGCGACGACGATCCGCACCCTGCTCGAATTCGACTGGCACCGGGATGCCGCGGGCGTCCTCATCGCCAACGTGAAGGCCGATGCCTTCTGCCACAGCATGGTGCGCGCCCTCGTCGGCGCCTGCGCCGCGGTGGGCGAGGGGCGACTTCAGCCGGCGGATCTCGCGGTGCTGCGCGATGAGCTCGAACGCACGAGCGCGTTCAAGGTGCTCGCCGCGCGCGGCCTCACCCTCACCGAGGTCGGGTACCCGGCCGACGACCAGCTCGCCGCCCGCGCGGAGCAGACCCGGGCACGTCGCGACCGCGAGTGAGCGTCGCGCTCAGTGAGCGGTGTCGCCTGGCGCAACGACGGCGCGTACGGTGCGGAACAGGATCAAGATGTCCTGCGTGACCGACCAGTTCTCAACGTAGTAGAGGTCCAGGCGCAGGGCATCCTCCCACGAAAGCGATGATCGCCCGCTCACTTGCCAGAGGCCGCTCATTCCCGGCTTCACGAGGAGTCGCCGGTGAGCGGCGTCGTCGTAGAGGGCGACCTCGGCCGGCCGTTGCGGACGGGGCCCGACGAGGCTCATCTGCCCCAGGAAGACGTTGAAGAGCTGCGGCAGCTCGTCGAGAGAGTGTTTGCGGAGGAACCTGCCTACCTTTGTGATTCGCGGGTCGTTGGTGACCTTGAACAGCGGCTCGGTTGTGGTGCCTTGCACATCGAGCAGGCTTGCAAGCCGGTCGTCCGCGTCGGCCACCATCGATCGGAACTTGATCATCCCGAATGACTTCCCGCGCCGCCCGACACGTTCCTGGCGGTAGAAGAGTGCCCCGGGACTGTCCAGTTTGATGGCGATCGCTACCGCGGCCATCACCGGTGCGCCGATGAGGATCAGTACGGATGCGCCGACGATGTCGAAGAGACGCTTCGTGAAGCGTCGCGACCCCGTCATCGTCGGGTAGGAAATGTGGATCAGTGGGAGCCCAGCAACCGGCCGGGCGTGAATGCGGGGGCCCGCGACATCGGTAAGCGCCGGGGCGACGACCCAGTCGACGTCGCGATCCGCCATTGCCCATCCGAGCTCGCGCAGCTCGTGTGGGCGTACATCGTCTGCGCCGGCGTAGATCAGGGTGTCTGCCCGAGCGTGCTGCGCAGCGTCAGCCGCGTCTTCATACGTTCCAATGACAGCGACGTCACCGTTGATCGGATCCGGCGTACCGTGTTTCGTGATGGCGCCGACTACCAAGTACCCCGTGCCATCGGTTGACCGGATAGTGCGAATCACATGGCTTGTCTTGGCGCGCTCGCCAAGAACCACGGCGCGATGCAGGAAGTGTCCACGGCGCTGCTGCCGGCGAAGCCATTGGCGCCAAGTCCATCGCGATAGGAGGAGGCCAACGGTGCCGATCGGGATCGCAACGAAGAACACGCTTCGGGCGAGGTTAATTTGGAGGAAGAACGCGGTCGCAACTACGACCATGAAGACGCTCGCGGACGCGCGCACAATTCGCTGGTACTCGACAACGCCGTGTCCGACGACGTGCTCGTTGCGGGTGTCGACGACATCAAGTGCGGTGAGCCAGAGCGCCGCGACGGTCGCCAATGCGGCCCAATAGGGCACACCCGGTTGCCCGGGCCAATCCACTGGCCCAAGAAGGTTCGGGAGGGAGATCATTCCGTAGGCAACAAGCGCAACCGCGACGACCAATAGGTCGCTCAGAAACAGACGACTCGCGTAGCGCCGCGGCCACTGCGCCTTCGCGGGGACTGGGTGCGATGCTCCTTCCCGATCAGCGGTGCCCTCACGTGACAACACGACGGACCTCTCGCTGCGAATCCACATTCGTCTCCTCCACCACTACCGGCGCGCCTCAGGCCAAGGCTGACATCAGGACAAGGCTCGACAGAGGTAGCGTATCGTCACCACACACCGCCTCTCTCACACTGCATGCACGGTAGGATCGATCGGGTGACGCATGGAATCTCGGAGGTCGTAGAACGCGGTATGTGCGTGGGGTGCGGCTCTTGTGCTGTGCGCACATCGGGTGCAATACCGGTGACCATCGGAAGGCTTGGCGTATACGAGGCCAGCCTGGCTGGCGCGACATCTGGACAGATCGCTATCGCTAGCAAGGTTTGCCCTTTCTCAGATGACGCGAAGAACGAGACCGTCCTTGGTGATGAGCGATACCCTGACCTCGACCATGACACTCGAGTAGGCCGGTACCTCGACATCTTCGCGGGGCGCGTGACTGATGACGCGAGGGTGCTCGGGAGTAGTAGCGGCGGACTGACTTCATTCCTCTTAGAGGAACTGCTTCGTGATGGCCACGTCGACGGCGTGGTTCATGTTGGTCGTGGCGAGAACTCAGAACTCTTTGAATATGTTGTCTCGACGACCGTGGAGGAACTTGCGTCGTCTCGGAAGTCCGCATACTACTCGACCACTATCGCGGACGCCGTCTCGCAGATTCGCGGGGACGGGCGCCGATATGCCGTCGTCGGGATCCCCTGCTTCATTAAGGCGTTCCGCCTCATAGCGGATCAGATGCCGGACCTGGAGACTCAGTTCACATTCTATGTTGGCCTGGTCTGCGGTCACCTGAAGAGCCAGTTCTTCGCTGAGTCATTGGGCTGGCAAGCCGACGTGCCACCGGACTCGCTGGCCCGGATGGACTTCAGAAGGAAGAACCCCAACCGTTCGTCCAGCGACTATGACTACGAGGTTGAGTCGCACGCGGGAGAGAGGCGTGTTCGACCAACGTCGAGCGCTGTCGACGGGAAGTGGGGCTACGGTGCGTTCCAACCAGAAGCGTGCAACTTCTGCGATGACATTTTCGCCGAGGCGGCCGATGTCGCCTTCGCTGACGCGTGGCTCCCCGAGTACATGGACGACTGGCGCGGCATGAACGTGGTCGTGACTCGAGACCGTGTAGTGCAAGGAATCTTCGAGGCCGGTACGGCGCGTGCCGAAATCGAAGTCGAACGCCTCGGGGTCGAGGATGCCGCAGACTCACAAGGAGGCAACTTCCGACATCGGCGGGTTGGTCTCGCGGTGCGCCTTGCCGACGACATCAGGGCAGGTCTGAGCGTCCCCTCCAAGCGTGTGGAACCTGGCTATGCTGGCGTGACTCGTCGGCGTCGTGCCCTTATTCGGCAACGGCGAGCTATGTCTCGACTTAGTCTTGAACGCTTCGACGTCGCGCGTCGTGCCAGCGATATTTCCCTATACATCCGGCCGATGAAGAGAGCGATCGTGCAGTACAGGGTGCTTGACGCGCTGTCCCGCGGCGTGCTGTCCACCATTCGTCGGTTGCTGAAGCCGCTCGGTACGAAGCGGTCGGTCTGAACGACCCTATTGACATTGAAGCTCCGGATTTGTCTTCAGGCCTGAGGCGTCAGACCTGACTCGTGCCGCGTTAGTGCGTAACGCTCGGGTCGAGTGAGTCGAGGATGGCCTGCGCGTCGTCTCCGGGTGGTGTCGTCGCGACCATCTCGTTCCCGTTGATGCTGATCGTGACGTCGCGGAGCGGTCGCAGTGTGCGGATGATCTTGCGGATGCTGGCGCCGGTGGCGTCTTGAAGGTGGCGTGAGTAGGGGGCTTTGCTGATCCTGGAGCCGACGATGAAACTGAACCCGGCGTCCTCGATCTGATTCAAGTTGCTGGCGGAGAGCATGCCGGCGTCGGCGACGACCACGACATCCTCGACCTGGTGCCGATCCTGGAAGGCGCGGAGCACGGGCAGCAGGGTGAGGGTCTCACCGGTGTTCCCGGGGAACTCGTGAACCTCCAACGGGAACCCGCCTGGGGTGACAAGCATCCCGACGAGGACCTGCGGGTCGACGCGGCGCTCCTTGCTCATCCCCACCTTGCGCAGCGCGTCCTCGTCCTCGGCTTCGAAGTAGAGAGTGGTGACGTCGTAGAGCACCAACCGCAACCCACCGTCCCGGGTCGCATGGGCGTAGGCGGCGGTGGCGAGCTTGTCACGCCAGTCCTGCTCGACACACCGGGCGAGGGTGCGCCAGATCGTCCGCAACCCGGGCGCGGGGACCCCGAGCTCTTCGAGCACCCGGATCGTGTCCGCCTTCGACGTCGGCTCGACCACACGGGCCAGGACGAGCTTCATGAACGTGTCGTCGTCGACCGCGGTATCGAACCCGATCCGCCGATACGCGGCCTCGAGCAGGTCCCACAACACGCGGGACCGGGAACCGACGACGGTCGGCGCCACCCCGGTCGGCGCGGTGGGGGTGAGCGCGTCCAGGTCGAAAGCCTGCTGACCGTCGTGGATCTTGCTCTTCGCGACCGCCACCAGCGCGGCCAACTGCGCGTCGTCATGAGCGGACCCGATGTGCTCGAGAATCGTCTGCACACCCCGACGGGTATGCGCGATCTGCACCGCCGTCGCCCCGGAACGCGTCTTCACCTTCCGGACGAACAACCCCACCGACGCAGTCTATTCGCCGCTGTTAGTGCGTAACCCGCCGACCACGAACCCCGGGAAATCAAGGCAGAACCGGCCGCCAGCGGTCAATCAGCATTCAAGTGGCACGAGTCAGGAGCCGCTCGGTACGAAGCGGTCGGTCTGAACGACCCTATTGACATTGAAGCTCCGGATTTGTCTTCAGGCCTGAGGCGTCAGACGGGTGAGTCAGGAGCCATTCTGGGGTCCTCCCCGCCGAATCGGGGATGCCGAGAAGGTCCTTGACGGATTCTTCGTTGGCGATGTGGCTGCGGCTTCAACTCGTAGATGGGAAGCACCTGCTGGGGCCTGAAGTCCAACCGTCCACCGTCGTACATGCGTTGTAGCGCGACTCCGAGGTGAAGATACAGGGCGGCCGCGGCAATATGGCGCATCGACGTGCCTAGGTCCGGGCTGAACAAGGGCACCGTCAGAATGAGCGAGATTCCAAACGTGGAGAAGAGGCGATCACTTACCTTCGCAGAGGCGATGACCAGGACAAGTACTGCCAGTATGAACAGCTGGGCAAAGACATCCTTCAGGCTGATCGTCCAACTCATCGGGACGAGGGTCTCGAACGCCACAATTGCGTAGTTCACCATTGACTCCCACTGAAGGGGGATCGTGTCATCGATCACAACGTTCGGGTAGAGCGACCTTGTGCCAAACGAAAGGACCCCCGCGAGATACATCTGCCGTCGACTACCCTCAAGAATCTCGAACGGGAGAGGGAAGACTAGGAGCGAGGCAATCACGCCGAGGAGTATCACCGCGATTCCTCTCCTGCGGCCGAACAGCATCACGATAGCGGTTGCCGCTATCGGCAGGGCGTAGTAAGGGCGAACGAAGATCGCGAAAGCCACTACTCCCGCGATCAACGTGTACTGCCCAATTCGCTTTCCGAAGGCGATTGTGGCAAGCACGCCGAGAACGGCGAGGAAGCCGAGTATCGCCTCTTTGGATACATAGTTGAAATGTATAAACATGGGAAGCGTGAGTACGATCGCAACCATGTACGCGCTAAACGTGCGAATTGCAAGTGTGGCGAACCACAGGTACAAGAAGAACACGGCATTCGTGAAAACCCAATAGGGTATAACGGCCTCTACCCAGCTGTAGAAGATACCGACGTACTGCTTGGCGGTCAGGTCCCCGCCTCCATGCGCCGACGGGGCTGCCTCGATGAAGTCCAAGTACCCCGCATTGTCAGCCGGGACGACCAACCCGCGGAGCGGAAGTAGAGGCAACAGGACTGCGACAAGCGTAACGACGCGTGCGACCGGCTGGCTATCGAGCCGGGGTAGTCGGTAGCGTCGTGGCATTGGTGAGTCCTGACAAGGATGGTGAGGGCGTTGGTGTCGAGGTTGAAGCTCAAGGGGGAGTTTGCTGGGAGATTATGGGAGTTAAGCGCGCAGCATCCGCTAGGCGCATATCCCGTCATGCCAGCGCCTGATGCTACGAGCGCGGGGGGGCCTCGTGCAGGCCGTCATAGTTGCGCCACGCAAGTTCTCGGATGATTGGGACCCGGTCATTGAGCATCTTGTGAACATAGGTTGAATCGGTAGCGAATCGATCAAGCAGACGGACTGCCCTTGCTCCTACCCCGGTTGTTGGCTCCAAGGCCCAGTCGGGTAGACCTACTAGGTCCATTAGGCCGTGCACTTTCCCTTGAGTTCCGAGAACGATAGCAGGGACCCCCATGCTCATAGAGAGTACCCCCAGATGCATCCTGCCGGTTATGGTCACTTGTGCGGTGGAAGCCAGGCGCTTGACTTCGTCCGGCGATACCAGCTCCTCGCGAAGTGTGACCACATCTCTGATCCGTGGTGGAAGCGAGCTCCAAAACTCCCTTCCCGCCGCGACATCGCTGCCACCGGGTCCGTCGACGTGCGGCGTGATCACGACGTCAAGTCCTGACTCGAGCAGGTAGCGAAGGATCTCTCGATAGTCCGCGCGCAGGTCGATCCGAGACCTAATCAGGCCACTGACATTCAGCAGAGCAACGCACTTGGGTTCGGTAGAACGCTCTGGGTTTGGCAACGTAAACGCAGCATCTGCAACGGCTCGGACGTTCGAGAGGCCCGCACTTACTGCTCTTGTAACTGAATGGGGGTCGCGGACCATTGCGCGCACGCCAGACGAGGTTGCGCGGGCTGCTGCTTGGACAACCGCACCATCGACCTCGGTGTTCCACGAGAAGCCGAGTACGCGGGCGTCTCGCCCAGCCTCGGCGGCCGCGCCGGCCATCGCCCAGAGCGAGGCCGCAACGCCGCGGTGGTAGCCGCCATCGATGATGTCGGCTCCAATGATCGAGATCGTTCGGTTCATGCGAATAAGGTCCGCAAGGCGTGCAACGGCGGTGTTGTGCTCTCGCGACGAGGGTTGGAGGAGGCCTTCGATCTTGACCTCGGTCGATTGCGGTCCCAACTTGTGCAGGTCGTATGTTGCCTGAGGTTGGGTGACTACTGTCACCCGTCCTGGGACTGCGGTGAGGAATGCATCAAGCATCGCTTGGTCGCCCGTGTTCCGGACGCCAGAAGAGGCGACGAGCACGTGGCCGCTGTCGGGGGGAGTCTGCCCTCTGAGGGCGCTAGCGATCCCCTCCCAGTCGTCCGCGGCGATCCGCGACGCGTGTCTAGACGAGTCGCGTAGCGACCGTTTCAAGCGAACAAGTTTGGCCTTCACTCTTGCGCGGGTACTCGTCATCTGTTCCTCCACCTTCGTCCACCGAGTCATGTGATCTCGCGTGAGTCCCTAGTGCTTAGCTGCATGATGACTCGATGTAAGGACAAGCCACGCAAATGATATGTATGAGGCGGACGTGAGAGCGACGAGACCCCACAACAACCACTCCTCTCGGATCCAGAGAAGCAGCGCAGTCGCGGCCACGAACCGCGTGGTATCCCAGATCAGACGGTCGCGCGCCCGCCCAAGTATCCCGAGCATTCGGCCTATCGGTGAGATTGCGCTCGCCGCGACCGAGTAGATCGCTCCTGCGAGAAGAAGCTTGGTCGAGTAGTCATCGATCGTATAGATGACGGCAGCGACGCTGAGCAGCGCACCAACGATGCCAAGTGCTCCGCCGATGACGACGGAGCGTCGCACCTCCTTGGTCAGCGTGACCCGACCATCCTCCCTCATCGCGCGCACGACCCTAATGTCGAGTGCCACCCCCAGGACCTGGGCGCCAACTGTCTGAATACCAGTTGCGATCCTCACCACGACAGCCCAGGCTTCGGAATACGGCCCCAGTAGCGGCGTGGCAAGGGCGGCGATCGACGTTGCGAATGCCCCCACAGTGAGTGACACAATGAGGGTTCGCGACGCCCAGACTGACCCGACCACCTGGCGGGGCGAAGTAGCGCGTACAGATTGTGTGATGTGCCTGAAGAGATTGGATCGTAGCGTTGTGAGTAGAGCAACTGCGGCAAGATGCGCTGCTGCAAGTGCTAGAACGTAGACTACCGGGTCGGCGTCGGCGACGGTGGCGGCGAGGGTGAGCGCTAACGCGCCGGCGCCATACGCGAGCCGCAACAGCATGGCAAGCTGGTAGTTGGCCATCCAGGTGAGGCTGGCCATGGTGACAGTGAAGAGTGCGCGTCCAGCCGACAATGCACCAACGGCGCAACCCACATAGGCGAGATAGTAGGTGCTGGTGGTTGCCGCCGTGGTTGCAAACCCCGCAATGATGGTCGCAGACCCGGCGAGGCTCACTATCGCGGCGTGCGATACTGCCGTCAGCACATCTTCCCGCGTGCGCATCGCGGGCACGCGATGGGACACTGCTAGGGAAAGTGCTGGAATTACGGTGGTCACGAGTCCGGAAGCAGTCACGACCAAGATGAGCGCCTCTGTCCGTCCCCACAAGACGGGGGCGATTGACGCCCCTAACGTGAGCGCTTGGGCAACCGCACCCGTACCGCCATTGAGAGCCATGCGGAGGGAACGCTTGTTTCTCAATGCCTCTCCATTCGCATCGTTGACCGCCCTCTTCCGCCGAGACAGATGTTCGCCTCGCCTGCTGACGCGACAGGTCCGACCGGGTAGCGGATGCCGCGGAGTAGGGTGAGCAGGTCAATCCCGCTCACGAGTTCAGACAGAGCAGCCCCAGTCATTAGCGTGCGCGGAGTGCTGTCGCTGCGACGAGAGTGTCGCGGGCCGTTCGCTCCCACGAGAAGTCGTCGCGACTCTTCTGGTAGGCGCGCTCGGAGAGGCTGCTGTACAGAGTTGGGTCCTCCAGTAGCCGCTCGATCGTGTCGGCGATCGCCTCAGCGGATGTCGACGCGGCAATGAGCGAAGATTGGGACTCAGTCGCCTGTTCGACGAGTCCGCCTACAGGCGTGACGACTGACGGTATGCCCGCGGCCATGGCGTAGGCGAATACTCCCGATTGGCTCGCCTCTGTGTATGGGAGCAGCACGGCGTCGAACGATGATACGAGTGTGAGGACCTCGTCTTGCGGTATCCACCGGTCGTCGACGATATTGCCGTCGGCGTGAACTCCGGGAATGTCCTGCGGAACTCCCCGCCCTGCGATGTGGAACGTGACGTTCCGGCCGCGATCACGTAGAATCTCCACAGCGCGCACCCCGAGTTCAAGCCCCTTATATCGCGCCATTCGCCCGAAGAATCCGATTCGGAACGGGCGGGTTGCATCCAGGCTGCGGGTTGGCGCTACACTCGGCGCTTCGAACGCAGGGTGAACGGTCTTCCATACCTGGTCGGCGCCAAAAGCCCCGCTACCAACGATCGACGCGCGCACGTGGTCCGATAGGACGATGGCGCCGTCAGCATGTGATCGCTCACGCTTATGTAGCCATGTGCCGATTGCCGTGTGTTCGCCGTCGTGCATCGATCCGTCGTGTACGAATAGCAGCACGCGTCGACCTTTGGCGACGGATGGTGCGACGAGCGCCTGCCACACTTGCTCCATCGGAACTACGAGGACATCCACCTCGTGGGACGAGAGGAATCTGTTGATCTGGTGCGCGATATATGGCAGTCGGAAGACACCGAACGCGGCGCCGATGGCCGAGCTAAATGTGTGGATCGCCAGGCGCGGCACGTCCAGACTCGTGACCTCCTCGGCAATCTCGGCATCTGATGAGCTTACGACAACAACGTGTTCGCCAGCCTCCTTAAGCGCGCGGGCGAGCTCAAGCGCAAAGAGCGGTCCGGCCGCCGTTCGCCCTAGATGCATGACTCCGATCGTCACGACAGACTCCACGTTCTGGCTAGCGCTCTCCGCTGCGCCGAAGGTGTGTTCTGGGCGAGGAAAGCGGCCCAGAGTGCGACGTTCTCGTCTGCCCAAGCGGCGTACCCCTCGTTACCAACCCTGTCGAGTTCCCGAAGGCCGGCATCGAGAGTTAGTGCGGGGTCGATCCCTGTGAATGCGCGGATCGGCCGTACAAGGATTGGGCGTCTTCGCGCATGGGCATCGAGAACCGCAAGTGGGAACCCCTCCCACGCAGCAACATGAAGATATAGGTCAAGCTGATCCAGCTCCTCTGTCAGAGCTGCCCCGTCCTTCCAGCCGGTCACGTGAACTCCCCTTTCACGCAGGAGAGAGGCCAGGAATTCGTCTCCAGAACCAATCCACCTCGCTTTCGCATCAGGGAACACTCGTTGAATACGCTCTGCGGCCTCGAGGAAGGCTCGGGGATCCTTCTGCCGCGAAACGCGCCCAGCCATCCCGAACCGGGTTGGCATGGTGGCCTCTCGAGGCCTCAGCGACACGGGGAGGGAGGGGGCGTTCGGAATGACTAATGGTGGTCGGGTCGTACCTGGTATGTGATCAGCGAGTTGATGTTCGCCGTATGAGCACGCAGCGACCATCGTTGTGTTCCATGCAAGCGCGGACTCGGCGACACGGTACGCGAACCGAACGGCGCGCGGCAGGTCTGTTCTCTCGAACGCGTAGCAGTGGGGCGTGTAGATAATCGGTCGCGCGTGACGGCTCTGAGAGAGCCGCGCGTAAGCGCCCGAATAACTTGAGTGAGCATGAACCGCAACGGCACCGATCGAGGCCGCGGTTCGGCGGATGACGCGGATTCGCCTCACGGTGCCGACTCCGAGGTCGTGGTGGATGGCCGGGATGTCATCCCACACGGGCGCCGGTGCGCCGTGCACGAACGGAGAGAGTACATGATGGGAGTACCGCTGTGGACTGTTTCGAATGTATGTGCCGACGGCAACGGGTACACCGCCCGAAACGCGATCGACCACGTGCAGTATCGCACCGTTCCCGTAGCTCATGCGCTGTCACCTGAGCGCTTGTCTTGCGCGCGAGGTATGTGCGGGCCAAACCCGCGGGCTGGCTCGGGCACGTGCACCGCTGCGGCCGCTAGGAACTCCTCATAGTCGAATCGCAGAGTTGCGGCAATCAGTTCGCGCTGCTGGGGCGTCGCTTCCCCTTCACCGTGTCGCGGAACCCGCTCGATCAACGCTCGCAGCCCCGCCGCACGCGCGACGTTCGAGATCCAATGCAACCGAAATCGCTTGAGGGTGTCGACTGCATCGTTTGCGATGCGTGCAAGCAAGGGCGAGCGCGGAACACGTGCCTCGTTGCTGGCGCTCGCCAGGAGTGCTGGCGAGGGGGCTTGGTATGTGAGCCGGAGGCAACTACAGACCCGTGCTGAGAATGCTTCTGGCGAGTGTCGGAGTTCACCGAAATCGAGAACGATCACTCGATCTGCGCCAAAAAGTCGAAGTGCCTCTTCTAGCAGTTCCGGATAGTCGCTCCGACTGATGATTGGGTCCGTCGGATTGATGTACTGGTCCAGGGGTTCTGGGTAGTGTCCGTATCGGACCTCGTGCCTGTAGTGGGAGAGGGAGCGTTGAACCGGTTCTCGGACCGTAAGAACGATCCTTGCCGTTGGCAGCGTTGCAGCAATCCTCTCAAGCGCGAGTTCGTGGCCCGCATAGCTCGGTGCGACTTCAACGCGCACTCTCTTTGTCGCGGTCGTCTCCGTCGGGAAGAAGGCGCGGTAGAAACTGACTCCGCGGTGGTAAAACCTATCGAAGAAGAATGTCTCCTTCGTTCCCTTTGGTAGGACGACCGAGTCCATTTCGCTCAAGTAGTCGTGGATCCAGGTGGTCCCTGTCTTAAGCGGACCCACGAATATTACCGTCGGGAGATCGGCCGTTTCAGTGATGTTACCCATCGAGGTTCTCCTTCGGCCGCGTTCTGCGTGGACGTGCATACAACAAGGCGCGAGTCCAACGCGGACTTGGGGGCATTGACACGACGATCTCCGCCTCAATTGGCCCGGCGGCGCGTCAGCCTTGGCTGATCGTGCCGGCGGCCACGGTGCGGTTGCTGGAATCATCGATCAAGACGAAGGCGCCCGTGGTCCGGTTTCGGTAGTAGGGGTCGGCTACGAGCGGCGTCGTCGTGCGCAGCGTCACACGGCCGATGTCGTTCAGGCCGAGAGTGTGGATGCCCTCCGCGCGGTGCAGCGTGTTCACGTCCAGCTGATACTGGATGTTCTTCACGACCACACGCGCCGAGCGGGTGGTGTGCTGGATCGCCAGCTTCATCCCGGTGGTGAGGGGGCGCTCGTCCATCCAGCAGATCATCGCATCGATGTCCTGCGTCGTCTCGGGGTGGTTGTGCGGTCGGCAGATCACGTCGCCACGCGAGATGTCGATCTCGTCCGTGAGGCGCACCGTGACGCTCATGGGTGGGAAAGCCTCGTCGACCGGCCCGTCAGCCGTGTCGATGCCAGCGATCGTCGAAGTGAGCCCACTCGGCAGCACGAGCACCTCGTCACCCGGCTTCATGACACCCGACGCGACCTGGCCGGCGTATCCGCGGTAGTCGCGCGCGGCAGCCTGCTGGGGGCGGATGACGTACTGAACCGGGAACCGCACGTCCTGCAGGTTACGGTCAGACGCGATGTACACGTTCTCGAGGTGGTGCAGCAGCGACCCGCCGTCGTACCAGGGCATGTTCTCGGAGCGATCGACGACGTTGTCGCCCTTGAGCGCGCTCAGCGGGATCGCGGTCATGTCGGTGATGTTGAGCTTCGATGCGAACGCGAAGAACTCGTCGCGAATCTGCTCGAACACCTCCTGTGACCAGTCGACCAGGTCCATCTTGTTCACCGCAAGAACGATGTGCGGCACCCGAAGGAGCGACGCGATGGTCGCGTGGCGGCGCGATTGCTCGAGCACGCCCTTGCGAGCGTCGACGAGGACGATCGCCAGGTCTGCCGTCGACGCTCCAGTCACCATGTTGCGGGTGTACTGGGCGTGGCCGGGGGTGTCCGCGATGATGAACTTGCGCTTCGGTGTCGCGAAGTACCGGTAGGCGACGTCAATCGTGATGCCCTGCTCACGCTCTGCGCGCAGGCCATCCGTCAACAGCGAAAGGTCGGTGTACTCGTCGCCGCGCGACTTGCTCGTCGCTTCGACCGACTCCAACTGGTCTTCGAAGATGGACTTCGAGTCGAACAGCAGCCGCCCGATCAGCGTGCTCTTTCCGTCGTCGACCGACCCGGCGGTCGCGAAACGCAACATATCCATCAGAAGTACCCCTGCTTCTTGCGGTCTTCCATCGCCGCTTCACTGACCTTGTCATCGCCACGCGTCGCGCCGCGCTCGGTGATACGCGTTGCCGCGACCTCGTCGATCACCAGGTCGACCGTGGTCGCCTGCGACTCCACGGCCGCCGTCAGCGTCGCGTCGCCCACCGTGCGGTAGCGGACCATCCGCGGTACGACCGTCTCGCCGTCGCGCGGCTGGCAGAACTCGTTCGCGGCGAACAGCATCCCGCCCCGCTCGAACACATCGCGCTCGTGAGCGAGGTAGATGCTCGGCACGGCCACGTTGTAGTCGGCGATGTACTGCCAGATGTCGAGCTCGGTCCAGTTCGACAGCGGGAACACACGGATCGACTCGCCGGGGTGCACCCGCCCGTTGTAGAGGTTCCAGAGCTCGGGGCGCTGGTTCTTCGGGTCCCACTGCCCGAACTCATCACGGAAGCTGAACACGCGCTCCTTGGCGCGGGCCTTCTCCTCGTCGCGACGGGCGCCGCCCATCATCGCGTCGAACCCGCCCTTCTCGACCGTGTCGAGAAGCACCGGAGTCTGGATGCGGTTGCGCGACCCGTTGGGCTCTTCGCGGACGAGTCCCTTGTCGATCGCCTCCTGCACCGAGCCGACGACCAGACGCAGTCCGTGCGTGTCGACCGTCTGGTCGCGGAAGGCGATGACCTCGGGGAAGTTGTGCCCCGTGTCGATATGGACGATCGGGAACGGGATGGGGGCCGGGTGGAAGGCCTTCATCGCCAGGTGCAGCAGGACGATCGAGTCCTTGCCACCGCTGAACAGCAGGCCCGGCCTCTCCATCTGCGCGACGACCTCGCGGATGATGAAGATCGACTCTGCCTCGAGCGCCTGAAGCTGCGTCAGGGCGTACTGGTTGGGCGCCGTCACTTGGCGGCCTCCTCTGTATCGGATGTCACGTACTCGCCGATCGCCGTCAGCAGTCTCTCGGCCACCGAGGGCGGGCAGACGACGAGATCGGGAAGGTAGGGGTTTTCGCGGTTGTAGACGAGCTCGGAGCCGTCGAGCCGCGACGTGTGCAGGCCTGCGGCGCGGGCGACCGCGACCGGGGCCGCCGAGTCCCACTCGAACTGACCGCCACCGTGGACGTAGGCGTCGACCTCACCGGTGACGACCGCGCTGATCTTGACTCCGGCCGACCCCATCGGCACCAGCTGCACGTCGAACCGCGACTGCAGGTATTCGACGACCGCGGGCGGCCGCGTGCGACTGACCGCGATGCGCAGCGGGGAGGTGGTCTCATCCGGGCGCGGAGCGACGTCCGCCGTGGTCAGAACCGTCTGGGGGCCGCCGAGGGCGACTGCGCCGACGGTGAGTGTGCCGGCCTCCCACAGGGCGACGTGCACCGCCCAGTCGTCCCGGCCTTCGGCGAACTCGCGAGTGCCATCGAGCGGGTCGATGATCCAGACGCGCTCTGCCGCAAGTCGGGCGGGGGAGTCCTTGGCCTCTTCGCTCAGCACCGCGTCGTCAGGCCGATGGGCGGAAAGGAGCGCCGCGATCACGGCCTGCGCCTCGGCGTCACCGGCGTCACGCAGCGCCCTCGCGTCGTCGAGTCCCATGCGCGCGCGAACGCTCAGGAGCGTGTCGGCGGCGCTCCGGGCCACGTGTGCAGCGAACTCGGCATCGAGATCGAAGGAGGCGATCGGGGTGTCGGCGGTGCTGCTCAGTGTCGTCTCCGTTTCGATGATCGCGCTGGGTGTCGGCGGCCTCCCGTGCCGATCTCGGCATTCCCAGGTGCGCAGCGTCCAGTATCCCAAGTTTGCGGCGTGCATCGAAATCGGCGGATGACGCCGCCGTCGTTTGCCGACACAGTCCGGTGATAGGTTGCCCTGCGTGGATTGGGGACTCGCTCTCGCAGCGCTCGGCATCGGGGTGGTGGTCGGCCTCACCGGCATGGGCGGGGGAGCGCTCATGACCCCCACGCTCGTGCTGTTCTTCGGTGTGCCGCCCCTCACCGCCGTCTCGAGCGACCTGATCACCAGCGCGGTCATGAAGCCCGCCGGCTCCATCGTGCACATGCGACACGGCACCGTGCACTGGAAGATCGTGCTGTGGCTCGTCGTGGGCTCAGTGCCCGCAGCCTTCTCAGGCGCGCTGATCATCAGCATCATCGGGCCCATCGCCGGTGTCACCGAGTTCGTGAAGACCGCGCTGGGGTCAGTGCTCCTTCTCGCGTCAGCGCTGCTGATCGTGCGCGCCTATATTCGTCTGCGCGAATACGCCTCGGAGTTGCAGGGCGGTCCGCGGATCGTCGACCGCGACCCCGGCGAGGTCGCCGTGCGCATCGTCCCGACCGTCATTGTCGGGGTCGTCGGCGGTCTGATGGTCGGCCTGACCTCGGTCGGCTCGGGGTCGTTCATCATCATCACGCTCATGGCGCTGTACCCGATGCTCTCGGCCAACCGCCTCGTCGGCACCGACCTCGTCCAAGCGGTGCCACTGGTCGTCGCCGCCGCGATCGGTCACCTGCTGTTCGGCGACGTCGACTGGGCGCTCGTGTGGCCGCTGATCATCGGCAGCGTGCCCGGCGCGATCATCGGCGCGCAGCTGTCATCGCGGGTCGCCGGCGGATTCGTGCGGCGTGCGCTGGCCGTCGTGCTGCTGGCCGCCGGACTGAAGATGCTCGGCGTGAGCAACATGTGGACGCTCGTGGCCGTCGTCGCCGCTTTGCTCGGAGGCACGATCGGCTGGATGATGGTTCGTGTACGCCACGGGCTCAAGCCCACCGCCCGCCAGCAGAAACGAATCGCTGAGACCTCTGACTGATGCGCCACTCCGTCACCTTCACCACTGCACAGATGCTGGAACTGGAGTTGGTGCTCGCCGGCGCCTGGGGCGACCCGCCCCGGTTCGACCTGCCCGAGAAGCACACCGCGCGCGTGCGGATCCCCGAGACGACGGCGGTCGCCGCCGGCGAGCAGGTCGACGTGTTCGACCCGGAGGGGACGGGCATCGCGACCATCACCGTCGAGGACGTGCGCGTCTCGGATGCCGGGGGACGCTGGATCGCCGGGCCCGTCCGTGCGACCCGCCCCTTCGGGCATCGCAGCTTTCACGCGCTGCGTGCACCGCTACGCCCGCGAGCCGCAATGGCGGCGGTCGTCACCGACGCCGTGCCCGAACCGCACCACGAACTGTGGCGCACCGGGGCGTCCATCCCGATCGTGCTGGTCGACCACGGCGACGCCGCAGCGTTGGCCACAGCAGTCGACGCTGCCCGGGCGCGCGGACGCCAGATCGTCGTCCTGCCCGCGCCCGACCGGGGCGCCCGCTCGGAGGCCGAGTGGCGCGACGCGCTCGCCACCGTCACCCGCGCCCTGATCGCCGACGAGGCGACCGTGTACGCCACAGACCGGGTGCGCGGTGACGGGGTCGTCGTGCTGCTGAGCGGCCTGTCGGGATCGGGCAAGTCGACGGTCGCGAAGCTGCTCGCCGAACGCCTTACCCTCGAGGACCCGCGCCGGGTGACATTGCTGGATGGCGACGAGATGCGTCAGATGGTCTCGGCGGGGCTCGGGTTCTCGCGGGAGGACCGCGAGCTGAACGTGCGGCGCATCGGGTGGATCGCGGCGCTCGCGGCAGCCCACGGCGGCATCGCGATCTGCGCACCGATCGCGCCCTACACGTCCATGCGCGCCGAAATGCGCGAGCGGGCGGAGGAGGTGGGGAACTTCCTCCTCGTGCACGTCGCCACGCCGCTCGCCGTGTGCGAGCAACGGGACCGCAAGGGGCTGTACGCGAAGGCGCGCCGCGGTGAGATCGCCCAGTTCACCGGGATCAGCGACCCCTACGAGGAGCCGTCAGACGCCGATCTCGTCATCGACACCAGCGACATCGATCCTGCCGCAGCCGTCGACGAGGTCGTCGCGGCACTTGAGCGCGTGGCGCCCGCGCGTCGGACGTGGACGTCGCAGATGATGCCGGAGTTCATCATTTGACCCGGCCCGGGGGCGACCGCCGCCCTCTGCAAGGTCAGCCGACCGTGGTGAGCAGGTCGCCCGCCCACAGGCGCAGCTGACCGTTCGCGGTCGCGAGAGCCACCGGGCCGTCCGCCGGGGCATCCGCGACACACGTCGCCGCGCCCGCGCCGGAGGTCACCAGGACACCCACACAGTCAGGCGTGCTGCTCGCGACCGCGACGCCGTCGCCGTCGATCGCCACCGCGACGACGGCGCCGGTGGTGGAGATCTCGGCCCACCCATCGCCGTCGCGCGTGAAGGCGCCGCCCTCGCAGATCACCGCGACAGTACCGCTCTGGGCGCGCAGACCCCACGCCTCGGCGCAGGGGGCGTCGATCGCCCCGTCGGGGGTGACCACACGGCTCGGGTCGCCGAAATCGACGTAGGTGCTGCCGGCAAGGACATCCGGGTAGGACTCCCAGAAGTCGCCGCCCGTGAAGGTGCGCAGTGCCTGCGCCTCACACCCCTCGCCCATTCCCGCGACCATCTCGGCCTGGGCGGCATCGAACGGGTCGAGCGATGCGACCTGGGCGATGCCCAGATACGTCGGCGTCACGTCGGTGAAGGTCGCGCCGTTGTCGGTCGACCGTTCGACGAGCGGCGCCGTGCCGTCGGTGCAGCTGCCCGCCGTCGCGCGCCACACGCTCGTCTCGCCGGTCACGACCAGGAATCGCTGCGCGTCCAGGTCGACGGGGGCGGCCTCCGGGGTCGGCGTCGGAGTGGGGGTCGCCGTCGGTGTTGGGCTCGCCGTGATCGTCCCGAGGCTCGCGGACGCGGCCGGGGTCGGCTCAGCGGCCGACGGGTTCACATGGCGGTAGGCGAGCCACGCAAGCACGATGACGACGACCGTGAGGATGCCGACGAGCACCCCCGCCGTCCACTTGGCGGAGGCACTGTCGCGACTGCGCTGTGCCATGAGAGGGACCTATGCGGTTCGGTGTTCGTTCGACGAGCGGCGAAGCGGCTGCGCGTTCTCGTCGAAGGCCGCGATGTCGAGATCCTCGGGCTTCGTCTTCGTCTTCTTGCTCTTGCGTGCCGCGCGGGTCGTCTGAGCGTCGAGCTGATCGCCGTAGCCGTACCCGTACCCGTACCCGTAGGCATCCGGCCCCTTGGTCGCCACCATCGTCATGACGATGCCGGCGAGGCGCGAGTCGACGGTCTCGAGGCGCTCGAGTGCGCTGTCGAGCTGGTGCGTCGTCGTCTTGCCGGCAGCGACGATCATGATCGCACCGGTCGTCATACGCGAGAGGATGGCGGCGTCGGTGACGGGAAGAAGCGGGGGAGCGTCGCAGATGACGTAGTCGAAGTCGCGTTCGAGCGCCTCGAGCAGCTGCTGCATCTGCGGGGAACCGAGCAGCTCGCTCGGGTTCGGCGGGATCTTTCCCGTCGGCATGACATACAGGCTGCGGTTTCCCCACGGAAGCATCACGTCGCCGACGCGCACGCGCCCGATGAGGGCGTCGGTCAGGCCGACACCGCCCTCGATGCCGAGGTACTCGGCGACGCGAGGCTTGCGCAGGTCGCAGTCCAGCAGCGCTACCTTCTTGCCCGCGTCGGCGAGAGCGACCGCGAGGTTGATCGCGGTCGAGGACTTGCCCTCGGCAGGGACACTGGAGGTGATGACGAAGCTGTGTGAGCCTTCGACGTCGATGAAGCTCAGGTTCGTGCGCACGACACGGAATGCCTCAGACCGCGGGTTGAGCGGATCGGCGTGCAGAATCAGTGGCCGCTCCTTCGCCTTCGAGTCGAAGGGGATCGCTCCGATGATCGGGCGGTCCGTGAGCAGCTCGACATCCTTGGCGGTGCGGATGCGGTTGTCGAGGACGGCGCGCAGCACGGCGACGCCGATGCCGAGAGCCAGCCCCACCAGTGCGCCGAGCGCGAGGTTCAGGGGCACGTTCGGGCTGACGGGAGCCGTCGGCACGGTGGCATCCTGCACGCGCGTCAGCTTGACGGGGCTTGCCTCTGCTTCGGGCGGGGTCTCGATCTCGTCGACGGCGACGGTCAGGCTCTCACCCAGCGCGTTCGCTATCGCGGCAGCCTGGGCCGGGTCGGCATCCTGCACGCTGATGTTGATCAGTGTGGTGTTCAGCGGTGCCGACGCGGTCACTTCCTGCGCGACTTCCTCCGCCGTCATATCGAGTCCGAGAGCCTCGATCACCGGGTCGATCACGATCGGCGTCGTGATGAGGTTCACGTAGGTGTTGACGCGTGCTTCTGAGAAGTTCGACCCCTGCTGGAGTTCACCGATCGACGACCCCGACTGCGTCGAGATCGCGACCTTCGATTCCGCGTCATAGAGCGGTGTGCGGGTCAGCGAGAAGACCGCGGCGATGCCGATGCCCACCAGCGTGAGCACCACGATGATGAGCCAGTTCTTCCGCAGGATGCGGATGTAGTCGCTGAGTTCCATGCTGCCTTCGGGTCGGTGCGTTGCAGACATCCTCCCACACGCGCCCCGTGGGCCTGCTGTGACGGATGTGACGGGCGCTAGGACGTGGGGCTCAGGCACGCCCGCACCACGCGGGTCACCTGCTCGAGCGCCGGATAGAGCTGAGCGGCCGAGAGCTGGTACGTCTCCCACGGCTGACGGTACGGGTCGATCACGTCGTCTTCGGCAGGGTCTGCGGGCGGGTCGACGATGCCGCGCATGCCCGCCACCGCGTCGATCGCGGCGCGAAGGCGCGAAGCGTCGTCGTCGCCACGGGCGATCGCCGCGTACAGATCCGCGTCGCTGAGCGCCGCCGCGAGGCGGGCGAACTCCCGTGCGGTGAACGCGACGCGCAGCTTCGCGGGGTCGAGCTCGACGATCGACCGGCGGTGCTCACGGGCCATCGCCAGCGCGAGATCGACACCGGCCAGTTCAGCCTCGGTGAGGAATCGGCCCGCGTGCGCCTCGGGGTCGCCGGCGCGTGCACCCAGCTCGCGGGAGAGGTGCTGTGCCTCTGCGGGCATCGGGGTGCCGGTCAGCCCGTGCGTGCCGGCGCTGCGCACGGTGACGTCGGGGGAGTCGATCTGCGCGCGCAGCAGCTGCTCGGCCAGAGGCGACCGGCAGATGTTGCCGGTGCAGACAGTCAGGATCGTGATCATGGCGCGGGCCTCTCTCCGGTGGCAGGCGTCGTGTGCGGGGCTGGCTGTGGCAGAGCGGTCGGCGCATCTGCCCTGCCCAGCTTACGGGCGGCGCGCGCACCTCAACGCTGCGCCGCCGACACGGATGCCGCACGGGGCCGTCACGGTGATTCCCCAGTCATCTCGCCTACTGTGAACGGGTGCCCGAATCACGCCGATCCGCCCGCGCCCAGCGCGAGGCCGCGCGTCACGACGACGCGCGCTCTGACGACGACCTCTACACCGATCGCCCGCGCCGCAGCCGTAAGGGCCTGTGGATCACACTCGGCGTCTTGGGCGGCATCCTGCTGATCGGGGTCGGGCTGGGCGCGACGGCGATCGTGGTCGGGCCGCGGATCGCCGACAACGCGATCGAGGCGGCCGACGAGCTCGAGAAGGCGGTGCCGATCGCCTCGACCCTGCAGCAGCAGATCATCGACGGCGACACCGAGGGGGCTGCCGCCTCGGTCGACGAGATGCAGGTGCACACCTCGGCCGCACGGGCGCTGACCGAAGACGGCATGTGGACGACCTTCGAATGGGTGCCCTGGGTGGGCGAGAACCTGTCTGCCGTGCGCAAGGCCGTCGCCGCCGCCGACGACCTCGTCGTGGGCGTCGCGCGCCCCGCGACGACACTCAGCCTCGATGCGCTGCGCCCCGTCGACGGCCGCATCGACATGGCGCAGCTCGCCGAGGTGCAGGCGATCGTCGACGACGCGTACGCGACCGTCGAGCAGGTGGGCGCGTCGCTCGACACGATCAACCGAGACGCCGTCATCCCTCAGGTGCGCGACGGGGTGCGTCAGCTCGACGATCTGATGGCCAAGGTCGAGCCGTACTTCGAGCCGCTCGATCGCACCCTCGAGGTGCTGCCCACCGCGCTCGGCGCCGACGGCCCCCGCAACTACCTGCTGCTGGTGCAGAACAACGCCGAGTCGCGCGGCACCGGCGGCAACCCGGCGGCGATCCTGCTGCTGACGGTCGACGACGGCAAGATCTCGATCGCCCAGCAGGCCAAGACCCAGGACTTCAACAACAACCGCGACGAGTCGATCCTGCCCCTCGACGACGGCCTGACCGCGCTCTACGGCGACAAGGTCGGGCGGTACATCCAGGACATCACGGTCACCCCCTCGTTCGCCGAGTCGGCAGAGCTCGTGCGGGCGTTCTGGGACGAGTCGTTCGACACCCCGATCGACGCGGTGATCTCCACCGACCCCGTCGCGCTCGCCCGGCTGCTGAAGGCGACCGGACCGGTCGAGCTGCCCACCGGCGAGACCCTGACCTCGCAGAACGCCGTCAAGGTGCTGCTCAGCGACGTGTACTGGAACTACGAACCCGAGCAGACCGACGAGGTCTTCGCCGTCGCGGCATCCTCGGTGTTCGACACGCTGACCTCGGGGTCGGCCGAACCGCGCGAGCTGCTCGCCGCCGTCGTCGACATCGCCGAAGAAGGGCGCCTGCTCTACGTGCCGGCCGACGAGGCCGAGTACGAGTACCTGGCGGGCACCCGCATCCTGGGCGAGTTCCCCGCCGACAACGCGGAGACGACCCTCCTCGGCGCGTACATCGACGACGTCACCGAAGGCAAGCTCGACTACTACCTCGACACCGCCGTCACGGTGAGCACCGACATGTGCACCACCGAGAGCGACCCCACCTTCACCATCAGCATGACCCTCGACCACACCCTCGACCCGTCGCGGGTCGACGCGCTGCCGCGCTACGTGTCGCCGGCGCGCTTCTTCCCGAAGGGGCACATCTCGAGCGACGTGTCGGTCTACGGGCCCGCGGGGGCAGAGCTCGTCGACATCCAGGTCGACGGTTCGGACAAGAACGCGAAGACCGCCACCCACCTGGGGCGGCCGGCGGCGCTCGTCAACGTGCGCAGTACCCCCGGGTCGACGCATACCGTCACCGCGACCTTCCAGGGCACCGCCGACACCGACTACGGCGACCTCGAAGCCTGGTACACCCCCATGGTGCGCAACACGCCGGTGACGATCGACGCTCCGGGCTGCGACACAGCAGGGGGATAGTCGCGACACAGGCGCGCGCAATAGGCTCAGTGCACGATGAAGGTCATCTCGTACAACCTCCGCAAGCACCGCGCCATCGGTGAGCTCGCCCACCTGGCCGACCGACACGCGCCCGATGTCGTCTGCCTGCAAGAGGCCGACACCACCGACATCCCCGATGAGGTGGCAGGGCTGCGCCTCGCCGACGCGACCTCACGCAATCGGCTGGGGCTTGCGGTCTACTACCGCGAGAACAGTATGCGCGCGCTCGAGGTGCGGTCGATGGCGCTGAAGAAGTCGCTGCACGACCATGTGCTGCGCCCCGCGCACGAACGGATGCTGGCGGTGCGCCTGCACGACATCGACGCGGGGCAGGAGGTCATCGTCGCCTCGTTCCACGCCGCTCCCCTCACAGCACTGAACTCGCTGCGCCGCCACCAGATCCGCACCGCCCTCGACTCGATCGAGCAGCTGGGCCCCGGGCTGCCCGCCCTCATGGTGGGGGACTACAACTATCCGGCGTTCAAAGAGCGGCTGAGCCAGCACATCCGCGACCATGGGTACGCGCTCACCCTCAGCGACTCACGCACCTACACGCGGTACCGGTTCTTCAAGGGGCACTACGATTTCGCCACCAGCCAGGGGTTCGACATCGAGCGGATCCGGACCCTGCCGCAGGGATCCAGCGACCACCTGCCGATCCTGGTGACCGCCGACGTGCAGGTGAACCGGACGACCGAGGACGGCGCCGTGGTGGAGCCGGTCGAGTAGGGGTCAGCGCCGGGCGGGTCGCCGAGTGCTCAGCCACTCGACGACCCTGACCATCAGCAGGCCGACGCACGCACCCGTGACGTTCGCGACGATGTCGAGCACGCTCGGTGTGCGGCGATCCAGCGCCACCGCCTGCGCCGCCTCGATCGCCACCGTCGTCACGATCGCGATCGGCACAACCAGGTGCCGGCTGCGCAGCAGGATCGCAACCAGGATCCCGAGCGGGACGAACAGCGCGATGTTCGCGGCGAACTCGACCCGGGCGAGGGTCGCCCACGGGATCAGGCGGTTCAGCGCCAGCAGGAGCGGCCGCGCGTCACGGTCGACCGGGTCCGGCCAGAACGCGATGCCCGCGAGGGCCACGACATAGACGGCGAGGGCGAGGGCCGCGGCGATTCGCAGGCCGCGCGGGGCTGGGTTGCGCGGGGGCGACGGCGGCGCGGGGGCCGTTGTGGGGGCGGCGCTGCTGCTCGGGGTGGTCACGGTAACTCCTCATGCTGGGAGCGCCGCGACGGTGCCGCGCAAGGTATCAGACGAGAGTAGCCGAGCGCGACGGCCTGGGGGGATCTGCTCGTGCCCAGCGCACATGGGTGACCTCACGACGGGACCGTGAGATTTTGCAGGCGCGTAACCTGCCGGGGGTACCCGCCGTCGGGCCACCGGTTCGATCAGACGACGCTGAAGCATGACGAGGTCGTCACGGCGCCGTGGGACCTGGGCACCTACGGTTCGCATGGCTACTACCTGTATACGCGTACATGGGAGGACAACGCCCTCGCGAACGTCGTGAAGCAGGGGTACCTCCGCATGCGCACCTGGGCGTTCTGACGAGCGGAGTGAGATCCTGGCGACGATCGGCAGCATTCACGACGCTCTCGCGTCGCATCGCGCGATCACGGACGCGCGCGACGCGAGCGATGTCGGCGCGGCGATCGATCGGCTGCACGTCATGGTCGAAGGTGGCGAGGCCCTCGCGCACGAGGCATCCACGGCCACAGTCCTCGCCGTAGCGCCCGAAGCCCGCGATATCGAGCATGTGCAGCGATCGATGCGCCGCGGGGAGAAGCCCTCGGTGAGCGCCACGACGAACAAGGCGGCGATCGGGCGGCTTCTTACACACAGCGGCACGTGGGAGTGCGGTGTCGGTGTCCAGCTGGCCCCAATCGACGCGCAGGCCGACGTGCTCGCCCGCGAGGCTCCCGCGATGTGGCGGGAGTGGATCGCCGCGGGCGACATCTCCAGCTCGGCGGCCGACGACCCCCACGTGCGCGTGGTGATGCCCCGGTGGTCATGTGGTGCGCGCCTTGCCGGTGACTGTGTCGCGGCGGCATCACTCGTGCTCGGGCGTGAGCGCCTGTGGTCGTCGAGTGCGGCGGTTCGCTGCGCGTTCTCGGGTCTGCGCGGTGAGGTGCGTGCCGATATTTCGGACATGCACCAGACGGTGATGGCGGTCGGCCGGCGCGAACTCGCCGACGGTGGCCGCGGGCGCTGACGCGAGGCCTAGTCTGCTCACCGCGGCGTGCGGGGCTCTGGTACAACTGACCGGGCGGATCTGGCGCCGCACCTCGGGGCCGGGGGCAGAAGCGACGAGACGGACACCAGATCACGACCTCCGCGGTAGCCGAACACCTCGGGACCTCCCGGTCTACGATTCGCTTCGGCCGCACATCACGTGAAGTTCGACCACGGGTTCGCCTCGGGCGGAGCGGGAGTGGGCGGTGCGGGAGCGCTTGGCGGCACGCTCGAACGGGCATCGACCGCGCGGGGCTGCCGTGCCGGAACGAATGCGGCCCACACGACCCAGAGGGCGAGCACGATCGCCGCCGCGAGCATGAGGTACCAACCCGCGCCGAACTCGATGGATGCCGACCCTGCGAAGTCGGTGAGGTCGAGCGCGTCCACGTCGACGCCCAGTCCTGCGAGGGGCAGGCTCTCGGGCGTCAGACCGACGAAGCGAGTCACATCGCCGACGGTGACGGCGATGTCCGCCACGCCGGCGAGGGCATCCTGCACAGCCTTCGTCACGGCGCCGAGGAGCCCGATCGCGAATGCCCACAGCACGAGGGGAGCGGTAAGGAGGGCTGCGCCGAGGTGCACCATCCCGAGCGCGGCCACGAGCACCGCCACCGCGACCACGACGATGAGCGTCAGGATGATGACGGTGTCGAGAAATCGGCCCGTGGGTAGCAGCGGGATGGGGGAGGAGTCGTTTATGCGCACGATCCACCAGGGGAGCACGAGCGCGACGAAGATCATCAGGGCCGGCACCGCGAGCACGATGGCGTTGACCCGCAATCGACGGGGCCGATGCAGGCGCCTCGCTTCGGGCGTGCGCCGTGCCGTCGCGATGATCGCCGCCACGATTGGCCCGATGACCGGCACGAGGATGCCGAGAAGGATGCCGAGCCACAACGGAAAGCGCGTCCACGTGGCGAGCGCGGCGCCGAAGAGGCTGCCCGCGACGATGTGCACGATGAGCACGACCAGCCCCACACTCCACAGCGATGCGTACACGACCTCCACGAGGCGACTCCCTCTCCCGGCCTGGTTGGTTTAGATCGCGCCGGTCTGACTGAGCGCCCACTTGAGGGGGTCCACAGCGCGGAACGGTGCGATCCCTCGGCCATCGAGCATGTTCCCGCGCGGCGCGTGTCCGAGTACCGAGACCGCGAAGAATTGGTGCTGCACACGGTCGGCGCGATTCTCGAGCTGAGCGACGATACCCGCGCCGCCGAGTTTGAGCACGAGGCTGCGCACCTCCGCGCTGAGCAGGTCACCATCGGCGGTGTCATAGACGAGTTCGCGCTCGCTGGGGTCGCGCGCGAAGGCCGCGCCACGGTGCGACATCAGCTCGCTCCATTGCGGCTTGCCCTCGAGATCGCGGAACTCTTCGAGCGCGTCGAACTTCGAGACCACCACCCCGATGGGAGGTGACTGTCCACCGGCACCCTCACGAACGAGGGTGAGCACGTTGGCGATGACGGGGATCGGGTCGTGTCCCACATCGGGCGGCAATGGAATGATTCCCGCCAGGTTGGCGCGCACATCGGGTACGGCGAGCGGGTCGAAGAGGAACAGGACGGCGTCGGCGCGGCCGAAGAACGAGAAGTGCAGCCGCGACGTCGGAAGGTCTTCCATGTCCTCCCCGGCGACATCGCGCACGACGAGATACTGTTTGCGCTTCTTAATCAGGCCGAGATCGAAGATGAGGGGCTGCCGCTGATACGCTCCCTGGCTCTCGGCCTTCGGCGTCGATTGCAGCACGCCGCGCGCATCGAGCGGTGCCTGGTAGTTAATCCGGAAGACTTCGGCGAGCTCCGGCGATAGTGAGAGCTGCGACTTGGCGTGCGTCAGGAGCAGACGCTCGAGTTTGTCGATTCCCATCGCGATATAGAGGCTCTTGCCGGAGGCGCGCGCACCGCTCATGACGATGCACGTGACGTCGCCGTCGCCCCACCCCGTTGGGAGCGCGAAGTGGCAGACCTGGCAGATGTCGACCATCCGCTCCGCGCACACCGGGCACGGCGGAACAGCGGGCGGCCACTTGCCCTGGGCCTTGCCTTCCTTGCGACGCTGGGTGAACTGCTGCTCCGTATCGGCGTACATCGGACGCGCGGGCAGGTCGAACCCTGCGAAATTGCTAGCGGCATCGTCGCGGAAGTCCTGCACACAGGAGTCGTTGGTGCAGGCCCACGCTTTCTGCTGCGACGGGAGGCCCGAGAAGCACTGCGGACACTTGATCACGAGGAGACCTTTCGATCGAAACCGGCGGAGGTGGAGTGCCGCAGGAGCGCGTCAACGATCTCCGGCAGGGCCAGCGCGCCGGGTGACGCGGTGGAGCTCTCGAGGGCATCAGCGTCGAAGAAGGTGAAGCTGACCCCATCGACTTCGGGTGGTGGGGTCATCGAGGCGTGGCCCACGACGATGATGTTGAGCGCGGTGGATGCCGCAGCCGCGGCCGTGGCGAGGGATGCGAGTCCTGCCGGCACGTCGTCGGTCAGCACCCACGTGCGAGTTGGTCCGTGCGACGCCGATCGGAAGAGCTCGGGCTCGGACAACCGTGCGCCGACCGCTCGCGGGGAACTGCTGAGCAATGCGCTCACTTCGGCCGACAGTCCCGTCAGGCCATCGATCGTCGCGGTTCTCACGACCGGCCCTGATACGGCGACCCCGACGCGGTAGTCGCCGATAATCGCGATCACCCCGGAGAGCACGTCGACGGCCTGCCGCACGATGGTCTCGGACAGGGTGCGGAACGACGCCGACCCGTCGAGGAGCACCCGTACCGTCGCCCTCGCGTCGCCCGAAACGCGCGCAGAGTCGAGCAGATCTGCCGTTGCGGCGCGCGCCGCTTCGCCCACGGGCGAGAGTTCGATGCGTTCGCCGTCGCCGGCGACCACCCGTACGACAACCTGGCCGTCCTCGAGCGAGAGCTCGGCGATGTCTTGCATCGACAGCCCGCCCACGCTGAGTGGTCCGATCTCGACGGCATATGTGGCTACCTCGAGCACGACGGTGACCACGCTGCCGGAGGGAAAGGTGCCGTCGGCTTCGACGCGGATCGTCGCGCCCTCGATGTGGTCGACGCCCACGATGACTGTCCCGGGCGGCGGTGGCACCGCGGGAAGCGGGACGGCGGCACCTGACGGCGCGACCGCGCGAGGATGCGCGACCGCTCCCACCGGCGCGATGAAGGTGCGCGCGACGAGAAGGCCCGCGGGGACGCGCGCTTCTTTGTCGCGCTCATTCAACACGAGCTTGGGCATCAGCCTTCCTCCTTCTGACGACCACGGAAGAGGCCTCCGAGAAACTCGACGCCGTTGTCGACGACCTTCGCGCCGCGCGAGGCGTGTGAACGCCACCACTGTCTGGCGACCTTGTCGGCTCGCGACTTCTCCATGCGCGCCTGGGTTTCCAGTGCGAGGGCGATGTCATCGGCTGTGACGGCGTTCGCACGTCTCGCCGAGCGCAGCGCACGCTCGGCGATGTCGTCGACGAGCTTGTTGCCGTTCGCGTCCGTGAGTCGGCACCACGCGCGCTGCTCGCGGGTGAGGTGGTCGGGATCGGTACTCGCCGCGCCGAGGAAGGCGAGATGGACGATGAGTGCCACGGCCCGAACCGCGTCTTCGCCGGCGCGCGCGTCGACGTACGGGGCGACACGTGCCGTGAGCCCGCGATCGGCTGACACGTATGCGATCGTCGCGCGGATGATCTCTGCGTGCGGTTCGAGCTCCGGGTGTTCGCGGCCATCCGACCTCACGACGATCGAGAGTGCGGCGATCGCGGGGCCGAACACCTGCGAACGATCGTGTGGTCGACCGGGCCCGTTCTGCATGGTCTCCAGACACGCAACGATCGCCCGGGCCTCTTCTTCCCGGGTCAGGAGTGCACCGCCCGCGGTGAACTCGTCGACCCGTCGCGCCTCCACCACGGCCTTGGCGAGATTGCGAAGGCCGACGGCCGCGGATGGCGGCGCGGCCGCGACGGCGAGTGCCTCCGCCCGGCTCGAACGGAGAATCGCGCGCGCCGCCACCTCCTCCGGGACACGTGTCAGGTCGCCCTCGGTCGCGGCGACGAGGTGGCTGCCGTTCCACGCCCGACTCGCCAGGAGCAGGATCGACTTGCCCTCCTCGGGAACCCGGTCCCACCGGCCGAAGCGGTGAAGAAGGTGCACAGCGACCTCCCGCTCCAGCGCAAAGTCCGGTGCCTCGGTGACGGCCAGCGTTGCGGCATCCCACTGCACGATGGTCCGGCCCAGGGCCGTTCCGGGCGTGAACAGGGGCGACGGGCCGAAGAGTCCTATCAGCACGACCGGTGGCGTCGTGAAGAGGGAGTCGGGGGCGGGCTCCCGCTGTTCGAGGGCCGGAATGATCCAGCGCTCGAGCACCGCATCGTCGAAGGCGCCGGCATCGGCGAGAATCGACGCTGCCCGCGGATCATCGACGAGACGATCTATCTCCCCGGCCACGAACTCGTCGAGTCGACTCTCCACGGCGGGATCCGCCGCCCGCTGTGCGAACACGCCGCCGACGAAGCCGATGAGACGCAGAGCTGAGAGAGAGGCTCCGCCCGACGCAGCGCGGGCGAGCGCGACATCGAGGGCGGCGGCCGCCGCCTCTGAGAACCTTTCGAGGCTGAGCGGGATCTCGGGCAGCGGCGCCGGGCTGGCCTGCGTGAGCCACGCGGTGTCTTCCACCGCTCGAGCGAGGTAGGTGCCCGCCAGCAGCTGCGAGGTGAACGACTCCCGCGGGGTGGAGCGGAGCTGCCCCCACAGCAGCGCGGGGTCATCGCTCAGCTCGTGCCCCATCGCCGCTTCGGTGGTTCTGCGCAGCTCGTCGTCGACGGCGACCTTCTCCGGCGTCGCGCGCACCACGATCGGGCGAGCGAGCGCCGCCGCGTCGGGATACTGATCGGAAAGCAGCAGGATCGTCATCGCGAGGGGCCACGCGGGGTCGATCGTCGGTGCGTCGTCCGTGCGCCGCGCGACCTGGTCGATCCCATCGAAGAGAGCACGCGCGTCGTACTCGGTAAAAAGACAGAGCGTGACGAGCGACGAGACGACGCCGACGTCGACTCTCCGACCATCCGCAAACGTGTGCGAGCCGCCGGGTTCCCCGATGGAGACGTCCGCGCTCGGGTCGATCTCGACGATGGTGTCCGACGGCGCCAGCACATCGCCCGCCGGGACCGCGGCGACATGCACTCCCCGTTCGAATGCCTGCTCGACGCCACTGCTGTGCTCGCTCGCACCGCGCTCGTACAGGCTGAAGCCGAGTCGTCGCGCATCGCGCAATGAAAGAAGTGCGCTCACCGCACCGATCCACAGTGCGGCTTCCGCCTGATCGTCGCAACGAAGAACGACCCGCGGGCCGCCCTGGAGGGCCGCGATGACGGCGTCTGCTAACACGGCGAGCGTGCCGACGCGCCACTGGGCGGGATCGAAGAGGAAGGTCAGCAGATTCTCCCGCGTGACCACGGGCCCCGGGCCGGGTGCGTCGGCGGGGAGCGACTCGCCCGCCAGGAGCGCATATTGATGCGGCGCGAGGAACTGCTCGGAGCGCCACAAGGCGACCGGCGCGTGGCGTGGGGCGGAAGAATCCGGCAGACGATCCAGCACCAGGTGGGAGAAGACGTTTCCCGTTCGGCCCGAGCCGTCGACATCGAGCTGCGAGGCGTGCCAGTAGAAGGCCTGGTCATCGCGCCACACGTAGCCGAAGCGGCGAGGCAGCGCCTGGTAGACCTCCGGTCGCTGCCCCACCCCGGGGAACGGCACATGGCTCTCGAACCGGGTGACGGCCAGAGAGACGAGCCGATTCGCCTCCTCGTCGGAGAGACCTCCGACCGACTCCTTGACCCGCCACCCGGCCGGCGTACGCGCGACGGGATCGGCCGGAAGGGAGCCGTAGCTCAGCTGCGCCCAGCGGCCGGCGCCCGTGGCGGCGATCATCGGCCGAGCAGACCCGCGACACGAAGCGTGCGCACGGCCGGGTCGAGGAGTGCGACGTGGGGCTGGTACCGCGGGTCATCGACGAATAGGCGCAGGAACCCGCCGCTCGCGGCAACCGCGCTCCACGACGCAGGGTCCGCTTTCCACCCGGGTTCGGAATGGCCGCCCGTAGACAGCCGAGGCACCACGATGCGCTGCATCGCCGTCGTTGCGCCGTCTTCGTCACGGGTGAGTGCGATATGCGCGGTCGCGTCGCTCACCGTGAGGGGCAGGCGGTCGGGCCGGAAGGCGAGGACGAAGCCGACGCCGGGGTCCAGCTGCAGATCGCGTTCGCACTGGATCGTGAGGCTCGGGCGCCGCGCCGCCGCAGTGAGACCGAGACTGAATGATACCCGGTACTCGAGCGTCATCACGGGTGTATAGGCAACGGTCACGGGAGCGCTCTGCACGGTGTCGGTGCCGTGGCTGCCGAAGGCGACGAGATGGATGTCGCAGATGTTCGACAGCTGATGCCGCCCGAGCGTGAGACTGCCGATCGCCTCATAGTCGGAGCGTGAGATGGCCGCGACGGCCCGGCCCGTGATCACGCCTTCCGCAGGGGTGTTGCTCGGCCCGACGAACAGTCGCACCTCGTTGGCGCCGTCAGGGAAATCGAACGTGACGAGCTTCTGGTCGACGCGCTCGATGAGCTTGACCCGCTCTACCGGAGCCACGCGAATACCCGTCACGGTATTACCGACGAACGAGAACTCGCCCATCTCGACGACCGGGGTGAAGAAGGCCTTCGACCACGCTCGGGGCCACGGCACGCTGCGCATGACGCCGCGGCCGCCCTCGCGGTCGACGGGGTGGGTGAGTCGAGCCTCGGGAAGGAGACCGGCGCTCGGCAGCGACGATGTCACCACGGGGGCGGTGTCCCAACCCGCGAGCGGTTCCATGTCGGTTCGGTAGACCACGACGCGCCCGCCCGGGGGCTCTGTCCACGCGAGATCGAACCACGCGCTCGCCCCCTCCTCGCGGAGGCTGAAGGACAGGTCACCGACTGGCGCGTGGGCCTCCGGGACGAACACCTCGTGGGTGACCGGCGCCGAGGTGTGCACCTCTCCGTTGACGTCTGCCTCGGCGATCACCTGATAGACGTACCGTCGCCCTGGAGCGGCCTCGCCATCGGAGAATCCGCCCCGTAGAGGCCGATCGGAGTGGATGCGAAAGCCAGGGTTGCCAAATCCGGCAACGAGGGCCTGATCGACCGGCACGCGGTATACGGCGACGCTCGAGGTACCCGGCTCCGTTTCCCACGTTGCAGTGACGACCGCGCCGGAGTCGACTCCGAGCTCGATGTCGCGGGGAGGGGCGACGACGAGCCCCATCGCAACGATGTCCGGCTGCGCTGCGGCCGCTTCGGCAAGTGAGCTGCCCGAGTGTCGCCATACCTGGTAGTGCCGCACGGCATGCTGGAACGGCTCCGCGTCCTCCACCGCCTCGCCACTGCTGAGGGCGACGAGCGACGCGGTGTCGGGGGTGTAGGGCGCGTGCTGATCGCCGCGCACCACGCGATCCACATACACACCGGTTCCCGCTGGCCAGGTGAGGAGGTGTGACCCGTCGATGGTGCGGGATACCTGGATCTGCCCGATCTGCCCGGTGGGCACGGCACCGCTGTACGCGGCGAACCGCACGCTGCTGAGGTCAGCTCCAGTCGGAGGTTCGACGGGTGCGGCCGAGGTCACGCTCGCCACCGGCACGGCCGGCGCCACGGCCGGTGCCACGGCCGGCGCGGCGATCGTCGCCGGAGTCTCGACGACGGGCGCCGCAGCCGCTGAGGAGTCGACGGTCGACAGAGCGTGCGCGATCTCGTCGGCGAGGTCCTTGACAAGGGGGGGAAACCGCGGGTTCGCGCGGATCTCGGCCGCCGTCATGACGTCTGACACGGCGACCACACGTTGGTACGGCGGCGCGAAGCCCTCGCCGGCCGAATCGCCCTCGGCGGTGAGGCGCTCCGCGAGTGCACGAAGCGCCTCCAGTCGCGCGCTCATCGCGCTGTCAGGGTTCTCGCTCATCTGTTCTCTCCCCATCCCCTCACAGCACCGGAGTGTCCGTCTCGGTGGCCCAGTCGCCGCCCGTCGATCCGCTGGCTGTCTCGCCGTGGACCGTGAACTCGAAAGCAGGCAGGCCGACCGTCGCCTGCCGGAGCAGCACGAGGCGACTGAGACCACGCGTCACCGTGACGGGTTCACTGGTCGCGATCGCGGTCTTGCCAGCCTGGATGCGCACATCGGGCCGCAGCGACGAGTCTTCGATGCCCTGGTGCGATCCGCCCGCGGAGCGCTCGAGAGCCCCCATGAACTCTCCGTATGCGACCGAGGCGCCGGCGGAATCCACACGCTGCAGCAGTTGCTCGCTCAGCGACGGATGCTCGGCGAGCAGACCCAGGCTGCCGGCCCATCGACGGTCGCCCGCATCGGGGTCGACACCGTGGCGCGCGAGATGGGCGGTGAGGGTCGGGAGCACGCTCTGGTCGCCCTCACCCAGCTGACGGAAGAGCAGGTCGGGGGCTTCTCGGAACTCGATTCCCCTGCCGCCCAGCCGTCGGTGGGCGTTGCGCATCACGGTGCCGAAGACGGCGTTGAGCCAGCCGGGTTCGAATGCCAGTCGGCGCAGCTCTGCGGCCACGATGTCGAGCGCGGCCGCGTCGGTCTGCGCCTCGCCGACGACGACCGACAGCGGAAGTCCGGCGAGTCCGGGGGTGCTCGACGACGCCTCGCGCGACGAGCTGCCGAACGGGTCGGCCAGCACCACGCCGAGCACTTCCGACCACCGCAGAAACTGCGTGTACGCATCCACCAGCCGCCGCATGTCGCGCAGGGCGTGGCGCAGGTTCGCCTCGTCGGCCTCGCGCCGGCTGAGCAGTTCGCGCCGCTCTCTCATGAGTCGGAAGAGCGTGGCCTGGCCACGAATGAAGAGCACGAACGACGAGACGAACCAGGCGAGCAGCAGCCCGCCGATGAGGCTCCACCCGAGCGCTGCTCCGACGACCGCGAAGCCGAGGAGGATGCCCACGAGGGCGAGGAGCACAGCGAACACGATGAAGAGGATCCTCAGGGCCCGGGCAAGCTTCCGCTGCGATCGCGCAAGGCGGTCATCCACGTCGTCGCCAGCGCCCTCTCGGAGCCGTTCGAGGATGCCGGCCACCTCGGCGCGCACGGTCGTCAGCGCCTCGCCGAGCCGTGATCCGATGCGCACCGAGAAGCTTGTCGCGAACTTCCGGCGCCAGCGCCGGAGCTCTTCCAACGCGGTGCTGGCGGCGACACCCGCGCCGGGCTGGGATGCCAGCGCGGCCAGTCGCTGCTCCAGATCGTCGGCTTCGAGGGTGTCGTAGGGGGCGATCTCGGCGGCGCCCACGACGGCAGCGAGGTGTGGTGGCACCTCGGTGAAGCGCGTCGACGCGTCGGGGACGGCGTCTTCTCGACGGCGCAGCACGCCCTTGCGGGCGCCGATCTCGACCGGCGGAAAGGCAGGATTGCGCTCGCCCGCGTCGCACAGCGTCAGAGCGGCGGCCGCATAGGCCTGCCAGAGCTGGGTGAGGTCTTCGTGGGGCACGTGAGCGGTATTCGTGACGCCCGCGGCGAGGGTGTCGACGGCATCGCCGAGGTCCTGCCATGACGCGGGCCGGCCGTCGGGAAGCACTCCGCCGACCACGACCACGTAGGCGGAGTCCGATGTGCCGAACACGGCGCCCTGCACTCGACTCGCGGCTCCGGCCTTGATCTTCCGAAAGACCGAGGCGACCCAGCGGCCGGGCGCATTCCGCACCGCCGCGACGAGAAAGCTGAAGAACATACCGAGAGCCTCGAGAGCCCCGACCTTCTTGACCTCGGTCATGGCGGGCTGCTCCCGCGGCCCGCGCAAGACCCAGTCGAACACGCGCCAGTAAGAGTCGCTCATCGACGACGTGGCGAGCGCGTCATCCTCGATGTACTCGCTGCCGCCGGAGACGCGGGGAAGCGGGAGACCGCTGTCGGTCGTGAGCACGGCCGTGCGCAGTTCCGATTCGACGCGGGTCGAGTCGAGACTGCGCACGAACGATCGCGTGAGGCGTGCAGCGGGCGACTGCGGCGCGGAGGCCGACCCGAACAGCATCGTGTCCACGCCGGCCCACAGTCCGAGCACGCCCGCGAGGGAGGCCGCGATGTGTGTCATCACATCGTCGGCGTGGGTCGTGTGGTCGAGCACGATGCGTCCGCGCTCGGGAATCGACCCCTCCTCGGCGGCGAGCACGACGTTGTGCCACCCGGCGGTGGCCAAGGTCGGAACTGCGAGGTCGACTCCCTTGAGGACCGCCGTCGCCCGGATGCGCGTGACCGACATCCCCTGGCCGAGAGACTCGTCGATGATGCTCTCGCACGCACTGACACGATCGCGGGGAACGGGCGTGACTCCGCGAAGAGCGGCGCCGAGCACCGTGAGCACGACCTCGTCGGCACGTGTCGCGGTGAGCACGCGGCGCAGCGGCAGGCGCGTCGCACGGCCGGCGTCGACCACGGTCGCGGCCACGCCATCTGTCCAGACGAAGTGATCGACGAGTCCGGCCGCCGACCAGTCCCGCAGCACATCGCGCACTCCCTCGAGCTCGCGAGGGCCGAGGATGAGCGGAAGCATGCTCATAGGATCACGATGTCGTCTTGCGCGGCGCGATCGCCCCGCTCCGCCTGAGCGAGCGCGGGCACGAGCAGACGCTCGACCTCGCCCAGCGCCCATTCGGCGTCGCCCGCCACATCGCGGAAGATCGGTGTCTGTGCGGCATCCCGTCGGGTGGTGACCGGACTGCCGAACTGAACAGGAATGGCCGAGCGCTGTGACCTCACCCACGCGCGCACCGCGTCAGCGCGCTCCGCGGCCGTCGTGCCGACGAACACGTTTCGGCCGCCCTGCGGAACAGCACCGGTGGCGAGCCATTCGGCGAGCACCGTCTGCCCCGCCAGATCGGCGGCCAGCGCACCGCCCCCCGCGGCGCTGGCTCGGTCGGAAGACGCATCGTACAGCCGTCGCAGCTCACGGTAAGGCGCGAGCGAGGCGAGCACCGGCGGGTTGTTGACTTGCGCGACCGCGAGAAGCTGCGCCTCGAGCACCGCCGGCATCCAGTCGAAGTCGCGCCCGAAGAAGCGTTCCGGCGGCGTCAGGAGCGGGTCGGGGAAGGAGAGCCAGGTCGACTCGTTCGTATCCCAGATCCTGACCGGATCGGTGTACGGCGCACCAGGGACACGGATGCGGCCTGTCACACGCCCGAGGTACCAGCCTGCCACCATGGCGCGACGCTCCGCATCGCCCATGGGGAGTGACCCCGCGAGCGGCCGCGCACGCCGGTGCGCCCAGAATGACTCCCGACCGTAGGTCGGAGTGATGCCCCATTGTTCCTTGACCGGATCGAGCAAGCCGCTGAACACGAGCGGGGAGTAGCACTTGTAGGAGCCGAAGACGTCGACCTTGGTCGAGGATGAGCTGTCGGTGAAGGCGCGGTCGAAGTCGTTCACCGTCGTCGCATCGATGTTGGGCCAGGCGCGCACGATGTCTGTCAGTCGTGTGACCAGGGCTGCCGCACCCTGGAAGGGCACTCCCGAGAACTTGTAGCGATACGCGACGCCCTCGCCGTGCACCGCGAGAACCGCTTGCTCGCTGACGCCCGCGAGCGGGAGGGCAGACGAGAGGGCCTCGCGGAATCGCTGCACGATGAGATCCTGGCGTTCGGCGGTCACCGAGGCGGGAGTGTGCTCGTCTCCCAGTGCGAACTGCCGCAGCGACACCGAGCAGTAGGTGTCGAAGGGTTCGCCACGGCGTGACACGAAGGCGGTGGCACGCTCGAGCAGGTCGGAGGTCGTGAGGTGCAATGCGTAGACCGCGCGCGACGGGACCAGACCCGCGCCGTCGGCGGGATCGATATTGAAGTACGAGGCGCGCCAGGCGGTGCTGCGCTCCAGCAGCCCACCTGGCGGCACGGCGCCCGCCCCGACGGGCCAGATGCCCGTGATGACCAGAGGGACGAGCACTGACTGGGCCTCTTCGTACCCGGTCCCGATCGCGCGGGGCACCGAAGCACGCACGTCGGTCGCGTACTGCTTGTCGAACTCCGACGCGGGGGTGAGCAGGATCTCGTTGTGGGCGACGTCGAATCGCTCGGGCACCTCGGTGTCGCGGTCGCTCGGCCAGGCTGCGTAGACATCCGTGGCGACATCTGCGAGCTTGACCCCTGCGACGGGCTGGGCGACGGCGGTGCTGAGCAGCTTCAGCGCCTCGCTGATCTCACCGCGGAGCGGCTGCAGGCTCTCGCCGACCATCGGCCCGAGCACGCGGGCCAGAGCCTCCGATCCGCGCGCGAAGATGTTTTTTCGCAGCTGGCCGGCGAGGCCCTCGAGCAGCGCATTCGTGATGCCGTCCGGATTGAGGATGGCTCCCCTCATGCCGGCGACGGGGGTGGCGACCGCCTCGGGCAGCTTGGCCGCGTCATCGGTCTGGTACTCCGAGAGCGCCTGCAGCGCCGGCTGCAGTCCGTTCTGGATGAGCGACTCGATCCGGGTGAGGAGCGCCCGGGCATAGGGGAGCCCGAACTGCGCGATCGCGTTCGAGATCTCATCGAGGATCCGCTGTTCGAATCCGGGCACCCATTCGAAGGCCCAGTTGTACGCCGCCTTCGAGACCGCCGTTGCGATCGTCGTGCGCGCCGCGGCCAGGTGCTGTCCCACGGCCTGGAGCCATTGCCGTGCATCGTTTCCTGCGGCCGGGGGGAGCCCCACGAGTACGACGGAGTTGATGATCGACTGGATCTCCGTCTGCTGCACGCCCTGTGGGAGCGCCGTCGAGGTGAACCACGCCGCGACGCCGTTGCGATTGACATCGGCGGGCAGCTCGAGTCGCGCCAGCACGTTCGCCCATTGCGACTCGACGAGCGTGTTCAAGACCACGTCGTCGGTCGCCTGCGCGTCGGCGCCGCGCCGATGTCCCGAGACGAGCCGATCGACCGAGGCGCGCGCCAGGCGCTGAGCGGCGTAGTGGCGGTAGCGGTCGCGGCCCATGTTCAGGCTGGCGAACCCGAACGATCCCCACTGCAGGTCGCGCACGCTCTCGTCCCAGCCGAAGACCGATCGGTCGGTGTCGGTCGGGTTCGAGTTGCCGAGGTCGTACTGCACGTACTTCGACATCGCGGCGTCGCTTGCGACCAGGCCCGCGAGTCCGCGCCCGAGCCCGCGGTAGACGCCCTTCATCGTGCCGTCGCCGAACACGGTCTCGGTGACACCCATCGTCCGCCCGATGGGGAAGACCCGTGCGAACGGCACGGCCGCGACGTCGGTCGCAATGCCCATCGACGCCAGCACGGCGACATCGTGGCTGTTCGCTGCTCGCGTCTGGCTCGCCACGATCTCGCCGAGCATCGCAAGTCCGTTGGCGCGCACGCCGCCGCGATCGCTGGGCGCGAGTTCGTTGAAGGTGTCGGGTGAGAACATGAACACACCCAGGAGGCGGGGGTCGAGGTTCGGGATGCCGGTGAGGATGCGGCAGACATCCAAGGCCATCGAGGCGCCTGCGCCGCCGGCCATCGACGAGACGACGAAGACGATGGGATCGATTGCCTGGTCGTACTCGCCGAAACGGCCCTTCGACGCCGCAGCGACGCGGTGCATCCCCGCCTCATCGGAATACAGCCGCTCCCACGCGGCGCGCAGGCCGGCGAACACCGTGGGGGACTGGGCGAGGGTCAGGGTGCGACCCACGGCCCGTAGCTGTCCGGCACCGACTGTGACAGGCACGGTGATGTCATCGGGAACTCGCGGCAGCCATGTGCCCAGTCGCGGAAGTTCGCCGCTGCCGGCGACCTTCGAGGCGAGCGCCGAATCGACGTTCGCGTACTTCGATCCTGACGCGGGTGCCGTGGAAATATACGTCCCGCCCTGATCCGCAACGGTCGCGATGAGAGAGCCGCCGTCACCCGTCTTGGGCACGTCGACGTGCACGAACTGCCACCCGGCGGGGAGCTCGGTGATGCCGTACGGCGCGAGCTCCGAACGCAGCTGGTCCATCATGAAGCCGAGCGTCGCGCCACCTGAGCCGCCGCACCCGACCACGAGAATCTTCCTCATCGTTTCCTCTCAGACCCTTCTCCGCCTGCGTCCCGCAGATCACCCATCACCACTGCTTCCAGTCCTCGGCCGGCTCGTCGCTCTTCGGCGACGAGCCAGGCGCCGTGGTCGACGGGCCGTCGGCGACCGTGGTGGTGGTCGTCGTGTCCCATGACCAGGCGGCCGCGCCACCGTCCGCCGCCGCGAACGGATGGCCGACGGGCGCCTGCGTCGTGGCGGCGGCGAACGGATCCGTCCCCACGGGAGCCGCCGGGGCGGAACCCGCCGCCGTCTCCGCCGCGACGAGCGCCGTGAGGCGGCTCGGACCGCGATCGGCGAGGGTCTGCAGCAGTCGTGACACGGTCGCCGTGTCGTTCCCCCCGAGCAACACGAGCAGACGCGCGCGGTCAGCCGGTGCACCCGGCGAGCGCAGCAGAACCCAGTTCCCGTGGATCGCCAGCGGTAGCACGGCGCGAACCCCGGACCGGTCGGTCGCGGGTGATGCGCTCGAAATCGACGAGACATCGTCTGCGTCGACGACCACGTGGCCGCGGCCGAAGGGCGAGGCCCCGGTGCGCACCCGCAGTTTCACCCCGTCGATAGTGAGGGAACGTGCGCGTGCGGGCACACGCACGAGGCTCGCGGTGTCGGCGGGTCGAATCGTGAACGGTTGCCCGTCGCGCATCACCCCGGAGGAGTCCACGGTCACGTCGACGACGAAACCGTAGAGCACCTTCGCCGGGATGGTCGAGACCACCCACTTCGCGAGGTAGAGGATGCCGAGCGGCAGCCCCGGACCGAGGAGGAGCGCCACGATGAGCACCACCCAGAAGTTCACCGGGTTGACCGGGCGGGCAAGGCTCGCCGTGAACGCGACGGTCGCCTCGATCGCCTCGCCCGACGCGTCGGGCTCGAGCAGGATGACGAAGCTGCCGTTGATCGAGCCGTTGCCCGGCGCGTCCGTCGTGAGGGTCAGTTCGAGCCCCTCGCCGGAAGGATCGATGCACCCGCCGTCGACCGAGGCGATCGACACGGCGCCGACGCCGGCGGGGCTGGCGAGCACGGTGACGTCGTCGGGGATGCGGATGCAGCCCTCACCCGAGGCCGGCAGCACGGCGCTCATGCGCACCTCGTCGTCTTCGAGGTGCCCGAAGTCGACCGACGACCCCACCACGGGGTACTCGAGTGGTGCGAGCACGGTGACCGGCACGGTGACGGTCTCGGCTTCGAGCTGCGTTCCTGCGACACTCTCGCCTTCGAAGGTGGTCGGCGCGGTCGTGATGCGACTCTGCAGCGTGACCGATCCTGCGCCGATCGACGCACCGGAGAGGTCGAGCGTGAGCGCCGCGGCGAGGTCGGCGGGGTCGACGGTGCGCACGATCGTGATCGGTGTGCCGGTGCTGTCGCGGAACACCGCGGAGTACTCGAGCGCCCCCTCGACGATCGAGGCATCGGCGCTCTCGCCCGTGCGCGAGCGGAAGCCGAGTTCGACCCCCTCGATCACATCACCCGAGTGGAGGGCGACCGTGTCGGCGTTCAGCCAGTCCGGCAGAAGAAAGCCCTGCACACGGATGTGCGACTTCGACGTCTGGCCGGGGGAGGTTCCGGCCGGGTCGGTGAACGCGAGCTGCCACAGCCCACGCCATTGCGTCGAGTCGGCCTTGTTGATGTCGAGCGACACCGAGCGGTCCGACTTCCACTCGTAGGCGATCGTCGCGCCCTCGAGCTGTGTCGTGCCCGCCCCGGCGGGGATCTCGACGATCGCGCCCGACGGGGACTGCACCGACACGATCGCTCCCGGCAGGTCAGACGTCGCGAGGATCTTCACCTGCGGCGTCGACCCGTCGAGCACGACGCGGTGCCCTTCGCTCGTGCACACCGTCACCTGGCAGATGCCGCGCTCCTGGCTGATCGGCGGCTGGCCGGGGGCGGCGAGCTGGTCGAAGGCGAACAGCAGGCTGTCGATGTCGCTGGCGACGAAGAAGGCACCGGGAACCGGCTCGACGATGGATCCGCAGGTGGTGGAGCCCGAAGCGGTCGCTCCGGAGACGATCGCCTCCATCAGGTCGAACCCGCCAGCCGGCACCCCAGGGCCGTCGAGGCCGATGCCGAAGGTGGTGATGTTCGACGAGCGCAGCTGGTCGGCCAGGCCGCCGTCGCGACACAAGTCCTGGCGCGCGAGCTGCCAGGCCTCGTCGGCGTCGCCCTGCCCGCGGATCGCGAGATCGGGAGCGAACCCCTTGGGGCTGCTATCCCGGGGGGAGGGGTTGAACCAGAGCTCGCCATCGGAGAGCCACACGATGGCCTGGCATGACGTCGCCTCGCGACCGGCCGCCGCGTCGGCCAGCTCCACGCGCGCGCCGTTGAGGGCGGTCCAGTAGTCGGTCTCCCAGCCGTCGTCGCGCTCGGCCACGGAGTCGACAGCCGATTGGATGCCGCCGATGCCGGCTTCATCGAGCGCCAGCCACCCGGTGACCGGCGTGTAGTTCTCCGCGAACGTCGCCACCTGCACGTTGACGGCGGCGTCGTTGTCGATGGCGTAGGCGCCGAGCTGGTTGACGAAGTAGTTCGCCGAGGTCGCGCGGGCGTCGGTCGGATCGGTCTTTTGCACGCTCTCCGACTCGTCGACGAGCAGCACGACGTCGCCGACGCCGCCGCCGGCGAGGCATCCACCCAGCCGTTCGATGGGGAGAGCTGCGGCATCGTCTTCGGCGGCGGTCGCCGCGCTCGCAACGGGCGCAGCGGTGAGGATTCCCCCGGCGAAGACGGCGACGACGCTGGCGGCAAGTGCCCAGCGAGCGCGGCGTCGCGCGCCGGTGCGAGAAGTGGTCGACGCCATCAGAAGTTCCGTCCCGCCCACAGCGCGAGTATCACGGCGGCGACCGCGACCGCGGCGAACCCCACCGTGAGCGCCGCGATGTACAGCGAGGTCACGATCGCCTTGCGGCCGGTCGAGTAGCCGAGCTGCGTGCGGCGAGAGGTGTCGACGCTCTGGAAGACCGCGGTCAGCGCGAACGCGACGGGACCGCCGAGCACCCACCCCGCGAACACGACGGGGATCACGTCCCGCAGCGCGATCACGAGCGCGAGTGCCACGGCCCCCGCGCCGAGTGCGGCGTACAGCCATGCAAGTGGTGGATGCACGACCGTGAAGGCGGGCGGAGATGAGGGCGGATCGTCGAACCCTCCGCTCGGGCTTCCCGACGAAGGCGAAGAGGTCGCTCCGAACCCCGTCGGCCCGCCACCCCACTGCTGGCCGAACAGGTCGTCAGCACCGGTAGAGCTCATCCCCACAACCCCTTTTTTGCGGTCAGATCCCGCCAAATCCCGGAGATGATGCACGGCCGTGATGAGAAGGAAACGACTTCAGAGCGCACGAGAGACACTTCTCGCTTATGTCAAGCAGAGTCCCCCAGTCACGTGAACCCAGCGATTCCCGCCACCGAAACTATGACTACCACGACGGCGCCCGTGTGCACAAAACCGATTCAACACAAAACCGATTCAAAGCGGGCAGTGACGTCTCCGTCACGGTGGTGCAGGGCAGGTCGGAGCATCCGATAGGCTCTGCTCGATCTTCGACCCTTGGCACCCGCAGGCGGGAGTACACGTGACCGATCTCGACCCTTCCGACGAAGTGGAGGCCCGCGAGACGTCGGCCGCGCGCTTGGCGGAGCTCACGGCGGATCATCCCGACTTGCACGCGCGCATCGCGCGGCACCCGGTGGCCTACCCGGAGCTCCTGCAGTGGATCGCGGGGAACGGCGATGCCGAGGCCCGCGCGGTCGCGGGTCGCCTGCTGATCGAGTCGCCGCCGCCGCCGCCTGCTCCCGGCAGTCCGCGCGTCGCCGACGGGCCTGTGCCTGCGCCTCCCGCCGTCAGCCCGGCTGACGGCGGTCGTGCACCGCGGCGCCGCCGTCGTCGAGCGCTGGGCGTCGGTGTCGCAGTCCTCGCGGTGGTCGCCGTCGCCGCCGCCGCGGTGCTCGTCGTTCCCAACCTGCTCGCGGACGAGAGCATCACCGTCGCGGAACTCACGTCTGCACCCGAGGCCAGCGCGTGGAGTATCGATGGCCCCTCCGGTGCGGGCGCCGAAGCTTCATCCGTTGTTCGCAAGGGGTCCACCGTCGGGCAAGATGAGGCGCTCATCTCGTGGGACGTCACGCAGACCGACGGAACGACCGCACCGTGGATCGCGCTCGTCGACACGGTCGACGGCGAGGAGCGCTGGAGCGTGCCGCTCGACCCCACCATGACCGGCCTCGCCCCGGCGGCGGAGGGACAGCGAGCCGGTTGGTGGGTCATGCGCCCGGCGATGGCCGACGGGTCCGCCGCCCTGGTGCTGCTCGATCCCGCCTCAGGTGAGACGCTAACCATGGCGGGCTTCGAACTCGTCGGGGCGCCTTCGACGATCGACGGCGACCTGGTCGTGCGTGAGGTCGCGACGAACACCATTCAGCGGTGGGACATCGAATCTATGTCCGCAGAGTGGACTGTGCCTGTCGAGGGCGAGACCGCTCCGCTCGTCGCCGGTGCGACGCTGTTGTTCGGCACCCGTGCCATTTCGCTGGATGACGGCTCCGACGGCGGCTGGGCGCCAGCGTCGTCGACCAGCTATTCGGTCGTCGACGATCGCCTGCTGGGAGTGCGCCAAGGCGGCGAGGGCGTGATCTTCGGCGTTATTGACGATGAGAGCGGGGCGTTCCGCTGGTCGATCGAGGCTCCCTCCGATACCCGCCTCCTCCCGATTCCCACCACAGGTCTGGTCGCCGCGTCGAGCGCGACCGCCGACGCGGCGGAAGTCATTGATCTCGACGACGGTGCCACACGGCTCATCGCGGGTGTGATCGCGTCCGAGTTGCGCGGACTGTTCGGCTCGGAGTCGGCGGGTGTCGTCGCAGTTCCGTTCGGCGACGGCACGTCGGTCACGGTCTTCGACCTCGATGACGGTGCCGCCCAGTTCGACCTCGCGCTGCAGGTGGACGGCGCGTGGCGATCGATCATCGGCGCGACGCCGAACCTGCTCTACGTCGCAGGCGGCCCGACTCCCGGTCTGCAGGCGATCACCGCTGACAGCGGTGAGGAGCAGTGGACTCTCGAAAACCCGTCGGCAACCTCCTATGCGTTCGCCGTCTGGGGTGGAAACGTCGTCGCCACTCGCTCGACGCCGCTGGCGGCCGAGAGCGAGCCGCTCGCCCCGCTGCTCGGCGTGCAGTAGCGGTATCGCCCCGTTACCTCGTGCGAATACGGACTGGCGCCAGCGCCTCGGCGGAGGGATCCAAGCCGACCCGAACATAGACCGCATCGTCCACGACACCCGCTGGATCGAGACCGGCGACGTCAAGATGCGCGTACAGGACCGCCGCCGCATCGGCCGGATGAACCCGTGAGCGTCGCGCCCGCGGGGTGGCGCTCACCGGAGTACCGACGGCTTCGACCGTGAATATCGACTGGCGCCCAACCGCAATTCTCAGTGGCGCCCACGGCTCCAGGTACTTGCGTAGGGCCCACGCGGTGCCGCATGGGGCGTCGGTCGAGCCGTCGGGGGTGACGATCGTGCCGGCATCCTCGAAGGAGATACAGGTGCTCGCGGCGAGCACCTCGTCGTAGGGTTTTCAGAACTCGCCGCCGGTGAAGCTGCGCATCGCCTGCGGGTCGCGCGCGGCATCTACGCCCACGACCATCTCGGCGACCTTCGACGCCCAGGCTGTGAGGTCGCGGGGGAGCGGGCGCCGTGCGCTTATGTGTGCAGCGGTGTGCGGGCGCGGGGCGTCGAGGATGACGCGTCGCCACCCTAGGCTGGCGACGTGGACGAGAAAGACGTGCGCCGCCGCTTCGACGCGCTCATCGCCGGCAGTGAGATGACCGACCTCCGCACGATCGCCGACGCCATGTCGGTCCTCGGCGCCGACGTCGACGCGCCACGGCCCGTGCTGCGCCGGCCGCCGCTCGACGGCATCCGGGTGTTTCGCATCTGGGTCGAACTCGACGGCGCGGAGCCGGCGATCTGGCGCCGCCTCGACGTCCGCAGCGATGCGACGCTCGCCGATCTGCACGAGGTGCTGCAGGCCGCCTACGGATGGGCCGACGCGCACCTGCACCGCTTCGCGCTCGGCGGGGGCCCGTGGGATGCCACGAGCGAGCTGTTCCTGTGCCCCTTCGACATCGACGAGGGCGAAGACGACGGGACGGCGGCATCCGATGTGCGGCTCGACGAGACCCTGCAGCAGCCCGGCGACGTGCTGCGCTACGCGTACGACTACGGAGACGGCTGGGAGCTGATCCTGCGCCTCGAGGACGTCGCGTCGGCGGGGCCCGGTGCCCCGCTCGCGCTGTGCGTCGACGGGGGCCGCGCGGCTCCGCCCGAAGACAGTCGCGGGCTCGACGAGGACGAGCTGTTCGCGCTGCGCGGCGACCCCGACGCGTTCGACGTCGACGAGGTCAACGCGGCGCTGCGCTCGCCGCTGCTCGCCCTGCGCGACGCGGGGGTCAGCGAGCGGCTCATCGACCTCGTCTCCCGCGCACGCGGCACGGTCATCGAAGACGACCTCGCGGCGCATGCGCTGGGGGCGGTCGGCGCCGTGTCGCTCGGAGACGCCGAGCGCGATGCCGGGCTCGCCGCGATCCGGTGGTTCCTCGATCGCGCCTCGGGCGACGGCATCCGGCTCACGCAGGCGGGGTATCTTCCGCCCGCCGATGTCGCCGAGGCGGCCGTCGCGGTGCCGGCGATGAACGAGTGGTTCGGCGGGCAACGGCGCGAGGCGGATGCTGCGCCGCTGCGCGAGTTCCGCAAGATGCTGCGGACGGTCGGCCTGCTGCGCGTCTACCGGGGCCGGGTGCTGCTCACGCGCACCGGCGCGGCCGCGCAGCGGTCGAACGACGCGCTGTGGGAATCGCTGGCGCGCCGTGTGCGCGGGGTGATCGACGGGGAGTTCGTGGCGTTCGAGGGACGCGAGGGCGAGATCCAGGCCGACTTCTCGCGCGACGCCACCACGCTGCTGCTGCTCGCCGCCGCCGAGGTCGGCGAGAGCGGGCGGATGCCGTTCGACCGCGTCGCCCGCTGGCTCTCGGCGCTGGGCTGGAGCACGGGCGAGGGGCGCCCGATCGTCGGCTGGCAGCTGTACGGCGAGCCGATCGTCACCCTGCTCGAGAACATGGTCGACCCCGCCGGCGACGTCGGCGGGCTGCACCGCATCGGACCCGTCGGGCAGGCGTTCGCGCGGGCGGTTCTGGGGGCGGACGCGGGGTTCGTCGGGGGTGCGGGAGTAACCTGACGGCGTGAGCGAACTCGACGACATGGCCCACCTGCTCGAGAAGATCACGCGCGACCCTCTGGCCGACGCGGTTCCCGGGCGGGTCACGGTGCTGCAGGCATCCGAGCCGACCGGACGAGCGCGCTACCAGGAGTGCGCGCTCGAACTCGAGGTCGAGGCGCCCGGCGTCTCGGGAGTCATCGCGCACACCGCCGTCGTCACCACCCGGGCGCACTGGCCGCGCGTCGGTCAGATTCTGCCGGCGCGGGTGTCGCCCACGCGGCCCGACGTTCCCGAGGTCGACTGGGACGCGCTCGCGACGCGGTAGGCGGTTTTCGGGGCGTCGACTCCTCCACAGGCTTCTCGACCGGTGACCTTTCCACAGATTCATCGAAACTCTGTGCTAATGTCTGAGGTCGTCGATAGCATGAAGCATGCTCATTTTCACCGATATCGAGGCGGCCGTCGACCGGCTGCATTCGCTGATCGGTGACGACGTTCCGGCTTCCGAGATGCCGGGCGTGCTCGTCGAGGCGGGGCCCGACGCGGCGGTGCGCGTGCTTGAAGAGGCGACGTGCGCGATCCGCCTGCTCGAATCGGTGCGGACGGCCGCAACCGGTGTCGTCGCGTCGGCGTCGACCCGCGAGCACGGGCACTCCGGCGCCGCGCAGAAGAGAGGGCACCGCAACCCGGTATCGCTGATCCAGGACATCACGGGCGCGTCGCGTGGCGAGGCCTCCAAGGCGGTGCGGGTCGGCGAGTCGCTCGTCTCCTCTGTGCCGGCAGGGGGCGCGTCGGGTGCAGACCGTCCCGATGACGCCGCGGATGCGGGGAAGCCGGTGTCGCCCGTGAGGCCGTGGCACGCGATCGCGGACGACGCACTGCTCGACGGCGGGATCACGACGGCGCAGCATGACGCCATCGTGCGGGGCCTGGGTGTCCCGACGGCGGGAGCGGTACCGGTCGATGATGAGACCGATGAGGCGGATGCTGTGCGCGAAGCGTGGGCCGCGGCGTGTACGCGCCTCGTCGGCGAGGCGCCGCTGCGCACCGTCGAAGAGATCGCGCGCTCGGCGCGGGCGATCCGCGACGTGCTCGACCCGGAGGGTGCGGCCCAGCGCTACCAGGAGCGGTTCGAGGGGCGGTCGCTCCGCATGTACACCGACCGCGACGGAGTGCGCCGCGGCAGCTTCGCGTGCGACGACGACGGTGCCGCGATGTTCGATGCCGTGCTGAACGCGGCGCTGCGTCCGCGCCGCGGCGGGCCGCGGTTCGTCGACCCCGACGAGAAGAAGGCCGCCGACGACCTCGCGGCCGACACGCGCACCAACGAGCAGTTGGCCTACGACCTGTTCGTCGACGTGTTCACCGCGGGAGCGATGGCCGATGCCGCCCAGGTCTTCGGCACCCGGCAGGCGGGAGTGCGCCTGGTCATCAGCGACACTGCGCTCGCCGACCACCGCGGCGGCTCCGCCGAGGTCGGGATGCGCGAAGACGACGGCTCGGCGGTGCCCGCGTGGCGCATCGACCAGCACACGTGCGCAACCGGGGTGACGCGCTGCACGGTCGACCACACGGGCAACCCGCTGGACGTCGGCCGCGAGCAGCGGCTGTACACGGCGAAGCAGCGCATCGCGCTGGCGCTGCGCGACGGCGGATGCCGGTGGAAGAACTGCGACCGCCCCGCCAGCTACGGCGAGGCCCACCACATCGACGAATGGGCGGCCGACAAGGGCGAGACCAACATCGATCGCGGCATCCTGCTGTGCCGCTACCACCACATGGCGCTGCACAACGGCGGGTGGAAGATCACCCGCCGGGGCACGGACGACTTCATGCTGCATCCACCCGGCTCAGGTGACGATCCGATCCCGCTGCCACGTCGCACCAACCTGCGGTACCTGTGGGGTGACCTGGCTCTGCCACCACGGCGATTCCGGCCAGGGGAGAGCTCTGCCCGCACCGCCGAACCCGCGGCCTGAGACCGGCTCCGGCGCGGCCGCATGGGGCTACCCTGCGTGGTCGCTTCAGGCCACCCTGAGCCCTCACATCGAGGACGACCGGCTGACACCGCCGTTCTCGAGAGCAACCTCTGCCGAGCGGGCGCGATCGCCGCGGAAAACCACGAAGTGATACAGCAGGAACCGCACCACCACCACGACCGCGATGCTCGCCAGATTCACGACGTTCACGATGAGCGGGCTGGCGGCCTCTCCGAGGAAGGCCTCTGCCCCCAGCACCCCGACCCACACGAGGAATGCGCCCAGGCCCGTGCAGAAGCCGTTCACCGCGAGGAACAGCACCACCTCGAGAGTGCGGGAATGGTGGCCGCGCGTGCGGAACGTCCACTCCCGATTGCCGAAGTACGCATTGATCAGCGCCACCAGGGACGCGGTGATCTTCGCGGCCACCACGTTCCAGTCGAAGCCGAGATACAGGATGTTGAACACCGCGATCTCGATGAGCGTGCTGAGACCGCCCACGACAAGGAAGCGCAGGCCCAGACCCGCCAGACGGCGGTAGCGCAGGCGCCGGGAACTCACCGCTCAACCGTACTCGACGGCGCGGGGAACGAGGCGCGGGAAGCAGGGCGCGGCAAACCTGCACACCCGCGTTAGGCTCGACCGAGAACACAGCGGCACCGCGACGGTGCGGACGACCGGGGGGAACAGAGGGTGCACATCAGCCACCTCGCGGTCGTCATGCCCGCCTACAACGAGGCCGACGGCATCCCGGGATTCCTCGACGAGATCGCCACCTCGACCGCGCGGATCGCCGACAGGGTGAGCATCGTCGTCGTCAACGACCGCTCGACCGACGAGACCGCCACCGTCCTCGACGCGCTCGCCGCCACCCGCCCCGATCTGCACGTCATCCACGCCGACCACAACCGCGGCCACGGACCCACCGCGCTCGCCGCGTACCGGGCAGGGCTCGCGCTCGACCCGGACATCATCGTGCACGTCGACGGAGACGGACAGTTCTACGGCGACGACATCGCCCGCGTCGCCGCGACCGTGCCGCTTCAGGACGTCGACGTCGTGCACGGCGTGCGCCGCTCCCGCACCGACCCGTGGTTCCGGCAGGCGCTCACTGCCGCGGTCGGCGTCGTGGTCGGCGTGGCCGCGGGCCGCCGCATCCCGGACGTCAACACGCCCCTGCGCGCCTACCGACCCGCCGTCGCCGCCGACCTGGTGGCGGGGATTCCCGACGACGCGCTCGTGCCCCACGTGCACTTCTCGCTGCGCGAAGCGCGCCAGGGGATGACCGTGCGATACCGCGAGGTGGCCAGCATCCCGCGCCGCGGCGGCGACGAGACGGGCACCATGTGGGGAACGGTCGCCGCGCCTAAGCTGCCGCCCGCGCGACTGCGCGCCTTCGTCCGCGGCGCGGCGGTGGAGCTGTGGCGCGTGTCGCTGCGACCCGCGCGGGGTGACGGGCGATGACGCGGCGGCGCGGGGGACGTGCGATGGCGCGGCGGCGCGATGAGAGATCTGCGACACCCGATGGCGACGCGGCGATGAGCCGTGCGCGACACCAGGCCGCGAGCCCACGACACCGGGCGGCGAGCGGGCGATGAGCTGCCCGCGCACGCCCACCGCCGCCATGTCGGCACGGGGTGCGCGTCCGCGACATGACCGCCGCGCAGCCGTGAACAGGCGACTGACCGATCGCCCAGTAGGCTCGTACCCACACGCAGCCAGTGTGCCTGGGGGGCACGAGCACGTGAGGGGGCGACGGCGATGACTATTCGCTGGGGATGGGTGCTGTTCGCCGTGCTCGCCGGCATCCTCGCGCTCGCCAACATCCTGGCCATCGTGCCCGGACTCACCACCACCCGCCTGTGGGAGGACGAAGCCTTCAACCTGACCGTGCCGGTCAACCTGCTCGCCGGGCTCGGATACACCAGCGACGGCACCCTGTCGGGGTCGATCCTCGCGCCCTTCGACGAGCGCATCTCGACCGGCCCGGTCATGCTGCTGCCGATCGCGCTCGTGCTGGCGTTCGGCGCCGACCCGGTCATCGGCGGGCGCGTCGTCGCACTGCTGTTCTGGATGCTGCTGCTGGCGGGCCTGTTCGTGCTCGGCCGCGCCGTCGCCGGCGCCTGGGGCGGACTGCTCGCCGCCGCCGTGCCGCTCGGGCTGAACCTCGCGCAGCGCCCGTCGCCGGTGCAGGGGCCCACCGACATCCTCGGCGAAGTGCCGGCCGCCGCGCTCATCGTCTGGGCGGTGATCGCCGCCCGCCGACGCCCGTGGCTCGGCGGACTGCTGCTGGGCCTGGCCGCGCAGACCAAGTTCATCGCCTGGCTCGCGGTGCCCGCCCTCGTGGTGTTCGTGCTGTTCGCGCCGCGCGACATGGGATGGCGCCGACGCATCCTGCGCGTCGCGCCGCCCACCTTCTTCGCCCTCGTGCCGACGGTGGCGTACGAGCTCGTGAAGCTCCTCAGCCTTGGCCTCGACGAGTACATCTGGCAGACCCGCCTGTACGTGCGGTTCCTGCGGTGGGGTGGGCAGGACAACATCACGGCCGCACCGGCGGAGAAGGCCGCGCTGCTGCTCGAGCAGTGGTTCGTGCCCGGCATCGCGGCGCTCATCATCGCGCTGGTGGCCGTCGCCGGGGTCGCGGTCGCGTGGCTGCGCATCAGCGAGGACGACACGAAGGCGCGCGCCCTCTACGGCGACCCGGATGCCCCCGCCGCCGCCATCGGCGGACCGGTCACCGCCAGCGCTGCGGCGTTCCGCTCGGGCGACCCGCGCGACTGGACCCGCCGGCAGATCGCCGTGCTCGGGATCGCCGCCATCGTGGGCGTCGGCACGTACACGGCGTGGTTCCTCGTGTCACAGCACACACCCGCGTGGATCCGGCAGCCCTCGGTCGGGCTGCTCGCGTTCGCCCCGATGATCGCCGCGGTCGCCTGGCGCGGCTGGAGCGACCTGTGCCGCAACCGCACCCCGCTGGTGTGCATCGGGGGCATCGCCGGGGCGACGGTCCTCGTCATCGGCGCCGTCTTCGGGATCGCCGGGCACCTGGTGGCGCCGCCGATGAGTGACCAGCAGCTCGCCGACCAGCGCGCGGACGCGCAGCAGATAGCCGAGGCGATGGGCACGGATGCCCGCGTCGGCGTCGGCGGCGGGCTTCCCTCTGCCGGCCGCAGCGCGGACGCCTGGATCGCGGTGCCCTGGAGCGGCGCGGTGAGCATCGTCTTCCTGTCGGGCAGCCACGTCGGGCTCATCGGCGAGGACGCGATGACGGGAGAGCCCTACATTGCCCGCGGCGAGGCACCCGAGGGATGCGACCCGCTCGTGCAGGTCGAACCCTACGTGGTGTGCGCCGGCGCCACCGAGTAGTGCAGGTAGCGCTGCCGGATGCTCCGGCGGGTCGCCCGCAGGACACAGGGGCTCCTCAGGCCGGTGGCGCAGTGCAGCGTCGCGCGCGCCGCCCGCGAGATGCGGGGCGCCTCAGGCCCGGCGGCTACGCTGCAGCAGCGTCCCGCCGATGATCGCCGCGGCCGCGGCCAGCAGCGCGCCCAGCATCCACCGAAGCGACGTGCCGGTGCTCGCCAGCCCGTCGCCGCCGTCATCCGCGACCGCAGCCGGAACGGCGGTCGGCGTCGAGGTGGGTGACGATGTCGGCTCGACCGTGGGCGTCGTGGTCGGGGTGACGACCGGTGTCGGGGTGACCGTCGCCGTCGGCGTGGGGGTGACCACCGGGGTCGGCGTCACCGTGGGGGTCGGCGTGGGAGTCGGCTCGGGGTCGCACCCGATCACCGTGACGCGCGCATCCGGATACGTGACCACGCCCGTGGTCCACTCCGGCGTGCCGCCGCTGGTGGCCGAGCCGTTCGCGACCGCCGAGACGAGCGTCAGGTCGTCGCACGTGTACCCGGTGAGCACCTGCGTGTACGTCCAGCTCTCGCCCGGCCGATACAGCTTCGGCCCGAACGTGTAGACCGTGCCGCTGGGCGCGGTGACGATCGCGCTGCCGTACGCGTCGATGCTCGAGGTGCTGAGCGTCGACACGTCGACGGTCACCTGCCCGTCGACCGTGAAGTCGAGTACGACGGATGCCTCACCACTGATGTCGCCCACGGCCGCGTTCGCGCTGATCGCGCCGCCGATGACCAGACCCGTGCCCGTCACGACGGCCACGCCGATCGCGGCAGGGATCTTCCACTGCTTCACTGCGTTCATTGCTGCCCCCACAGAATGTGCACCGATGGTGCGGGGGCGCATCCTCGGTCAGACCCAGAATGCGGACTGTACCGAGGCGACGTCGCCCGCTGTCATCACCGATCCTGGCGACGGCGCGTTACGGGCGGATGACGCACCGGTAAATCGTGCAACACGAAATCGGCCGCGCCTAAGCCTCGATCCACCGATGAGCCCTCGGCGGGTGGTGTCGGTCTGATCGGGGTGGGGTGACGTGCCGCGGGCAGGGGTGAGTTCCGGGCGTCTCATCCCGGTCGTCCACTGGGTCCTTGGTCGTGCCG
>JAUHYM010000076.1 GCA_030426515.1 Actinomycetes bacterium
GGAACGCGCACGGCTGGGATCCCGCGGCGCCGGGCATGACCGCGGTGACCTCGATCATGCGCGCGCACCAGATCCTGCTGGCCCGGGTCGACGAGACGCTGAAGCCGTTCCGCCTCACCTTCGCGCGATACGAGCTGCTCACCCTGCTCAGCTTCAGCAGCAGCGGCCGGATGCCGATGGCCTCGGCGTCAACGCGCCTCCAGGTGCATCCGACCAGCGTGACCAACACCGTGGACCGCCTCGAGGCGGCGGGCCTGGTCGCCCGCGAGCGCAACCCCGCCGATGGGCGCGGCGTGCTCGTCGTCCTCACCGCGTCCGGGCGTGCGCTGGCGGCCGAGGCGACCGCGGCTCTGAACAGCGAGGTGTTCGAGGATGTGGGCCTCGGCGCGCAGGACCTCGACGACCTCGCGGCGATCATCGCACGCCTGCGCGATGGCGCGGGCGACAGGGTCGACGGGGCGTCGTGAGAGCGGTCGTCTACGACCGGTACGGTCCGCCGTCCGTGCTGCGCGTCGAGGACGTCGCCGTCCCTCAGCCCGGCCCCGGGGAGGTGCTCGTCGAGGTCGTGGCCGTCTCGGTGAACCTCAGCGACTGGGAGACTCTGCACGGCTCGCCGGCGTACTCCCGCATCGGCGGGCTGCGGCGACCGGCCCGCCGCATCCTCGGCTCGGACATCGCCGGGCGGGTGAGCGCTCTGGGTCCGGGCGTGACCGCGTTCTCGGTGGGAGACGCGGTGTACGGCGACATCCTGCAGCGCAAGGGAGGGTTCGCCGAGTACGCGCTCGCGGGCGTGCGCGAGATCGCGCCGATACCGGCCGGGCTGTCGTTCGCGCAGGCCGCCGCGCTGCCGCAGGCGGCGGCGATCGCCGCGCACGGTGCCGCCCTGGCCGCCCCGGGTGCACGCATGCTGATCAACGGCGCCGGGGGCGGCAGTGGCGCGCTGATGATCCAGCTCGCGGTCCGCGCCGGCGCGCGGGTGACGGGCGTCGACAACGCCGGCAAGCAGGAGTTCATGCGGTCTGTGGGCGCGGCGGCGACCCTCGACTACCGCGCGACCGATGCGACGCGGACCGGGCCGTACGACGTGGTGGTCGACCTGGTGGCCACCCGGTCGATGTTCGCCTACCGCCGGATGCTCGCGCCGGGTGGCCGGTTCGTGATGGTGGGCGGTACGACGCGGGCGCTGCTGCGGGCGGTGACCGTGGGCGCGGTGCTGGGCGCGCTCAGCGGACGGCGGCTGGGCATGCTCGCCGTCCACGAGGGTCCCGCCTCGTTCGCACCCGTGGCCCAGGACGTGGCCCGGGGCGCGCTGCAGATCCCGATCGACCGCACCTTCACCCTCGAGGAGACCGCGGCCGCGCTCGCGCACCACGGCGAGGGACGCGCGCACGGGAAGGTCGTGGTCGCCGTCCGCGACGCGTGACCGCAGGCTCCGTGTCAGCGGTGCCCGAAGGCGGGCGCGCGCTTCTCACGGAACGCGGCCATCCCCTCCTTCTGATCGGCGGTGTCGAACAGAGCCGCGAACGCGTGCTTCTCGAATCGCAGGCCCTCGGCGAGCGTCGACTCCTGCGCGACATCCAGCGCCGCGGTGGCTGCGTAGAGCGCGGGCAGCGGCCTCGACGCGATCGCCTCGGCCGTCTTCTCGGCGTCCTCGAGAAGGTCCGCTGCGGGGACCACGCGCGAGACCAGGCCGGCGCGATCGGCCTCGGCGGCGTCGATCATGCGACCGGTGAGGATGAGCTCGGCGGCCTTGGCTGCACCGACAGCTCGCGTGAGGCGCTGCGTGCCGCCCATGCCGGGAATGACCCCCAGGGTGATCTCGGGCTGGCCGAAGCGCGCCGTGTCGGCGGCGAGGATGATGTCGCACATCATCGCGAGCTCGCATCCGCCGCCCAGCGCGTACCCGGCGACCGCCGCGATCGTGGGGGTGCGGACCGCGGCGAACCGCGCCCACGCGCCGAAGTGGTCGTCGAGGGTCATGTCCAGACCGGACTTCGACTCCATCTCCTTGATGTCGGCGCCGGCGGCGAACGCCTTCTCGGAACCGGTGACCACGATCGCCCCGATGCCGGGGTCGACGTCGAACGCGGTCGCCGCGTCCACGACGTCCGCCATCACCTGCGTGTTGAGCGCGTTCAGCGCCTCGGGGCGGTTCAGGGTGATCCACCCGACCCGGCCTCGGGTCTCGACGATGATCGTTGCGTAGTCAGGCATGCGTGTGCTCCTCCTGTGTTCCTCGGTCGATGGTGTCTCTTCAGCCGCGTCTGGTCGGTCATCAACGTCGCAGAATCTGACGAATCTCGCACGATTCTGGCGGAATCGTGCGAGGTTGGCGTGATTCTCCGAAGATGGGATGCCACGGCGTGCGCCTCGCGGGATGCCACCGCGTCCGCCCCACGGGACGCCGCACACTCACCGCGCGTCGCGGATGTCGGTGATGATGCCCGAGAAGTCTCGCGCCGCGCCGGGACCGGCCGCATAGTCGCGGTAGATCTCGTGCGCCAGCATCCCGATCCGTGCGTCGGTGCCCGTGGACTGGACCGCGTGGGCGGCAAGGCTCAGATCCTTGTCCATGAGCGCGCCGGCGAAGCCCGGGGCGTAGTCGCGGTTCGCGGGGCTGGAGGGCACCGGGCCGGGGACGGGGCAGTTGACGGTGAGCGCCCAGCACTGACCCGACGCGTGCGCGGCGACGTCGTAGAGGGCCTGGTGACCCAAGCCCAGGCGCTCGCCCAGCACGAACGCCTCGGCGACCGCGATCTGCGAGGCGGCGAGGATCATGTTGTTGCACACCTTGGCCGCCTGGCCGAGCCCCGCCTCGCCGCAGTGGACGATGCGGCGTCCCATCGCCTCGAGGATCGGCCGCGCCTGGGCGAACACGTCCGCCTCGCCCCCGACCATGAAGGCGAGCGTCGCGTTCTCGGCCCCGACCACGCCCCCCGACACCGGCGCGTCGAGGCTGCGATGCCCCGCAGCCGTGGCGAGCGCATGCGCGGCGCGCGCGTCGTCGACCGCGATCGTCGAACAGTCGATGAAGAGGATGCCGGCCGGCGCCGCCTGCAGCAGCCCCGGCGTGTCACCCCCACCGCGGTACGCATCGGTGACCTGGGCCCCGGTCTGGAACATGGTGAGGACGACATCGGCGTCGGCGACGGCATCCAAGGCACGTGCGGCCACCGTGAGGCCGGCGTCGCGGGCGGCATCGCACGCGGCCGGCACGACGTCGAAGCCGGTGACGTCGTGGCCGGCCGCGGCAAGATTCCGGGCCATCGGGAGCCCCATGTGCCCGAGCCCGAGGAACGCGACTCTCATGCTGCCCCCAGGAGGTCGCGGCCGATGATCACGCGCATGATCTCGTTCGTGCCCTCGAGGATCTGATGGACGCGCAGGTCGCGCACGACCTTCTCGATGCCGTAGTCGTGCAGGTACCCGTACCCCCCGTGGAGCTGCAGCGCGCGGTTGGCGATGTCGAAGCCCGCATCGGTGGCGTAGCGCTTGGCCATCGCGCAGCGGGTCGCGACATCCGGTGCCTTCGCGTCCATCGCGGCGGCGGCGTCGCGGACGAGGGCGCGAGCGGCCGCGAGCTCGGTGGCCATGTCGGCGAGGGCGAACACGACCGACTGGCGCTCGGACAGCGCCTCGCCGAAGGTGAAGCGCTCATGGACGTAGCGCGCGGCCTGATCGAGCGCCCACTGCGCACCGCCGAGTGAGCAGGCGGCGATGTTCACCCGACCGCCGTTGAGGGCGGTCATGGCGATCTTGAACCCCTGACCGAGGTCACCGAGGACCGCCTCGGCGGGAACGCGCACCTCGTCGAGGATCACCTGGCGGGTGGGCTGTGCGCGCCATCCCATCTTCTTCTCGGGGGCGCCGAAGCCGAGCCCGGCCGCGTCGGCGGGGACGAGGAAGGCGGTGATGCCGCGGGCCCCGGGCTCGCCGGTGCGCGCCATGACCACGTAGACGGCGGCCTCGCCGGCACCGGAGATGAACTGCTTGACGCCGGTGATGACGAACTCGTCGCCCTCGCGGATCGCGGTCGTGGTGATGGCGGCGGCATCCGATCCCGCGCCGGGTTCGGTGAGGCAGTAGGACCCGAGGTGGGTCATCGCGGTGAGTCGGGGCAGCCAGGCGTCACGCTGGGCGTCGGATCCGTAGGTGTCGATCATCCAGGCGACCATGTTGTGGATCGAGATGTAGGCGGCGACGGTGGGGTCGCCCTGCGCGAGCTCCTCGAAGATCGCGGCCGCGTCCGACCGGCTCAGACCCGATCCGCCGACGTCCTCCCGCACGGAGATGCCCCCCAGCCCGAGGTCGCCGGCGTGCCGGAGCGTCTCGCGGGGAAAGAGCTTGTACTCGTCGCGCTCCAGCGCGTGGGGGGCGAGCTCCGCCGCCGCGAAGGTGCGGACGGCATCGAGGATCGCGTCGCGCTCCTCGGCGGTCGGGTGGGCGGAGAGGTGGGCGTGCGCGGCACTGAGGGTCTGCGTCATTGCGGAGGTTCCTGTCGCTCTTGTGGAGGTCGTCGGTGACAGCGTCCATTTTACATGGACGTCCAACTATTTGGACGTCGTTCACCTGCACTCCACCCGGCCTCGGTAGCACAGGAGGGTTCGCGCGCCCCTGGGCGCTCCTTCTCCGACCCGAGGAACCTGTATGCGCACTTCACACCGCCGCCGCACGGTCGCGGCGACCGCCGGGCTCGCCGCCTGCGCGCTCGTCGCCGCCCCGCTCGCGGCCTCCGCCGCCGTCGACAACCCCGTCGTCTACCCGGGAACCGGCGCCCTCGAGCTCACGCCCCTCGGCACCCACGAGACCGGGGTGTTCGATGAGTCCGCCGCCGAGATCGTCCAGCCCTGGGGCGACCGTCTGTTCGTGGTCGACGCTCTGGCGGGTGCCGTCACGGTGCTCGACTACGCGGACCCCGAGAGCATCGTCGAGGAGTTCGTCATCTCGTCCGACGGCGTCGCCAACTCCGTGGCGATCCGCGAGGACGGCCTGGGCGTCATCGCGTTCGAGGACGAGGTGAGGACAGACCCCGGGCACCTGGTGTTCTTCGACGCGTCCGCCGCCGACGCGGCATCCGCCTACCTCGGCGAAGTGACCGTCGGCGCACTGCCCGACATGGTCACGATCACCGACGACGGCAGCTACGCCGTGGTCGCCAACGAGGGCGAGCCCGACGACGACTACGAGATCGACCCCGAGGGGTCGATCAGCGTCGTGAAGCTGCACCCCACCAAGGTGCGCGCCTCGGCCCAGGGTCTCGTGCGCACCGCCGACTTCCACGCCTTCGAGGAGGGTGGCAGGAAGGACCTGCCCGCCGGCGTCCGCATCTTCGGCGAGTTCCCGCACGACGACTACCCCGTCTCGCGCAACCTCGAGCCGGAGTACATCACCACCGACGGGTCCACCGCGTACGTGACCCTCCAGGAAGCCAACGCGATCGCCGTGGTCAACCTGAAGAACGCGAAGGTCGACGACGTCTGGGCGCTCGGCGTCAAGGACCACTCGGTCGCCGGCCTCGGCCTCGACCCCAGCGACCGCGACCCCGAAGAGGACGCGTCGACCATCGACATCCGCACCTACGAGGGCCTCTACGGCATGTACATGCCCGACGCGATCGACTCGTACACGGTCGGCGGCCAGACCTACCTCGTCACCGCGAACGAGGGGGATGCCCGCGAGTGGGGCGACTACGAGGAGCCGGTACGCGTGAAGGACCTCGAGGACGACGGCTTCGGCCCGGTGTGCGCGTCGCTGAGTGCGGCGAACGGGGTCGACGACATCACCGACGACGCCGAGCTCGGCCGCCTGAACGTGACGTTCGAGCTCGGCTTCGACGAGACCGCCGGCTGCTACACCGAGCTGTATGCGTTCGGCAGCCGCTCGTTCTCCATCTGGACCACGGACGGCGAGCTGGTCTTCGACTCGGGCGAGTCGTTCGAGCAGATCACCGCCGCGGCCGCGCCGGAGTTCTTCAACTCGAACCACTCGGAGTCGAACTTCGAGGGCCGCAGCGAGGACAAGGGTCCCGAGCCGGAGAGCGTCGCGATCGGCGAGATCGACGGCAGCATCTACGCCTTCATCGGCTTCGAGCGCGTCGGCGGCATCGCGGTCTTCGACATCACCGACCCGACGGCGGGCGAGTTCGTCACCTACATCAACAACCGCGACTTCTCGGTGTCGATGGAGGGTGTGGTCGAGGATGCTGAGGATCTCGCAGAAGCGCAGGCCGAGGCCGACGGGATCACCGATGACGACGTGATCGACGGACTGAAGGACGAGGCTGCGGCCGCCGCGATCGCGCAGTACCTGCCGCAGGCGGGCGACCTGGGGCCGGAGGGCATCGCCTTCATCCCGGCCGCGGACTCGCCGAACGGCCAGCCGCTCATCGCGGTCGGCAATGAGGTCTCGGGCACGACGACCGTCTTCGCGATCGACTGACACCCGCACACGCGACGGCGCCCTCCCCGGATCCTCGGGGCGGGCGCCGCTGCGTTGCTCAGCTGACGCAGGTTGTATATGCCGCACGGGTGATATCCACGTGTAGCTGGGCATGCCCGGCGTACTCGTGCGCCTGCGCGACCGAATCCGCGTCGACAGTCAGCGTGGCCCAGCCGACCACGCGCTGAGGGTGGCTCGCCAGCTGCGGCATCGTGTTGCGGTCGGGTGCCCAGGCATCGAGCACCGCCGTGACCTCCGCCCACCGCGCCGCCGGGTCCGTCCACGCCCCGCCGAGCACGTCGCGTTCCACGCAGCTGTTCGTCGGCGGCTGCGCGAGTCCGGGCTCTCCGGTGAGCCCCGGGAGCAGGCCACGGTCGACGGCGCCTTCAACGGACCCGTCACCGTCGGCGTCCCCGTACCCGTGCCCGTCCGGGCCGACGATGAGATTGCGTGCCGCCTCGGCGTGAACCTGGGCCGTCGCGAGATCACCGGCCGACGACCACCCGGCGACTGCCGCATCCAGGTCGTCGAGTCGCTCCGCGATCGCGGGCGGCGTGGCAGCACCGGCGTCGGATGGCGCAGCCGGCGCGCAGCCGGCTGCCGAGAGCAGTACGGCAGCGGCGAGCAGTGCGGTCAGCGCACCCCCGACGCGATGCGTCACCGGCACCCGTCACACGCCGTTCCGCGCAGAGCGCCGCTCTATGGCGATGGTGTCGCGCCAGCATCCGGCGTGGGGACCGAGCGTCGACCGGGCGATGCGCTCGCGGCGGCCGACGATGCGAAAGCCGGCCTGTTCGTGCAGCCGCAGGCTCGCTGTGTTCCCCGGGAACACGCTCGCCTGGATCGTCCAGTACCCGGCGGCATCGGCCGCGATGGTCCGGATGCACGTACACCGAGTGCTCGATGACCCCGCGATACACCTCGCGGGTCGAGACCGGGGAGGCGGCCGCCCACCCGACCAGCGTGCCGCCCGCGTCGACGGCGACCAGACGCACATCGGCGACCTTGCCGGCGTCGAACTGCTCCCACGTCGGTGTCCGCGACTCGAACGTCGCCTCGCCCGCCGCGATCCCGTGGGCGAGGATCTGCTCGACGGCGGGCCAGTCGGCCGCCGTCATCGGCCGAACGGTCGTCCCCGCGCGCTCACCGGTCATGCCCGGATTCTACGCAGTGCCGTGGAGCGGCCGAGCGGTATCGTCGCACGGGTGAGGCACACGATGGGGACCCTCCAGTCACCGACCGCACGCGTGGTGTCGGGCACACGATGACCGCGCCCATCCGCCGCACGGCGCACATCGAGGCGCTGCTGGCGATGATCCTCGACGAAGACGACCCGGTGCGGCGCAACCGCATGATCACCCGCTGCTACCTCGACATCGCGCTCGCGCTGGCGGACGTCGTCGGGCGCCGAGACCTGACCTGGTTCGCGTTCGGCGCGTGGGCGAGCGGAACCGCCGGAGCGACGATCCGGCGCGAGAGCGCGCTGATCGATCGCGACACGGCCGCCCACATCGCCGCGGGAAACCTCGCGATCATCGCGAACGTGGCGCCCGCCGGCCTCGCCTGGCTGCGCGAGGTCGAGCGCGAGGGGTCGCCGACGGAGCGCGCCCTCGAACAGACGCTCACCGACCCGATGTTCGCGGGCGCCCCGCACCTGGCATCCGCGATCGGCTGCTATCACGCCGCGGCGGCTCTGGGCGGCATCCCGACCGGAGCGAAGGATGCAGCCGAGCTGATGCTCCTCGGCAATCTGCGGATCGGCGAGCACGAGCAGGCGCTGGTGGACACGTTCATCGACGCCGCGATGCCGTTGGGTGGCCCGTTCGGGTTGATCACCACCCGATTCGTGTCGATCTCGACGCCTGACGGCGATCTGGACGTGTGTCGCGACGTTCCCGCGCCGTCATATCTCGCGCCGGCGTTCTTCCCCGCGGATCTGTGCGACCTGCGCCACGCCGAGCTGCTGGTCGCGTGCACGGCCTACGGCCAGTCCCCCGGCAGCGACGTGTCGGCCTCGAACGCCTGGATCTGGGAGGACTTCGTGGACCGCATGGGGTTCATCTTCACCTTCCTGCGCGCGTACCAGCAGGACGCCCGCTACTTCGAGGTACCGCCGGAATGGATGGGTGGGTCGCCACACGCCAGCTGACTCACGACATTCCTTGTTGATAACGATTCTCACTTGCATGTAGGCTCGTCGCTCGTGCCGCACTCGCCGGCGCACACACGAGAGGAAATGATGAATCGACACCTTCGCCTGACCACCGCGACGGCGACCCTCGCCGGGTTCGCCCTGCTGGCGACCGCCTGCGCGAGCGCCCCGGGCGTGCCCGCCGCCGATGACACCTCGGATGCCGCGACGAGGGCCGCGACCGCTGAGGGCCGCATCGCTGTGGCCTACGACGGCGGCATCGTCGTGCTCGAAGCGGAGAGCCTCGACGAACTCGCCGAGTTCGCCTCGGAGGAGTTCGTCCGGCTGAACAGCTTCGGCGACGGCCGCACCATCTCGGTCACCACCTCCGAGGGCTTCCGGATGCTCGACACCGCGGCGCCCGCGCTCACCGACCTGGTCTTCGAGGCGGATGCCGCCGGTCACGTCGTCGCTCATGCGGGCACGACCGTCCTCTTCGACGACGGCACGGGAGTCTCGACGTTCGTCGCCACCGACGCATTCGACGACGGCTACGAGGCTCCCTCGAACACCACGTATGTCGCGGCGGAGGCGCACCACGGCGTCTCCGTTCGTCTCGAAGGCGGCACGCTCGTGACCACGCGCCCCGACCGCAGCGGGGCGGTCGCGCTTCACGCGCATCAGGACCACTGGGACATGCACGCCTCGAGTGACCAGTGCCCCGGCATCCACGGCGAGGGCACCGCAGCCGATGAGGCTGTGATCTTCGGCTGTGAGAACGGTGCGCTCCTGTACCACGGCGAGGAGTTCGTGAAGTTCACCGCCCCCGACGAGTACGGCCGGATGGGCAACGCCTACGTGTTGGAGACGAGCCCGCTGGTGGTCGGCGACTACAAGAACGACCCCGACGCCGAGGGCTACCTGCTGAACGCGGTCACGATCATCGACACCGCCGGCCAGACCTACGAGGTCGTCGACCTGCCCGACGATGTCGAGTACACCTGGCGCGGCGTGGCTCGCGGGCCCGGCGACCTGGCCTACATCCTCTCGACGGACGGACAGATCCACGTGTTCGACCCCGAGACGGGTGAGCTGAGCGATGCCTACCCGGTGATCGGAGCGTGGGAGGGCCCGGCCGAGTGGCAGAACCCGCACCCCGCCATCACGGTCAGCGGTGACATCGCCTACGTCACCGAGCCCGCCGCGAACAGCGTGCACGCGGTGAACCTCACCACCGGCGAGGTCGTGACCTCGGTCGAGCTTCACCACACGCCCAACGAGATCGCGGTCGCGACCGAGTGAGCGGGGCGACGGAGACGGTCGTGCGCCAGGAGCAGCCGCCTCCTCACGCATCGAAGTGCCGTCTCCGTCGCGTCGTACAGCGAACAGCATCGCCGGCAACGCACGGCGTGATCGTGCCCGAAGAGGACCCGCACGACGCGGGCCATCGAACGGATTGTTACGGCTCTGCTTGCGAGTCGCCGCGCGAACCGGGAAGCTCGAAGCTGATCGCAGCATGACGCGAAGCCTCGCGCCCGGGTTACACCACACCGGGCACGCGCTGCGGCTCCCTGACACGTCTCAGCGGGCCGCTCAGGCTCGCCCGAACAAGATCGGTCCGTCATGCCTCTGACCTACTCCCTCGAGCGCACCCGTTTCGACGAGGACTACCTGCCGCTCGCGAACACCCGAACCACGACGAACTTCGCCAACCTCGCACGAGGCGAGAATCGTCAGGAGAACCTCCGCAACACCCTGCGGATGATCGACAACCGCTTCAACGATCTCGCCCGATGGGACAACGAGAACGCGGACCGGTACTCCGTCGAGCTCGACATCGTCTCGGTCAGCCTCGCCATCGACGGCGACCTCGGCACAGACCCGTTCCCCGTGATCGAGGTGCTGCAGACGACCGTCCTCGACCGGCACACCGGCGCCCGCATCCCGGGCATCGTGGGCAACAACTTCTCGTCGTACGTGCGCGACTACGACTTCAGCGTCGTCCTTCCCGCGCACAACAACGACGGCGCGGGCTTCAGCGTGCCGGAGGACTTCGGCGACCTGCACGGCAACCTCTTCCAGGCTTTCCTCGCCTCGGATGCCTACGTGCAGCACTTCGC
>JAUHYM010000077.1 GCA_030426515.1 Actinomycetes bacterium
AGGTGGCGGTGCCCTCGCACCTGGACGACCAGGCGAAAGAGGCGCTGCAGAGGTTCCACGACCTCGAACCCAAGGAGAACCCGCGAGCCGACCTGATGGCGAAGGCGCGCGGCTGACACGATCGGAATGGTGAGGGCGATGCGCGCAGACGAAGCCGACGAGGATCTGCCGATCTTCGCGATCGCCGTCGCCGCCGAGCTCGCGGGAATGCACCCGCAGACCCTGCGGCAGTACGACCGCATCGGCCTCGTCGTCCCCGGCCGCACCCGCGGCGGTTCGCGCCGCTACTCGGCGCGCAACATCCGCCAGCTGCGCGAGGTCGCCCAGATGTCTGCCGAGGGCGTGAGTCTGCCGGCGATCTCCCGCATCATCGAGCTGGAAGAGCAGGTGCGGATGCTGCGCCGAAAGGTCGGCGAGCTCGAAGCGCAGGTGCGCGCCGAGGTGGAATCCCGCCCCGGCGCCCGCGTGTTCGCCGCCGGTGCCGCGGCAGGCCCGGTGATCACGCTGCGCCACGGCCGGCGTGTGCGTCGCGCGACCGACGTCGTCGTGTGGCGTCCGATCGCCCCGCCGCCCGCCGACCCCGACGAGGACTGATCCGGGGTCGCGCCGTGGCGCGAGACCCGGAAGAGTAGGCGCATGGCCACGCTCGACGACATCCGGAACATCGTCCGCGACCTGCCCGGCGCGGAGGAGGTCGTCCACGGGCATGGCGGGGGCGCGGCCTGGCGCACGAAGGCCGGGATGTTCGTGTGGGAGCGCGAGCCCAGCCAGCGCGACCTCGCCGACCTCGCGGCCCGCGGGGAGGTGTGGCCGGACATGCTCGTGGTGGGTGTGCACACCGACGGCGTCGAGGATGCTGAGGCGCTGGTCGCCGCCTTCCCCGAGCTGTTCTTCACCATCCCGCACATCGAGGGGCATCCGGTCGTCCTGCTGCGGCTGTTCCCCGTCGACCGGGACCAGCTCGCGGAGATCGTGATCGACGCCTGGGTGCTGCGCTCTCCTGCCACCGTCGCGCAGGCCTGGCTCGCGGAGAAGGGCATCGCGCGATGACGGGCACCTCCGGCCCGCCGGCGACCATGCGCGCCGCGGTCAACACGCGCTACGGCGGACCCGACGCCGTACGGATCGCCGACGTCGCACTCCCCGAACCGGGCGAGGGCGAGATCCGGGTGCGTGTGCGGGCGACCACCGTCAATCGCACGGATGTCGCCTACCGGCGCGCGCACCCGTTCTTCGTCCGCCTGTTCACCGGGCTCACTGCGCCGAAGCAGCCGATCGGCGGCACCGAGGTCGCGGGCGAGGTCGAGCGCCTCGGGCCGGGGTCCACCCGCTTCGCGGTCGGCGACCGGGTGTTCGGCTGGGTCGAGAGCACCTTCGGCGCGCACGCGCAGTACCTCGTGCTGCCGCAGGATGCGCCGATCGAAACGATCCCCGACGGCATCGACGACGCGCACGCCGCCGCGGCCACCGAGGGCGCGCACTACGCGCTCTCGAACATGGACGCCGGCGGAATCGGCCCGGGCAGCCGCGTCATGGTCTACGGGGCCTCAGGCTCGATCGGCTCGGCGGCCGTTCAGCTGATGGTGCGAGAAGGCGTCACCGTCACCGCCGTCTGCGGAACCGACCACGTTGCCTGGGTCTCACGGCTCGGCGCCGACCGCGTCGTCGACTACCAGACCGAGGACTTCACGGCCGACCCGAACCGCTACGACGTCGTCTTCGATTCCGTCGGGAAGACGTCCTATCCGATCTGCCGCCACCTCCTCACCCCGACGGGGCAGTTCCTGGCCACCGACTTCGGGCCCTTCCCCACCAACCCCGGGTGGGCGCTGCTGACCGCGTTCTCGCGGGGGCGACGGGTGAAGCTGCCCGTCCCGGGCAACTCGCGGCTGCAGGTGCCGCGGGTGCGCGAGGCGCTCGCCGACGGATCCTTCGTGCCGGTGCTCGACGATCGCCGGTTCACGCTCGCGCAGATCTCCGACGCGCATCGCTACGTCGACACGGGGATGAAGACCGGGAACGTCGTCGTCGAGGTCCCCTGACCGCCCGCGATCCGCACCTGCCCGGCCCGGCGAGCCTGCACGAATGCACCGCTTGGCGGCGATTCGGGAGCCATTTGTGGAGTCTCGCGGGGCCGGGCGCGGCGAAACTGCGCGACGATGGAAGACGGATGCCACGGCGTCCCTCGGGTAGCGCCGGCGACGGCGACACAACCGCACGAACGGAGATCATCATGGCCCTCACCCTCGGATACAAGGCCTCGGCGGAGCAGTTCGCGCCTCGCGAGCTCGTGGAGATCGCGGTGTCGGCGGAGCGCCACGGCTTCGAATCCGTCGCGGTGAGCGATCACTTCCAGCCGTGGCGGCACACCGGCGGCCACGCGCCGTTCTCGCTGGCCTGGATGTCGGCGGTGGGCGAGCGCACGAGCTCCATCAGGATCGGCACGAGCGTCATGACCCCGACGTTCCGCTACAACCCGGCGGTCATCGCGCAGGCGTTCGCGACGATGGGATGCCTCTACCCGGAGCGGATCTTCCTGGGCGTGGGCACGGGCGAGGCGCTGAACGAGATCGCGACCGGATTCGATGGCGCCGGCGAGCAGAACTGGCCGGACTTCAAGGAGCGCTTCGCGCGGCTCCGCGAATCGGTGCGCCTGATGCGCGCGCTCTGGAAGGGCGACCGGGTCAGTTTCGAGGGTGACTACTACTCCACGCACGACGCGTCGATCTACGACGTGCCCGAGGGTGGCATCCCGGTCTACATCGCCGCGGGGGGTCCCGTGGTCGCCAAGTACGCGGGTCGCGCGGGCGACGGCTTCATCTGCACGTCGGGCAAGGGGCGCGAGCTGTATGTCGACAAGCTCCTGCCGGCCGTGGCCGAGGGCCGCGAAGCAGCGGGCAAGGACCCGGCGACCCTCGACCGGATGATCGAGATCAAGCTGTCCTATGAAGAGACCGAGGAGGCAGCCCTGGAGAACACCCGGTTCTGGTCGCCGCTGGCTCTGTCGAAGGAGCAGAAGCACGACATCACCGACCCGGTCGAGATGGAGAAGGCCGCAGATGCGCTGCCGATCGAGAAGATCGCGTCGCGATGGATCGTCGGCTCCGATCCGGACGAGGTCGTGGCCGGCATCCGCGAGTATGTCGACTGGGGCTTCGATCACCTCGTCTTCCACGCCCCAGGCCAGGACCAGGAGCGGTTCCTCACCCTCTTCGAGCGCGACCTCGCCCCGCGCCTGCGCGCCCTCTGACACGCGCGCGTCGGGAGCAGCGCGACGGCAGCGTTACGCTCCGCGGGGCGCTCGTTCGCGCCGAGTGCACACGTCCGCGCCGAGGGCACATGATGCCGACGCGGATCCGGTGTTCCCTCGGCGACACCGTGTTCCCTCAGGGGCTGCGACGGTGAGCGCGGCGAGTCGGCGGGGCCGTGCCAGGCCGCGCCACCCGGGCAGCACGGCTACGAGGCGGGCCCAGGGTCGATGCGCAGCACGGTCGGGGACTCGCCGACGCTGAGATCGTCGACCACGCGGAGCGAGCGGGCGATGTCGTCGACCGCGCCGATCACGGTGCCGAACCGGCTGCGATCGCCGCACACCGCGGTGACGGTCACGAAGTGCGTGCCCGTGTCCCAGGTGTAGGTCGCGAAGGGGGGACGATTCGGCTCGGGCGGCAGCTCCATCAGCAGCCGCTCGCCCACACCGAGATGCGGGTTGCGGAACGCCTCGGTGTCGTCGTACTCGATCGGCATCATCGCGCGGGCGGCGCGCGCCTGCGCGGTGGCCTCCTGCATCTGCGCCATCACCACCACGAGCTCCGGGTCGTCCTTCCAGACCCACACCAGCACCCGGCCCGCCGCCTTGCGCATGAGCAGCGGCGCAGCCTGACTGAGCGCCCATGCCGCCACCGTGCTGCCGCCGCGTCGACCGCCGGCCGTGTCCGCTCCCTCCACGGCGGGTGCGCCTGCCGCGCCCAGACCGCCCATCGCGGCGCCGGCCTGGCCCAGCAGCATCCGGATCGCCTTCTTGCGATGGCGACGCCCGCGGAACCCGAGCGAGTCGGTGACGGGGACCCAGCGGTCGGGGGTAGCATCGGCCTGCAGTCGCGGCATGACCCCAGGGTACGGGGACGCCTGCAGGGGTTTCTGTGAGCCCTCGATTAGAGTGGGGGCCACGCCCGACCGGCTCATGCGACCCCACCCCCGCCGCAGAGATAGGCCCCCTTCGTGACCACCCCCGCGACGCCCGATGCCCCCGCACCCGAACGCCGCCCCCTGAGAATCGTCATCGGCGCCGACACGTTCGCGCCCGATGTCAACGGCGCCGCACGCTTCGGCGAGCGACTGGCGGCGGGCCTCACCGCGCGCGGCCACGAGGTGCACGTCATGGCGCCGAGCAAGACCCACGCGCAGCACGGCACGTTCCGCGAGGTCATCGAAGACGAGGAGATGACCGTCCACCGGCTCCCGTCGTGGCGGTGGTATCCGCACGACTGGCTCCGCTTCGTGCTGCCGTGGATGACCAAGAGCCACGCCCGTCGGGTGATCGACGAGGTCCAGCCCGACGTCGTCCACATCCAGTCGCACATCGTGATCGGGCGAGGTCTGGCCCGCGTGGCGCGCTCGCGCGGCATCCCGATCATCGCCACCAACCATGTGATGGCCGAGAACATCCTCGACTTCACGACCCTCCCCCCGGTGCTCGACAAGATCGTCGTCAAGCTCGCCTGGGGCGACGCGAAGCGCACGTTCGATATGACGCGCGCGGTGACGACCCCGACCCGCAAGGCGGCCGACTTCCTCGAGCGCACGATCGACATCGAGGGCGTGCTTCCCGTGAGCTGCGGCATCGACGCGGGCAACTACACGCCCGACCTGACGCCGCGCGACGCGAACCGGATCCTCTTCGTCGGGCGACTGACCACCGAGAAGCAGATCGACGTGGTGCTCGCCGCGCTCTCGCGCCTGGACCCCGCTCTGGACGCCACCTTCGACATCGTCGGCGGCGGCGATCAGCGCAAGAACCTCGAGAACCTCACCGCCGAGCTGGGGCTCAGCGACCGGGTGCGATTCCACGGGCACACCTCCGAGGAGGACCTTCGGGCGCTGTACTCGCAGGCGAGCGTCTTCGCGATCGCGTCGATCGCCGAACTGCAGTCGATCGCGACGATGGAGGCGATGGCCTCGGGGCTGCCGGTGGTCGCCGCCGACGCGGTCGCCCTGCCGCACCTGGTGCGCGATGGCGAGAACGGCTACCTGTTCGAGCCGGGCAACGCGGATGCGCTCGCCGCGCGCCTGACCGATGTGCTGACCGCGAGCCCGGAGGAGCGCCGGCGCATGCAGCAGGCGTCGCTCGACGGGGTGAAGATCCACGACATCGGGCGCACGCTCGACACGTTCGAGGCGCTGTACCGCGGCGAGCCGCTGCCGGAGTAGACCGTGCACATCGTCATGTTCGGCGACCAGCACCTCGCGTCGCTGGGCGGCGCGCAGGTGTCGATGCGCCTGCAGCGTCGCTTCCTGGAGCGCGCCGGCCACACGGTCACCGTCGTCGCCCCCGAGATGCACACGCGGCGGGGCAGCGCGGTGGATGCCGCGTCCGTCGACACCCCGTCGGTGCCGATCACCCTCGACCGCGAGTACGCGTTCACGTGGCCGGGGCGCCGCACCGACCGATTCCTCGACCAGGCGATGGCCCGCCGGCCCCACATCGACGTCGTGCATGTGCAGGCCGATTTCTGGGGCGCGTTCGTCGGCCATCGGTTCGCGGCGCGGCACGGCCTGCCCGTCGTCCACACGATGCACAACCGGGTGGATGTCGGCATCGCGGCGGTCGCCCCCGCCCCGGGCGCCGTGCTGTGGGGCCTGAACGCCTGGCAGCGGCGGGTGCTCCCCGGCGGCGCGAACGGCGTCGAGGGGCGCGACGGCTGGGCGTACCTGGCGCGCATGGCCGCGCGGTCTGCCGCGGTCACCGCGCCTTCGGCGCACTTCGCGCGGCGCTTGGAGGCGCACGGGGTGTCGACGGCCGGAGGGCGCGGAGTGGATGTCGTGTGGAACGGCATCGACGACGACCTGCTGGATGCCGCGCGCGCGGCCGGACCCGCGGATCGCGCCGATGGCCCACCGCGCCTGGTGTGGCTCGGCCGGATGAGCCCCGAGAAGCGGCTGCTGCCGTTCCTGGAGGCGGTCGCCGAGTCGGGCGTGCGTGCTCAGATCGAGGTGATCGGCGGCGGCGGACAGGACCGCGCGGCGCGCCGGCTCGTCGCGCGGCGTCGGCCGACGGCATCCATCTCGTTCGCGGGACGCCTGCCCTACCCCGAGACACTGCGGCGGATCGCCGCCGCCGACGCCGTCGTGCAGACCTCGGTGGGGTTCGAGACGCAGGGAATGACGGTGTTCGAGGCCGCGGCGCTGGGAACGCCGTCGATCGTGTGCGACGTCGACATCGCCGCCGAGCTGGAGTCGGGTTTCTGGCCGGTGGGCGGCGGCGCCGTCGACCCGAGGTCGATCGGCGCGCTCGCGGCGGCGCTGCGCCGTGCGGTCGCCGACATCGACGCGGGCCGCGCGCCCGAGCCCAACCCGGTCGTGCGCGAGACGTTCCGACAGTCGTCGCGCACGGCGGCGATGGGCGAGGTCTACCGCCGCGCGATCGACCGCGCCGCCTGACGCGCGCCCGCCGCGCCCCGCCCGGGGTCGCCGCCCCCGCCCGGCGTCCCCGCGCCCACCCGGTCCCGCGCCCCCACCCGGTCCTCGCGCCCACGCCCGGCGAGAATCGCCGTGCCGGACGAGAATCGGCGCCGCGGGGACGATTCTCGTCCGCGACGCCGATTCTCACCAGAGAGGTTCAGGGGTGGAGGGAGTTCAGGGGAGGGCTGGGGTTCAGGGGAGGCGGAGGCGGTCGGTGGGGATGCGACGGAACCCGTCGCTCGGAAGGGCGATGATCGCGGCCGTGAAGCCGGCCGCGGCGAGGGCGAGAAAGGCGATGGCGATGATCATGGCAGTAACGCTACGGTTGAGTCATCCCTGCCACGAGTGGCAGAATGGACGCGCAACGAACGATTTCTGCCAAGCGTGGAGGACCGCATGAAGACCGTCGCCTGCATCGTGCTCCCGGGATTCGCCCCGTTCGAGTTCGGGGTCGCCTGCGAGGCGTTCGGCCTCGACCGCGCCGACGACGGCGTGCCGAACTTCGACTTCCGCGTCGTCACCCCCGACCCCGGTGTCGTGCCCTCGCAGATGGGCTTCTCCCTGAACGTCGACCACGATCTGTCGTTCGCCGACCACGCCGACCTCGTCGTCGCCTGCCCGATCCCCCGCGCCGCGTGGGGGCAGACCGACGAACGCGTGCTCGACGTGCTGCGCCGCGCCGCCGATCGCGGCGCCTGGGTGCTGAGCGTGTGCAGCGGATCGTTCATCCTCGCGCAGGCCGGCATCCTCGACGGGCGCCGCGCGACCACGCACTGGAAGTACGCCGCGACCATGATGCAGATGCACCCCGAGGTCGAGGTCGACCCGGACGTCCTGTACGTGCAGGACGGCCGCATCATCACCAGCGCCGGCACCGCAGCGGGCCTCGACGCCTGCCTGCACCTGCTGCGCCAGGAGCTGGGTGCCGAGATGACGAACACGATCGCGCGGCGCATGGTCGTGGCCCCGCAGCGCGACGGCGGTCAGGCGCAGTTCATCACCTCACCGCTGCCGCAGGTGCAGAGCCTGTCGCTGGCGCCGGTGACCGACTGGATGCTGCAGAACCTCGACCTGGACCTCTCGGTCGACCTGCTCGCCGCCCGGGCGCACATGTCGCCGCGCACGTTCGCCCGGCGGTTCAAGGCCGACTACGGCACGACGCCGGCGGCGTGGCTGGGCCGTCAGCGCATCATCCTTGCGCAGCGTCTGCTCGAGCAGACCGACTGGGCGATCGATCGGATCGCCGAGGACTGCGGGTTCGGGTCGGCGGCGGTGCTGCGCCAGAACTTCTCCCGAGCGCTGGGCATCAGCCCGACCGCCTACCGGGCGCGCTTCGCGCTGGCCGACGGGCGGGATGCCGCGGCTGCGGACCTGGACGACGCGGCGCAGCCCGTGCCCAGCGTCGCATAGAGCCCGCCGGGATCAGGTGAGCGCCGACATGAGGCGCGCGACTCCGTCCATGAACGTCGCTGTGCGCGGCTCGTTCCGCCACTCGGCGAGAGTGAGCTCGCGGCCGGCATCCCGATACTTCTGCTCGATCGCGCGCATGTCGGCGACGAACGACTCGCCCCGCACCATCATCGAGACCTCCATGTTGAGGCTGAAGGAGCGGATGTCCATGTTGCTGGATCCGATGACGGCGAGGTCGTCGTCGATCGAGAAGTGCTTGGCGTGCAGCACGTACGGCGCCGGGTAGAGGAAGATGCGGACGCCGGCTTCGAGCAGCGTCTGGTAGTACGAGCGCTGTGCGTGATAGACCAGCCACTGGTCGCCGATCTCCGAGACGAACAGCTGCACGTCGAGGCCCCGCTGACACGCGGTCGTGATGGCGTAGACCATCGCCTCGTCGGGGACGAAGTAGGGACTCGTGAGAATGACCTTCTCGGTCGCACCGTGGATGAGCGAGAGGAACAGGCGCAGGTTGTTCTCGGTCGTGTACCCGGGGCCGCTCGGCACGAGCTGGCACACCAGGTCGCCGGCGGGGGCGAGGTCGGCGGCGCTGACCTGCTCGGCCTCGAGCTGCTCGCCGGTCTCGATGAGCCAGTCCGACAGGAACACCGTGTTGACCGCGGCGACCGCCGGCCCCTCGAGCGAGGTCATCAGCTCCTGCCACTTCAGGCCGCGCTTGATGTTCTTGGGCGCGTTGTAGCTGCGGTCGATGAGGTTCTGCGATCCGACGAAGGCGATGCGGCCGTCGACGACGACGAGCTTGCGGTGGTTGCGCAGGTCGGGGCGCTGGTACTGGCCCTTCAGGGGTCGCACCGGCAGCATCCACTCCCACTGCACTCCGATGCGGTCGAGCTCGGCGAAGGTCTTCTTCCAGTCGGCGACCTTGCGTGAGGCGACGTAGTCGGCGAGCAGGCGCACGGTGGCGCCCTGGGCGACGGCTTTCTCCATCGCCGCGAAGAAGGGCCGGGTCGTGTCATCCCACGCGACGATGTAGAACTCGACGTGGACGAAGCGCTCCGCGGTCGCGATCGCCTCGGCCATGGCGCCGATCGACCCGGCGTAGTCGTCGATGAGATGGGTGCGGTTGCCGTCGACGGCGGGGATGCTGGTGAGCGTCTCGTTCTGCTCGACCACCCGCTGCTGCCATCGGGGGTAGTCGCTGTGGTCGACGGCGGCGCCCGTGGCCTGGGCGCGATCGCGGATCAGTCCGTCGATCCGCGCCTGCTCCTCGCGGCGCGCCTTCGGGAGACGGATGTTGCCGATGAGCAGGTACAGCCCGATGCCGATCAGGGGGAGCAGCACGATGAGCAGCAGCCACGCCATGGCCGCGGTCGGCTTCCGCCGCTGTGGGATCACGATGAGCGCGACCACGTCGATGACGAGGATGATGGCGAAGGCGATCAGCACGCCCACATCGCTGCTGTCCAGGGTCTCCATGATCCTGAACTCTAGCGGCGGCACGCGACCGTCCACGATGGACCGGTCCACCTGGGAGTTCGCCCGAGGAGGTCGCCGCGGCATCCCGATCTCGCGCCGCATGCGCTAAACTTGAGTCAACTCGACTCAGGTTTACTTTCACCCCACAGGAGAACGCATGAACACCACCCCGCAGCCCGGGCAGGAGGAGCAGCAGAGCGCCCTCGAGCAGTTCGGGATCAATCTCACCGAGCGCGCCCAGCAGGGAAAGCTCGACCCGGTCATCGGGCGTGACGCCGAGATCCGTCGCGTCAGCCAGGTGCTGACCCGACGCACCAAGAACAACCCGGTGCTCATCGGCGAGCCCGGCGTCGGCAAGACCGCCGTCGTCGAAGGCCTCGCCCAGCGCATCGTCGCCGGCGATGTCGCCGAGAGCCTCAAGGACAAGCAGCTGGTCACCCTCGACATCTCGGCGCTGGTCGCCGGGGCCATGTACCGCGGCCAGTTCGAGGAGCGGCTCAAGAGCGTGCTCAAGGAGATCACCGAGTCCGACGGGCAGATCATCACGTTCATCGACGAGCTGCACGTGCTCATGGGCGCCGGCGGCGGCGAAGGCTCCGTCGCGGCATCCAACATGCTCAAGCCCATGCTCGCCCGCGGTGAGCTGCGCCTCATCGGCGCCACCACCCTCAACGAGTACCGCGAGTTCATCGAGAAGGATGCCGCGCTGGAGCGCCGCTTCCAGCAGGTGTACGTGGGCGAGCCCAGCGTCGAAGACACCGTGGCGATCCTGCGCGGGCTCAAGGAGCGCTACGAGGCCCACCACAAGGTCGCCATCGCCGACGGGGCGCTCGTGGCCGCGGCATCCCTGTCGCACCGCTATATCCCCAGCCGCCAGCTGCCCGACAAGGCGATCGACCTCATTGACGAGGCGGCGTCCCGGCTGCGGATGGAGATCGACTCGGCGCCGCTCGAGATCGACGAGCTGCGCCGTCACGTCGACCGGCTGAAGCTCGAGGAGCTCGCGCTGAAGAAGGAGAAGGACGACGCGTCGAAAGAGCGCCTGGCCACCCTGCGCGACACGCTGA
>JAUHYM010000078.1 GCA_030426515.1 Actinomycetes bacterium
CGGCGACCACCGAGAGCGCGATGACCCCCCACACGGCGCCCGCCTGCGCGTCCTCGAGAAGGGCGGTGAGCGCGCCTTCCTTCGCGACGAAGCCGAGGGTGGGGGCGATGCCGGCCATCGAGCAGATCGCGATCACCGCGCTGGTCGCCAGCACCGGGGCTCCGCGCCCCAGGCCGCTGAGCTTGGCGATGTCGCGTGTCCCCACCTGGTGATCGATGACGCCGACGATGAGGAACAGGCAGGACTTGAACAGCGCGTGCGCCAGCAGCAGCGCGAGGCCTGCGAGCGCGGCATCCCTCGTGCCGTAGCCGAGCACGACCGTCAGCATGCCGAGCTGACTCACGGTGCCGAACGCGAGGACGCGCTTGAGGTCGGCCTCGCGCAGCGCCTGGACACCCCCGAGCAGCATCGTGAAGCCGCCCAGCAGGATGACGACCGGGCGCCAGGTGGGGGCGAAGGCGAACACCGGCGCCAGCCGGGCGATGAGGTAGACGCCCGCCTTGACCATCGCCGCCGCGTGCAGGTAGGCGCTCACGGGCGTCGGGGCGGCCATGGCGCCGGGGAGCCAGAAGTGGAACGGGAAGATCGCCGACTTGCTCAGCGCGCCCACGAGGACCAGCAGCAGCGCGATGTCGACGACGACGCCGGTGGGCGCGAGCGCGAGCATCTCGGAGATGCTGGAGGTGCCGGTCTGCACGACGAGGAGCACCACGCCGATCAGCATGACCAGGCCGCCCAGTGTCGTCACCAGCAGCGCCTGGAGCGCGGCGCGGCGACTGGGTGCGCGGCGGTGGTAGTACCCGATGAGCAGGTACGACAGGACGCTGGTGGCCTCCCAGAACATCACCAGCACGACGAGGTCGTCGGTGAGGACGAGACCGTACATCGCCCCCGCGAAGGCGAGCAGCACCGCGGCGAACTGACCGAGGCCCTCTCCCCCGTCGCGGAAGTACCAGCGGCAGTAGAACATCACCAGCGCGCCGACCCCGGTGACGATGAGCGTCATGATCCAGCCGAGCGCGTCCATCCGCATCGACAGGTTGATCCCCAGGGAGGGGATCCAGACGTATTCCTCGAACGGCACGTCTCCCGCGAGGATCTCCGGAGCGCGGCGCGCGGCATCGACGAAGGCGATGACCGGGAGCACTGCGGCGACCAGGAACGCCCGCGGGCCCCACGCGCGCACGGCGAACGGGATGAGGATCGGCACCACCGCGAACGCAGCGAGGAGGATCAGCAAGGGGACCCCCCGGGGGCTCGTCGGCCGGTGTGCGGCTCAGGCGGGCGATGGTCCGGCCAGTCTACCGGCGACCGGGGCCTGCGGGTGCGCCCCCGACGCAGATCACCGTCGATCGGTCGGGGCGCGTGGTGTCAGTCGGCGCGCGGGGGTCCTGTCGTATCGCCCCGACGGAATCGGCAGGTCAGCTCGACCGGAGCAGGATCGCGCCCGGCGAGCATCGCGGCGACCGCGTCGCCGGCCGCGCGGCCCTTCTGCGCAGCGAGCTGTTCGAGTGTGGTCAGGCGGCGCTCCCCCAGGCCGTCGACGACCACACCGTCGAACCCGGTGACGCTCAGGTCCTCGGGCACCCGCATCCCGAGCTCTTCCGCGGCGCGCACGGCGCCGGCGGCGAGCAGGTCGCTCTGCGCGACGATCGCGGTGGGTCGGTGCGCGGCCAGGATCTGTCGCGCCGCCTCGACGCCGGCGTCGATGAAGCTGCCGGTCGCGGCGTACGCGCGCGCCGACGGGAACACGTCGCGGAGCCCTGCCAGCCGATCGCGCGTGACGTCGATCGTGATCGCGGCCTCGCTCTCGGGCGTGGTCCACCCGGCCTCCCGGCGCGCGTCCTGAGGCAGCGCGAGCATGACGACATCGGTGTGACCGAGGTCGCGCAGGTGCTCGGCAGCCCGCCGCTGGGCGGCGCGGTTGTCGAGGCCGATCCGCAGCACGCCCTCGCCCGCATCGCCCTCGATGACCACCACCGGGATCCCGCGAGCCTGCACGACCTCGAGCGACGCGCGCATCGAACCGCTGCATCCGACGAGCACCGCGGCGTCGATCGGCGCGGTGGTGAGCGTCGGACCGCCCGGCGCCCCGACGCCGTCGCGCAGCAGCAGCAGTGCCGCACCCTCGGGGGCCACCGCGTCGGCGAGCCCGTCCATCATGAGGGTCTGCACCGGGTCGGCGAACGCGCCGCGCAGCGGCTCGTCGAAGACGACGCCGACGATGCCGCTGCGGCCGCGCCGGAGCGACGCCGCGCGCGGGTCGGGCCCGGTGTAGCCCAGTTTCTCGGCGGCGGCGAGCACCCGGCTGCGCGTCGCCTCGGTGACGGGCGCCTTGCCGCTGAACACGATCGACGCGGTCGACGGCGAGACGCCGGCCGCGCGCGCCAGATCGGTGATCGTGGGCTTTCGCGGTGTCATCCTCCCGATGGTAGTCGCCCTCGAGCACAACGATCGAATCGATTCGGATACACTGCTCGGGTGGATGACACCCTGACCCGTTCGCAGGTGGCTCGGTGGCGCACGGCGATCTTCGCGATCTTCTTCGCCAGCGGCCTGAGCGTGGCCACGTGGGCATCGCGTGTCCCCGCGATCAAGGCCGAGCTCGGCGTGAGCAACACGAGCATCGGCGGACTGCTCCTCGGGGCGGGGATCGCCTCGATCCTGGGTCTGTCGCTGTCGAACGTCATCCTCGCCCGGTTCGGTGCCCGCCGCGGGATGCTCGGCGCGATGATCGTGTTCGCCTCGGGCGTCGCGGTGGTCGGCGTCGGCACCGACGCGCTCGGCTCGTTCGGCATCGTGGTGACCGGCCTCGTGCTGTTCGGGCTCGGCAACGGCGCGGTCGACGTGATGATGAATGTCGAGGGCGCGGCGATCGAGAAGACGACAGAGAAGACGATCCTGCCGCTGTTCCACGCCTTCTTCTCGTTCGGCACGGTCATCGGCGCGGGCCTGGGCGCCCTCGCCGCCGGCTGGCAGGTCAGCGTCCTCGTCCACGCGCTGGTGGTCGCCGCGCTGATCGTCGTGATCGCGCTCGTCGCCATCGCGAACGTGCCCCGCCGCGAGATCACCGGCGACGAGGACGCCCTCGCCGACCGCCCGCACTGGAAGGAGCGCCTGAAGACGTCGCTGTCGGCCTGGCGCGAGCCGCGCACCTATGCGCTGGGCGTCATCATGCTCGGGATGGCCTTCGCCGAAGGCGGAGCCAACGACTGGCTGGCACTCGGGATGGTCGACGGTCACGGCACCACCGAGGCGCTGGGCGCGCTGGGGCTGACCGTGTTCTCGGTGAGCATGACGGTCGTCCGCGTGCTCGGCGGCCCCCTGGTCGATCGCTTCGGCCGCGTCGCGACCCTCCGCGTGCTCGCGGTGCTGGCCGCCGGCGGGCTCCTGCTGTTCATCCTCGCGCCGACGACCCCGCTCGTCTTCGTGGGCGCGGCGCTGTGGGGTGCCGGCACGTCGCTCGGCTTCCCGCTGGGCATGTCGGCGGCGGCCGACGATCCCGCTCACGCCGCGGCCCGCGTGAGCGCCGCTGCCACGATCGGCTATGTCGCCTTCCTCGGCGGCCCGCCGCTGCTGGGCTTCATCAGCGAGCAGATCGGGCTGCTCAACACGCTCTACATCCTCGTCGCGCTGGCCATCGCGTCGGGACTCGCCGCCTCGGCGGCCCGCCCGATCGCGGGGTCGACGGTCGGCGCAGGGCCGCCGCACGACGCGGACCGCGCCGACGGGACGAGATCGGCGGATTAGGCTCGTCGGGTGCGTCTTGTCATCGCCCGCTGCTCCGTCGACTACGCCGGTCGACTCAACGCCCACCTGCCGCCCGCCACGCGCCTGCTCGTGCACAAGGGAGACGGGAGTCTGCTCGTGCACTCGGACGGCGGCTCGTACAAGCCGCTGAACTGGATGAGCCCGCCCTGCACCCTGACGGTCGAAGAGCCCGACGAGGATGCCGCGGCCGCGGGCATCGTCGAGCAGTGGCGAGTCGTCCACGGCAAGTCCGGCGACAGCCTCGTGGTGCGCATCGAGGAGATCCTGCATGACTCCTCGCACGAGCTGGGGGTGGACCCAGGACTGCAGAAGGACGGCGTCGAAGCCGACCTGCAGCGGCTGCTGGCCGAGCAGGTCGGTCTGGTGGGGGAGGGGCTGACCCTCGTGAGACGCGAGTTCCCCACCGCGATCGGGCCGGTCGACCTGCTGCTGCGCGACCCCGACGGCGGCACGATCGCCGTCGAGGTGAAGCGCCGCGGCGACATCGACGGCGTCGAGCAGCTGACCCGCTACCTCGCCCTGCTCGACCGCGACCCGCATCTGTCGCCGGTGACCGGCGTGTTCGCCGCGCAGGAGATCAAACCCCAGGCCCGCGTGCTGGCGGCCGACCGCGGCATCCGCTGTGTGACACTCGACTACGACGAGATGAAGGGCATCGAGTCGGGGGCGCCGCGTCTGTTCTGAGCCTCGCGCGCACGCTGTGTAGCGTTAGAGACATGTCGACGCCGCGCTCACCCTGGTCACCAGTCCTGTGGGACGTCGACGGAACGATCGTCGATGCCTCTGACGGCATCTTGGAGCGCCTGGGCATCACCATGCGCCACTTCGGGCACCCCGAGATCTCGCGCGCAGAGCTTGTGCACTGGATCGGACCCCCGATGTTCGAGTCGTTCCAGGCGCAACTGGGGATGACACCGGACCAGGCGGCCGACGCGGTGACCTTCTACCGATCGCTCACCAAGGACTACACGACCGGCGTGCGCCTGTTCCCGGGGGTCGCGGACCTGATCCGCGACCTGTACGACGCCGGCGTCCCCCAGGCCATCGCGAGCTCGAAGCCCGAGTCGCAGGTTCTCGCCCTCACCGACCACTTCGGACTGACACCGTTCTTCACCGCGATCGTGGGTGCCTCGGCCGACGAGCGGACGCTCGCGACCAAGTCGGACATCGTCGCCGAAGCGCTGCGCCGCCTGCGGGTGGCCGAGGTGGAGACATCCCGCCCGGTGCTCATCGGCGACCGGCATCACGACATCACCGGGGGAGCGGCGCACGACGTGCCCGTGATCTTCGTCCGCTGGGGGTTCAGCTGGCCGCACGAGGCCGAGGGCGCCCAGGCCGTCGTCGAGGATGCCGCGCAGCTGCGCGAGCTCGTGCTGCTGACCGGCGGCGATGCCTGAGCTGCTGAGCGAAGCCGTCCTGCTGGCCGCTCTTCCCATCGTCGCGTTCGTTCTGCTGGCCCTCGCGCTGGCGGTCACGGTGTGGGCGCTGCGGCGTGCGCGGCGTGGACCCCGGGCGCAGGCGCGCGCCGCCGAACGGCTCGCGCAGGCCGGCGATCGGCTGGTCGCGCTCGACGCAGCGCTCGACGACCTCGATCTCACCGTGGGGCCCCGGCCCGCGACGCCGACCGTGCGGCGCGCGCGCATGACCGCGCAGCACGCTCGCGACGAGCTGTACGGCGAGTACCGGGAAGCGGTGACCGGCGACCTGCAGCCGACGGCGCGCGCCCACGCCGCCGAGCGGATCACCGGGCGGGCGACCGCCGTGCTCGACACGCTCGCCCGCGCCGCGGCAGCCCACCGGCACGACCGCGAGAGCGTGGTGGCCTCGGACCGCCTCGCGGATGCGCGGGAGCGGCTGGCGTCCCTGCACGGTCGCATGGGCGACCCGACGGCTCTTGTCGCCGATCTGCGCGCGCGATTCGACGAGCGCGAATGCGCGGATGCGGCCGAGGGCGCCGCGGCCGCAATCGCCGCTGCCGAGCAGGCAGCCGCAGCGCTCGATGCCGCGGAGGTGGCGCAGGCCCGGGGCGACGGGCTCGACCTTGCGTCGGTCGACCACGCCATGCGGCAGGCAGATCGAGCGTTCCGTGTCGTCGACGAGTCGTACCGCCTGGTGATCCAGTCGGCGGCGGCGGTCGACGGCGAGATCAGCGCGGTGCAGGCCACCCTGCAGCAGGCGCTGCGCCTGCGGGAGACGCTGGACCCGGTGCAGGAGGTGCGCCGGCGCGACCGCATAGACCGAGCTCGTGTGGACGTCGGCGCGCTCGACGAGGAGGCGTCGCGCAGACCGACGCAGACCGTCGTGGCGGTCGCGCGCGTGCAGGAGCGGATCGACGAGGTGCTCGAGGGCACCCGGACCGCACAGCAGCGCACACGTGCGGCGCGCCTGGCATTGGCCGGAACCCTCGCCGCCGCGCGCATCCTGGTGGTGCACGCCGAGGCTCAGGCGCTGCGGTCGACGCCGTCAGCGCAGGCTCGCGCCGCCGTCTGGGAGGCGGAGCGGCACCTCGGTGCCGCCCGCAGCGCCTCCGACCCGGCCGGCGCGCTGGCGACCGCACGACGTGCTCTCGCCGCCGCAGGGGACGCCGCGGCCGGACCGGGGGAGTGAGTCTGGGTCAGACGGCGCGGATGTTCGCGGCCTGAAGGCCCTTCGGGCCCTCTGCGGTCTCGAACTCGACGCGCTGGTTCTCTTCGAGGGTGCGGTATCCGGAGGACTCGATGGCGGAGTAGTGCGCGAACACGTCTGCGCCGCCGTCGTCGGGTGCGATGAAGCCGAATCCCTTCTCCGCGTTGAACCACTTGACGGTGCCGGTGCTGGTCATGAATTGCCGATCTTGATGGGGGATGCGCGCAGAACGCGCGTGATTGCACGTCTCACGCTAGTCCACGGCGGGCCCGATCCCCTGATCCGCAAGGAACGTCACCGTATTGTTGCGCTCCGTTTCACGCCCGGATGCCTCGCGAACGGGGGTGTCTCCGCTCCCATTCGACGCCCGGGCCGGGTCCAGAGCCCGCGGCCCGGGCGTCGGACGGATCCCCCCGGATAGGCCACGCCGAGACGCGGCTCGATCAGGCTAACCGATATACCGCAGATCAGGCCGAGAGTCCGCCGGGAGTCACGGGATGCCCGCCGCGCCGGGCGAGGTCATACAATCGAGGCGCTGATGATGTCGGATCTTCCCCTCGCGCCCCTGCACGCCACCGGCCGTCCTCTGGCCGACGAGGTGTATGACGTGCTGGGCGCCGCGATCCGCGACGGCACCCTCGCTCCGGGGCAGAATCTGCGCGATGTCGACGTCGCGACCGCCCTGGGGGTCTCTCGCACGCCGGTGCGCGAAGCGCTGCAGCGACTGGAGCGGACGGGCATGGTCGAGGTGTCGGCGAGCCGGTACACGCGTGTCTCGCAGCCCGACCCGCAGGCGCTCATCGAAACGCACGAGTACCTCGTCTACGCGGTGGGCATCGGTCTGCGGATGGCGCTGGAGCGCTGCACCGACGACGAGCTCGCCCAGCTGCTCGTCCTGCTCGACGACGTCGTGGCCGCGTCGGAGTCCGATGACGCGGCCGTGCTCACGCAGGCCAGCGCCGCACTCTACACGCACGTCGCCCAGACCAGCGGGAACCGCGTCTACCTGCAGGTGATGCAGGAGGCCGGGCTGTACTTCCAGCGGGCGGTGCGCTCCTGGCCACCCCACCTCACCGATGTCGCCGAGCGCACGCGCACCTATCGCGAGCTGCGGACGGCTGCCGCCGCACGCGATGCCGCGGGTGCCGAGCGCGTCGTGCGCGAGCAGCACGGCATCGTCGTGCCGAAGCCGATGTGAGGCTGCGCGCCCGCCGCGAAAAGAGAAGACCCCCGACCGGATCATCCCTGGTCGGGGGTCTGTCTTCGCTGTGCGCGAGGGGGGAGTTGAACCCCCACGCCCTTTCGGGCACTGGCACCTGAAGCCAGCGCGTCTGCCTATTCCGCCACTCGCGCAGGTCGGCGACCGAAGTCACTGACTCAACCTGCCGAGAATATCACGCCACACCGCGCCGGCAGAAATCGCCCGGAGAGGGGCCTGGGTAGGGTCCCGAGGGCGCCCAATCTGGGCGTGAACCGACACGCCGACTAGCATGGCCGTACGGTCGCCCCGACCAGACCCCCGTCCGAGGAGACCCGTGGGACTACTTGACAGCTTCGAGAAGGGCCTCGAGCGCGCCGTCAACGGCGCGTTCGCGAAGACCTTCCGCAGCGGCATCCAGCCTGTCGAGATCGCCTCCGCCCTGCGTCGCGAGATCGACACGCGCGCCGCCGTCGTCTCACGCGATCGCATCCTCGCGCCCAACTCGCTGACGGTGCGGCTCTCTCCCGACGACTACGGCCGCATGCAGTCGCTGGGCGACACGCTGACGCAGGAGCTCGACACCATCGTCCGCACGCACGCGAAGGCGCAGGGGTACAGCTTCGCGGGCCCCGTGAGCATCGGCATCCGGCGCGACGAGGCCGTCTCGACCGGGACGATCCGCGTCGACTCGGGCACCGCCGCCGGCACGGTCTCGTGGCGCGCCGTGGTGGACATCGACGGCACGCGCCACACGCTGACCAAGAGCCGCACCGTGATCGGGCGCGGCAGCGACGCCGACATCACGATCGCCGATGCCGGCACGAGTCGGCGACACGTCGAGGTGCTGTGGGACGGCGAGCACGGCATGGTGCGCGACCTCGGTTCGACCAACGGGTCACGGCTGGACGGCGCGAAGATCACGCAGGCGCCGCTCACCTCCGACCAGACCATCCGCATCGGACGCACCGACATCGTCTTCCGCGTCGTTCCCGAGGCGGCTCCCCCCAAGCCCGAGCTGCCCGACGCGACGCAGGTGTTCGACTTCCGCAAGGGCGGTGACGCCTCGTGAGCGAGCTGACCCTGCTGCTGCTGAAGATCGGCTTCCTCGTGCTGATGTGGTTCTTCGTCTTCGCGGTCGTCTACGCGCTGCGCGCGGACCTGTTCGGCACGAAGGCGCGGAAGATGCCCGAGGCGGCCGCCGCCGGCGGGGGCAGCGCCCCCGCGCCCGCCGCTGCCCCGACGGCGTCGACGGGCCGGTCGACGCTCGCGACCACGGGATCCGCCAGCCGCATCGTCATCACCTCGGGCCCCAAGGCGGGTCTGGAGATCCCCCTCGGCAACGAGTCGCTCACCATCGGCCGCTCCAGCGAGGCGGGTCTGGTGATCCGCGACGACTACACCTCCAGCCAGCACGCCCGCCTCGTGCTGCGGGGCGATCAGTGGATGATCCAGGACCTGGATTCCACCAACGGCACCTGGCATGACGGCCAGCGCCTGACGGGATCGGTGCCCGTGCGTCTGGGCGCCCCGATCAAGGTGGGCGCGACCACCTTCGAACTGCGGAAGTAGTCGTCTGTCCCGATGGTCTTCCAGGGCTCGAGCGTCGCGATCTCGCACACCGGCAAGGTGCGCTCCAACAACCAGGACTCCGGGTACGCCGGATCCAACCTGTTCGTCGTCGCCGACGGCATGGGCGGCCACGCCGGCGGTGATGTCGCCTCGTCGATGGCGATCGAGCGGGTACGCGGCCTCGACCACCCCTTCACCTCGTCGGCCGAGGCCGAGCGCGCCCTGCGGACGTCGATCGTGGATGCCGCCGCCGACCTCACGGATGCCGTCGGGCGCCGACCGGAGCTCGGCGGAATGGGCACCACACTGTCGGCGCTGATGATGGTCGACGACCAGGCGGTCATCGCCCACATCGGCGACTCGCGCATCTACCTGTACCGCGACGGCGCGCTCACCCAGATCACCACCGACCACACGTTCGTGCAACGACTGGTCGACAGCGGCCGGATCACGCCGGAGGAGGCCCGCTACCACCCGCGGCGCTCGGTGCTCATGCGCGTGCTGGGCGACATGGACCCCGACCCCGAGGTCGACACGTTCATCATGCCGACCGAGGACGGCGACCGCTGGCTGCTGTGCTCGGACGGACTGTCGGGCGTGGTCGACGACGCGCACACCGCGAAGGCGCTCGGCGCCGGGCACGCGCCGGGTCGCACGGCCGACATCCTCCTCAAGCAGGCCCTCGACGGCGGAGCGCCCGACAACGTCACTGTCGTGCTCGTCGACGTCGGCGGGCAGCATCCCGTCGTCTCGGGAACGCCCACCGTCGTGGGCGCCGCGTCCACGCCCGCCAGCGTCGAGGTTCCCGCCACCCGCCCCGGCCGCAGCAGCTGGCTGCACCCCAATCGGCAGGCCGCGAACGAGCCGACGCACTTCGAGCCCGCTCCGGAGTTCCTCGAGGAGCTGATCGAGGAGGACCGCCGACGCGCGCTGCGTCGCCGGATCTGGTGGTTCGTCGGGCTGATCGTCGTGCTCGCCGCGATCGCGGCCTCGCTGGTCGTCGGCTACAACTGGACGCAGACGCGCTTCTTCGTCGGCGCCGACGAAGACACCGTGGTCATCTACCGCGGCGTCCAGCAGAATCTCGGGCCCATCCCGCTGTCGACCCCCTATCTCGACACGAATGTCGCACTCGACGACCTCGCGGAGTTCGAGCGCACCGCCGTCGAGCAGACGATCAGCGCGTCCTCGCTCGCCGACGCGCAGGCGATCGTCGGCCGTCTGCGCGCATCGACGGAGGCCGGAGGATGACCGCGCCCGTCGAACCCCAGACCGACACCTCGGTGGTGCGGGCGCTGCGCAAGATGCGGGTGCCGCAGCGCCTGCGCAACCGCGAGCTGTGGCTGCTCCTGTTCGCGTTCGCGATCAACGCCGCCTCGGTCGC